>CAUYTZ010000456.1:0-8202 GCA_963575695.1 uncultured Gammaproteobacteria bacterium | reverse complement strand
GAACGCGTGAACCGGTTTCCCCCTTAGAGTCTATGGTCCCGTGAGGAGTTCGTCTATGACCGAGGTGATCCGTTTTACCGAAGAGGATTACCAGGAGCTGCGCCGTTTCGTCGCTCGCACGCCGCGAGGCCGGGCTTTTTTGCGCGAGCATGAAAGTCGAGCACGGGTTCTGGCCGCAGAAGAAGTCAAGGCTATGATCGGGGAGTTGCGCACTGCGGTCAGTAAAATTACCGCCACCACCACCGCCGGCCCGGCACAGCACATCGAAGTTCTTCGGCGCGAATTGCAGGATATGAGTGCCTCGATTGTTCATGCGCGGCGTGAAATCATCGCCATGCGGCCCAAGGACGGCGGCGATGACCGCTTTCATTCCGCTACGAATGAACTTGACGCCATCGTCCAATCGACCGAGCGGGCCTCGTTTGAGATTCTCAACGCTGCCGAACGAATCATGGCACTATGCAGCCGTCTGCGGGAAGCTGGTGCGCCAGACCTGATCCTAGCCGATCTGGATACTGAGGTGATGAATATCTTCACCGCCTGCTCGTTCCAGGATTTGACCGGCCAGCGCACAACCAAGGTAATCAATGTACTTCGCTATATCGAGCAGCGTGTGCTGGCGATGATCAACATCTGGGGAGTTGATGGCGTCAACCCAGGCGAAGTCCCAGCCGAACCGGTCGATACCCGCCCGGATGCCCATCTGCTCAACGGGCCTTCGGATAACGGCATCGACCAGGGTGACATCGACGCTATGTTCGGTTAGAACCCACATCAAGCTGGAACGTATCCCCCGGTCGCTACCCTCCCTTATCCCACATGATCCCAAACACTGGAGCTTCTGCCGCCATGAGCAAAATCAAGGTCGCCAATCCGGTCGTCGATCTCGACGGCGATGAAATGACCCGGATCATCTGGCAGTTTATCAAAGACAAACTGATTCTTCCTTACCTGGATATCGATATCAAATATTTCGATCTGGGCATGGAAAACCGCGATCTTACCGATGACAAAGTAACGGTGGACGCGGCCAACGCCATCAAGCGGTATGGGGTTGGCGTCAAGTGCGCGACCATCACGCCAGATGAAGCCCGAGTCAAAGAATTCAACCTGAAGAAGATGTGGAAGTCGCCCAACGGTACCATCCGCAACATTCTGGACGGTACCGTGTTCCGTGAACCGATCATCTGCAAGAACGTGCCACGGCTCGTGCCGGGCTGGACTCAGCCGATCGTGATCGGCCGCCATGCCTTTGGCGATCAGTATCGCGCCACCGATTTCAAAGTTCCCGGCCCGGGCAAGCTGACCATCACCTTCAAGCCGGCCGACGGCTCCGCCCCGATCGAGCACGAAGTCTATGATTTCCCATCGTCCGGTGTGGCCATGGGCATGTACAACCTGGACGAATCGATCAAGGGCTTCGCCCGCGCCTGTTTGAATTACGGCTTGGCCAAAGGCTGGCCGGTCTATCTTTCGACCAAGAACACCATCCTCAAAGCCTATGACGGCCGGTTCAAGGATCTGTTCCAGGACGTGTTTGATGCTGAATTCAAAACTGAATTCGATAAGTTGGGCATTGTTTACGAGCACCGCCTGATCGACGACATGGTCGCCTCAGCGCTGAAGTGGTCGGGCGCGTTCGTGTGGGCATGCAAAAACTATGATGGCGACGTGCAGTCGGACACCGTCGCCCAGGGCTTCGGCTCACTTGGCATGATGTCCTCAGTGCTGCTGTCACCAGACGGCAAAACCGTGGAAGCCGAAGCCGCCCACGGTACCGTTACCCGCCACTATCGCGAACACCAGAAGGGCAAAGAAACCTCGACCAACCCGATCGCGTCGATCTATGCCTGGACCCGTGGCCTACACTATCGCGCCAAGTTCGACGGCACGCCGGAAGTCGCCAAGTTTGCCGAAGCGCTGGAGAAGGTCTGCATCGACACGATCGAAGCCGGCTTTATGACAAAGGATCTGGCGATTCTGGTCGGCCCGGACCAGCCGTGGCTAACCACCGCCAAGTTCCTCGACAAGCTGGACGAGAACCTTAAGAAGGCGATGGGCTGAGTCAAGGTTGGCCAACCACCCCAAATGAAGTGGGTCCAGGAGCCTGAAGGCTCCTGGACCTGTGTTATTTTACATTCAAATCAGACCCGCGACGCCGCCATCAACAACCGGTCGTTCTGCACCAGCGGGTCGGCCTGGAACAGGCTGGCGTTGCTCAACCCATCCAAACCCGTGCTGTCCGCGTAAGACAACGACGGCGCGGTGCCGGACAACGGCGACATGCCTCCGAACAGCTCGGACTCCGGCGCGCCGCCGGAAGAGGGCTTCATCGCCGTGTTGGCGTACATCATCTGGGTAGCCCCGCCCGACATCACGGACGGCAATGTTCCGGCTTTGCCCACGGTCAGATCATAGTTGGTGTCGCCCAGATAGTCGTCAAGGCGAATGGTATAAGTCCCCACACCCAAGGTGCCGGTCAGCTTGCAAGCGGTGTTGTTGAAGGAATAACCGTAAGCGGCACCAACCACGGCCCCCTTACTGTCAAATACATACATATTGACTTGGCCAACCATGTTCGACAATTGGACATCGACTGCGGTCGCCTTGCTCGAAATCGAGAACGTCCACCAGTCGTACTTATCCGAAGAGCTAACCCACTCAGTCGCCCGAACCGGATTGTTGTTCTTGTCGATCGCACCAAAGTTACGAAAGGTCTGCTCGTCTTTCTGGCTGGTTTGATCCCACAGGCTGACGATACGCCCGCTGTCGGCAGCACCCCAGGTCTTACCGTCATAGGCCTTGACCTCGATCGTATCCGACACTGAACCGGACGACGAACCGGTGAAACCCAACTGCGCCAGTTGCGAAGCGTTAATCGTGATCCACTGGCATTCAACCTGACGCACACCATTCAGGGTGAAAAAACCGCCGCCATTGCCGCCGTCACGGACTTGATATTGCGTGATGGCGTCGTTATCGGCATCGGTGACCCGAAACAGTGAACCGACCGCGATCGACTTGCCGACGCCGACATTGGTGAAGTCGTTGACCATGGTGGTCGCGGCCAGATTGGCCACGGTCGGCTTGGCACCATTGGCGCGATACACCACGACCGTGCTCTGATCGATGGAGGGCGCGTAGCTAGAGAGCTTCTGCTCGGCGACATAGACATCGGTCTTGTCGGCCCCAGCCCCTTTATAGGAAGCGCCAGAATTATCAACCAGATAGGCCGCACCATTGGTCACCCGGTCGATGGTGAAGATGTGGCCAAAATTGGCGTTCTTCCAACCCAGTTCCACGATGTCGCCCGCCTGAAGCGTATTCATCCAGTTGGCGTTGATGCCCTTGTAGGCGTTGTAGGCGACTGTGAATTGGCCATTGTCGCTGATCTGGCTGGTGATCCAGCCGGAATTCAAACACAACGACCCACCGGCGGAAGCGGCAATATTGGACGCCAGCACCCAGCAGCCGCTGTCGTCCCAAACCTTGCCGATATAGGACTGCGCGACCTTGGCGATTTCAGCGCCAGTAACCACGCCGGCCGTGGTGTCCGTGTAGGTGCTGTGAGTCACGACATCGACATCACGTTGAGTCAACACGGAACCGGCGGCATTGTAGGCAGTCATATTGAAGTGAGCGGTGCGATCTTCCTGGGTAGAGGCACTATAGGTAAAATCTGCCAAAGTCATACCGTTTGCGGTCATATACTGGCCATTGACCTGCGAGAAATTAAGCGTGTATCCACCGGCGCGATAGGTGGCACCATTGTTGGCGTAGAGCGTACCAAAGTTGTGAGTTTCAACCCCGCCGTAATTCTCACGATCATAAACCGTGACTGAGAGCTTGGCTGGTGAGGTCGTGAAGCCGGGACTAACCTGGAACATCGCCCCCAGATTATAAAGCCCGTTGGGGCGAGCGATGTAGGATTCGCGTGCAACCGAAATGACATTGCTACCGCTGACTTGGTTACCCAAAGTTGTCGTCGAACCAGATGATGAGCCGCTACTCGCCCCGGCCTCGCCAGAACCCGAAGAAGTGGTGGCCACCGCCGGTGCCGGAGTGTCGATGAGGGCCGCGCTCGCCACGACCGAAGAAGTGGTGGTCACCGCCGGTGCCGGAGTGTTGATGAGGGCCACGCTCGCCACGACTGAAGTCGTCGGTGTGCTCGAAAAACCGCCAAACGAATCGAATGTCGAAAAATTACTTTCCATCAAAGAAGGCATCGGGTTGGCATCGTCCAGCGACTGGGCATTCAGTGAACGAAGCGGCTTGATGATGGACATGGCGGTCTCTCCTGATGCGTGCGCCCTTGTCACTGGGCATCTGAGGCCAACTTAGACCGATGGGCTGCCTAATACTGTGAACGGGTCCACATAAAAAAAAGTGTTGACGCATGCCACGTATGCGCTGAGGACAGCACCGAAATCGTGAAGCCCGGATGGCTGACAGCCAGATCGCGGCGGCTCAAAGCCTCTTCCCGCACTTTTCTAAGTAACGGTTTTCAAGGGGCGAAGCCTCTTGAAAACCGCCCGATGTCAAGGAAATAAACTTTACCTATGCGGCTAAACCACCCATGCACAAATACTTGACGGTTACGAAGTCATCGATGCCAAATTTTGAGCCCTCGCGCCCAAAACCAGACTGCTTGATACCGCCGAACGGTGCCACCTCGGTGGAAATGATTCCTTCGTTAATCCCGACCATGCCATATTCCAGCGCCTCACCCACCCGCCAGGCCCGGCCCAGATCGCGGGTGTAGACATACGCCGCCAGACCCAATTCGGTCGCATTGGCCTGGGCCAGGGCCTCGGCTTCATCCGTAAACCGGAACAAAGCCGCGACCGGACCGAAGATCTCCTCCCGCGCAATCCGCATCGCCCCGGTCAGGCCGGTCAACACTGTCGGGGTGTAGAACCCACCGCCGAGCATGTGCCGGCCGCCGCCGGTGATCACCCGCGCCCCCTGCCCGACCGCGTCGCCGACCAGTTCTTCGACCTTGGCCAGCCCGGCGGCGTTGATCAGCGGTCCTTGCTGAACACCTTCCGCCCGGCCCGGCCCAACCTTCAGCGCCGCCACCGCCGCCGCCAGCCGTTCGGCGAAAGCGTCGTGAATTCCATCCTGAACTAAGAAACGATTGGTGCAAACGCAGGTCTGGCCAGAATTGCGGAACTTAGACACCATCGCCCCGGCCACCGCCGCGTCCAAATCGGCATCATCGAACACAATGAACGGCGCGTTGCCGCCCAACTCCAGCGACAGTTTCTTCAGGGTCGGCGCGCACTGGCGCATCAGCAAGCGGCCGACCTCGGTCGAACCGGTGAACGACAGCTTACGCACCAACGGATTGGCGCACAACTCACCGCCGACGACCACCGGATTGGCTGTCGTCACCACATTAAACACCCCGGGCGGGAACCCGGCCTGTTCGGCCAGCACCGCCAGCGCCAGCGCCGAGAGCGGCGTATCTTCGGCCGGCTTGATCACCACCGGACAGCCGACCGCCAGCGCCGGAGCGCATTTGCGCGTAATCATGGCGTTGGGAAAATTCCACGGTGTGATCGCCGCCACCACCCCCACCGGCTCGCGCACCACCACCAGCCGCCGTCCGGCACGATCGTGGGGAATAACCTCGCCATAGACCCGCTTGGCCTCTTCCGCAAACCACTCGATGAACGAGGCACCGTAGGCGATTTCACCCCGGGCCTCGGCCAGCGGCTTGCCGCCTTCGGCCGACAGCAAGTGCGCCAGATCCTCTTGATTGGCCAGAATCAAACCGTGCCAACGGCGTAGAATCTGACTGCGCTCCTTGGCCAGAAGCCCCCGCCACATCGGCCAAGCGGCATAAGCGGCCTCGATCGCGCGCCGGGTTTCAGCCGCCCCCAGATCCGGCACCGAACCCAGGGGCATACCGTCGGCTGGATCGGCCACCCTTAGCACCGCCCGATCCGCAGCTTCGATCCATGCGCCTGCAACATAAGCCTGGGCGCGCAGCAGAGCCGAATTGCTCAACACCAAAGACGACATCATCCTACCCTTTCTCGATCAATGACCCAAACACCCTTGGCATTGAAGTTTAGCCGCCCCATGTTAGTGGCCAGCATGTCCAAATAATCGGGTCCAGGGGCAAGATGCCCCTGGTGGGGTTCCAAGGGGCAAAGTCCCTGGTCGCCGAAGGCCTTACGTGTGCCAATCTCAAGGCTCGAAGGCATAACTCATATTTGCCAGCGTTGGAGACCGTACCATGGCCAATAAAACTGGAAATAATCGCTCAGGATTCAACGCGTTCGGCTTCGCTATGGCTGCGGCAGGAGCGGCGACGGCAGCGGCGGCGGGAGCAACCACTGGGGCTCAGGCCGGTGAGGCCAGCGGAGTAACCATCACCACCAGCGGTAAAGGTGGCTCGGTATCGATCAACGGGTTGTCGATGAGCAGCGGCTCCGGCGGTTCAACCCAGTCCACCCCGGCTGATGATGTCTTGATTCGCAACGATAAGGTGTGGATCGGCGGCATGGAAGTTCCGCCGAATGTCTCTACTTTTGCCGGTCCCAGCGGCCGGCTCTACACCATCCACCGCGACGACGGCCATGTCGGTGTGACCTCAAATTAAGGGAGTCACGACTCCAGCTTGATCAGGAATTCCTTGACCAGGGCATCGGAGGCCGCCGGAATCCCCTCGGTTGCTGAGCGGGTGGCTGCGACGATGCGTTCTTCGGCCGCCTTGACCTCCTGGTCGATACGCGTGTTCATCGCCTCCAACTCGGCCTTCTGACTCACATCAATCTCACGTAGCGCTTGGTTCCGCATTTCCTGGGCCAGATCCTGGGCCTGGGCCGCTTGTTGGACAAGCTTAACCGAGATTTGCTCCATGTCGGCACGCACACGCTCGGCCCGGGCCAACTCTTCGGCGATGCGTTGATCCCGGACCTTCAACGCCTTAAGCACCGCCGGCAACACCACCCCGGCCGCGACCAGGAACAACCCACCCAGCACCACCAACGTCCAGGCGACGGCGGTCAGGGTGGGATCCCGCTCGATGATTTCCAGAAGCGACTGCGGCGCTTCGGCCCGGGCGACGCCAACTCCGGCCACCCCGATCACCCCGGCCGCCCACGGAATCCGCGCCATATTCCCCTTTCCTTTTCCAGACTTCCCAGCCCGGTCACCCAACTGGCCACGACAGCACTTAAGCATTCCCGACGACATCGTCCGAGATCACCTCATCCCCGTCGTCGCTGATCACCTTCACGCTGGCGATATACTCGCGCAACGAGGAAATATCGGACTCGGCCCCGGCCAAACGCTCCCGGACCACGTCGCGCATACTGAGCATACCAACCAGCCGCCCGCTTTCCACCACCGGCAGATGACGAATATCACGATCGCTCATCAAGCCCATGACCTGATCGATTGAATCGCCCGGCCGGCAGGTGACCACCGACCGGGTCATCAAATCGGCTGCGGTCAAGGACAGAATCGCCACGCCGCGCGTGCTGAGATTGCGAGCGATGTCACGCTCCGAAAGAATACCACGCACCTTGCGCCGGCCATCGACCACCACCACCGCACCGATATCGTTGCTGGCGAGCAGACCGACCACTTCGGCCACCGACGTGGTTTCGCGAGCGGTAATGATTCCGTTATCCTTGCCGTCTTTGCTGTTCAGCGCCGATAGTACGTTCATGCTCTCCCCCCATGGATTGAACAGATCCCGGTCGATCAGTCCTGGTACCGGGAATCACGATACCCCCACACGATACCTCGACTGAATATAGCAGCAATCGCCGGGATCAACAATCAGGCCGGAAAAAAGCCCTAAAGACAAGTCACTGAGCTTCAAAAGTTTGTTGCGATGCACCCGCCAGACGACGCAAGGCCGGAGCCGCCACCTGCTCCACCTCCAGCCGGGTCAGACATTCGATCGCGGTCGGACAGGCCGGGTCGCGGTCCAGGCCCGGATAGCATGGGGCCAGCCGCAACGGACACAACTCAGGCATAAAGGCCAAGTCCCAGGCGGTGCCGTCCAGGCGCGCACTGGGATCGGTGCTGCCGAATACCGCCACCAGCGGTGTGCCCACACCCAAGCCCAGATGCATTAAGCCATTGTCACACGCGATCAGCAACGCCGCCGCTTGAACCGTCGCCGCGCATTCGGCCAACGATACCAGCCCCATCAGGTTGACCACCGTCGCCGGTCGGCTC
>CAUYTZ010000455.1:0-1004 GCA_963575695.1 uncultured Gammaproteobacteria bacterium | reverse complement strand
TGATCCATGCCGAAGACATCAGCCAACTCGTGAGCATCGACGAACCGGTCAAGCCACTCATCCAACTGGTCGCTGTCAGCGGCGCGAACACGGTCTTCAACTTGGCTGGGAAGCGTCTTAAACCGGCGGCGAAGCTGGCGGAGGAGCATTTCGGCCTTGCCTCTGGCTTCGCCCCTGGCTTCGCCCTGTCGTCTGGCTTCGTCCTCGCCGACCAGCATGCCTTTCTGCATGCCGATCCACATCTCACGCCGTTCCTGGTCCTCCAGTTCTTCGGGGGTCAGGGCACCCTTGTTAGCGATCTGCATGGCATGATCAACCGCCGGGTCAACCGACAGAACTTTTGGAACTGCATCAAGTTTGCCGGCAGTCTTGAGGAAGTACAGCCAGCGGTCAAGCGTGGTCGCAAGTTCCTCCTCTGACTTAGTGAACTTCGGCAATTCGACGAAGACAAGTTCCATGTCCTGGTGGACAATCTCCGGGTTTTCGGCCGCACGCAGCCGGAAGGAGCCGATGATTCCAGCCAAGTCCGGAAACATCACAAAATCGGTGATCGTGATCGCGATTACCTCGACCAGATTGCGGTAGTCCTCGGCGCTGGCGATCTGGCCAACGTAAGCCTTGCAGGCGTTGAACAGAATACGCTTCTCGAAACCGGGGGCGACCAGCACCTGCATCTCGATGATGAACGACCTGCCCCGCTCGTCCCTGGCCCGGACATCAACGTAGCTATCCTTCCAGCCCTTGATCCTTGGCGCTTGGTAGGGATCAAGAATGATGACATCAGAGATCGCGTCCGGTCCGCTCAGGGCGAGCACGGCATTGAGAAAACTGATCAGGATATCCCGGCTGGCGTCCGAGCCAAATATCTTCTTGAACGCGAAGTCGGTTTTGGGATTGAGGAAGCGCATGGAATCTACCGGGGTCGGGAAGCGAGTGAGGTGAAGGGTACCACACTGGGGCTGAAAAGTCCCGTATCGCTCGCAGATGCGCGGGTGGCGTACAGC
>CAUYTZ010000454.1:0-6724 GCA_963575695.1 uncultured Gammaproteobacteria bacterium | reverse complement strand
GGCAGCGAGGAACTGGACATTCTGCTGACCGGGACCACCGAAACCGAAGGCGGCACCGAAGCCGACGAAGACTCCGCTCCCGAGCTGCCGGTCGAAGCGATCAGCCGGCCCGGCGACTTGTGGTTGCTGGGTAATCACCGGTTGCTGTGCGGCATAGGTCAGGCTGTCACCGCTGTCGCTGTCCACAAAAAGCGCGCTGGCCAGTTGCAAGCGGAAGGCGTTGCACTCTTTGGCAGTCTGTGCCGCCAAGCAAGGTGATTACCCAGCAACCACAAGTCGCCGGGCCGGCTGATCGCTTCGACCGGCAGCTCGGGAGTGGAGTCTTCGTCGGCTTCGGTGCCGCCTTCGGTTTCGGTGGTCCCGGTCAGCAGAATGTCCAGTTCCTCGCTGCCGAAGCGCTGGTGAAGAAGTATTCCTGGCGCAGACGCAACTCGCGCCAGCGCTCCTTCAGTGCTGGGGTAGCCATGGTGGCCAGCGCGGAGATGCTGGCAAGTACATTGTCGGTCATGACGTTTTCCTCGTTCTGCGGGTGTCTCTGCGCCCATGACCGCTCTGGTGACCGGTCGAAGTCGAGGAAGTTCTCTGGCTGTCCAGCAAATTAACAACTTGATTTTTCAGTCGAAGTCGCCTGATGCCGGCAGCCAGAATGGCGGCGACCTCGTCCAGGCGCTCGTCGGTGGTCATCGCGGAAGGCGGGAGGGCGGTGGGCATGGCAGTCTGCTTATATTTCTGTGGCACATGTCCCCTATATACCGGCCTGCTCACCAAACCGTCGGACCGGCACCCCTGCTGTACGCATTCTCCCGTATTCCGTATTTTTCATTAAAATTTTTGCATTGTATGTTTCGTGCTTTCCTACGTGTCGTGCTGAGAGATATAATTCGCAACTGACATGAGATCACTGAATAACTTGCGACGAAGAATAAGAATTAGTCACAATCTGGTTGGAACTTCTCGTTGAGGTGCGTCGAATGTCAACCTTTAACCCAAGGTTTTTTTCAGAACCCGATCGGTTGAAAACGATCAAACCGGAGCGTCTAATCACTTTTCTTGCGACATTTTGCACCTATCTGGCCGGGCGGGGGTTCACTATCCCGACAGGCAGCGGTGATAAGTTGGACTATTCACATTTGGCTTTGATTCTGATGCATCCCGATGATCAAGTGCCGCGTTTGATGGTTGACGCGCTTTATTACGTGCATGAGATGAGCCACGATGACGCCTTCGACGATCTAGTCGCTCTGGCCAACGAGCACGGTGTTCCACTCGATTCCGAGGTGTCGGCGGCAGATGTCGCGATTGAACTGTGGCTGAATGTGCCTGGGGCTTTACAAGATGCTCATGCAGAGGCTTCAGCCAGCCGACAGAAGAGCTTCACCTACTTCAGCGGCCTAACCGGCCAAGCCCGGCCATTCCTGCATCTTCCCGCACATCGGCTCAGGGATCTAGAAGCTGACCTCGATAGTTGGTTTGACCAACATAAACGTGGCACCGGTTGTCGGGTGTTTGTGTTTGACCGGGGGGCCAAGGTCTGGATTACAATCCGTCATGGCCAGAGCTTCCGTCGCGAAGGTAGTGTTTGTAATGGCAAGTCCTCGGTTGAATATTACCGTCCTGAAAAGCACGATGTCTTGATCTACAATACAGAGATGGACAATGTTGGCGTTCACACAGCGACCAAGGGTGAAACAAACCTATATCTTAACATGATCGGTCAGTATTTTTTTGGTGATTCAGATTACTTCCCCTCTGCCGCCAGCTTCACCCTCGCGCCGTTATTCGAAGATGGCGAAGCCGCGCTGAATTGTGACGATGTGCCAGGGCTGGAGCAGGTGCGACTGGTAGAATACAACCGAGTTCGTGACGGGTTGTTTTCAGAACGGGAAATTCTTAAAGCCAACGATGTCTTCCAGGCGCTCAAGGCGCGTGATCGACTATTTGAAACCGATGGTCGACTGGTAAGGGGTGTGTTCTCGGTAACTTTCACGGGGGTTAAGAAGGCACGGACAGTTACCATCCGGCCCAGTAATATCGCTATCTATGAGCGCAACGCTGACACTGAACTGGTTGAAAGCTGGTTGCGTAAACGCGGATTCATTCTCTCGGGAGCTAACGACATCAATGCGCCCCCTCCGACGGTTCTGGTCGTCGCTTGAGCAGGTCTACGGACTATCCGCCGCAGCAATCGAGTGGCGGAGCTGGTTGGGCGAAGACTGGGACACTGTCCGTGGCCTGCTGAAACCGAGAGGGCAGCGTGCCGCCACCGTGTCCTGCCCGTCCCCCGGTGGCGATGGTTGCCCGCGTCGGGTGGTGTTTCACGATGATGGCCGCATCACAGCCGTGTGCCAGGATCGGCCCCGATCCTGCGAAACCCTAGTGCTCCAAGGTGAGGATGTTGTAGCGCTTGATGTCGACGTGAGGAAACTGGCCGGATTGCTGGGGGCGGCGCTTGCATTCGATCTTGCGTTCCTGGTGGTGAACGGCTATTCCCGACTCTGGCGTCTTGGCTCCCACGAGGTGGCGGCAGGTGCTGGCTTTCCCGTCTTTTTAACCGTCCAGACTACAGCCTCGGCCTACCACGTCATTATTGTTGGTCTGTGCCGAGCAACTGATGGTCCGTTCCTGGTGTTGGCGGCAACCAGGCGCCTTGTCCTGCCTGAGACCACCACTCTGCTGGCTGAGCGGAAGTCCCAGTTCCTGGCGCTGGGAGATGTACTCGCCGCTGATGGCCGGGGCCGTTTGATGGCGATTAGACCGGCTGATGAAGTCCTGGCTAACCTACGCCAGCACTTTGTCACGGCTACGGCACCGCCAGTAGTACGGTTTCCAACGCCGTCTGGAAGCCGGTGGGAGGAAGTTTCGATCCGCTTCCTCACCCAGGAGCAGGTTCATGTGAAGGTCCGCCATGCCGCTGCGGCCTACGAATTTTCGCATATGAACATGGAGGATCGCCGCAGCAACCGCCCGGATGCTCCATGGCGGTTGCTGCTGGCCTTTGCTGAAAACGCGGGTGACATCACATGGCACACCGCCGTCGCTCACACAAACAACATCACACGACGGCAACTGCTGGCTCGGACACTTCAGGACTTTTTTGGCATTGACGGTGATCCGTTCACCCGCGTTGCTGATGGCAAAGGCTGGCGTTGCCGGTTCTCACTGATCCCGGAAATTTGATTTTTGGCCGGGCGCGAATATTCGCGTTAGGCTGGAGAATTTATTTTGAGCAGAGTGTGCTAATCGCAACGAACTGATTCTCAATGGATTTATCGGTGATCGGATGGTTGGCTCCGGCCATCAGACCGGACATTTCGCGATTTTTCGCTAGTCGCCTTCGACCGGGCCTTCGTGCCCACCAGAACGACGACGGCGACCAATGGACACCCACAATAGTTATGACGGTCTTGATCCGCGTGCCATCCGCACCGTCCGTTACTATGCCCGGCGTTTGGCCCGTCTGGGCGCTCTTCCCGGCATGGAAACCGAGGACTATGAGCAGGAACTGATGCTCGACCTTTACCGCCGGCTTCGCAATTTCGACGCTAAGCGAGGCAGCCTTGCCACCTTCGTCGAACTTGTTGTTCGCAATCGGGCAGCCGTTCTCGCGATTGGTCGTCGATGTGTGCCAGTCATCGTCTCCCTCAACCAGCCGTTGAACGATTCCAAGGACAACGAGACTCTTGGCGATCGCCTTGACGAGAATTGCGCTCTTTGGCGAAATCCTAGCCCTTTTGCCGACGACATGTCTGGCCTACGCATCGACATGGCCCGCTTCGTGCTGGCGCTGCCGCCTAATCTCCAACGTTGCTGTGGCTGGCTGATAATCGGGTCGATTCAGGAAGCGGCCCGCGAGTCCGGGGTTCACCGTGACACAATCTTCAACGCCCGTCACCAAGTGCGTGAGCGCGCAATTCATGCCGGCTTTGGAATCTTTTTCGCGGTCCCCCTCCGACGGTTTTCAAAAGCCGCCGGTATATAGGGAGAAGAGAGAATATTTGAAGACGAGCCTAATGAACGGACAGAACTTGTAAGATATTGAACGCATGCCCCGATACAGGCTTTCGTGACACTGGTGTGCTACCGCAACCACATCGCGACAATCCGATCTCTCAAATGAGCAATTTTAACCCCAAGTGGACTACTGCCATGAGTTCTTTGGACATCATCACCGCCGACCAGCGGCTGTCGCAATCTCGATGCGTCAAGGGCGTGATCTTTGGCAAATCCGGGATCGGCAAGACCTCGTTGCTGAAGACGCTGCCGGCGGAAACCACCCTGTTCATCGATCTGGAAGCCGGGGATCTGGCGGTTGAAGGCTGGCCGGTAGACAGCCTGCGCCCCCGGACCTGGGACGAATGCCGGGATCTGGCTTGCTTCATCGGCGGCCCCAACCCAGCACTGCGGCCAAATCAGCCCTACAGCCAAAATCACTTCAGTTACGTCTGCGAGCAGTACGGCGATCCGGCGGCATTGGCCAAGTATGCGATCCTGTTCATTGACAGCATCACCGTCGCTGGCCGGCTGTGCTTCCAGTGGTGCTCGGGCCAGCCGGAAGCAGTGTCTGAGAAATCAGGCAAGCCGGATTTGCGTGGCGTTTACGGTTTACACGGCCGGGAAATGATCGCCTGGTTGACCCAGCTTCAACACACCCGCGACAAACACGTTTGGTTCGTCGGCATCCTCAACGAGACCACCGACGACTTCAATCGCAAGGTGTTCGCACCCCAGATCGACGGCTCCAAAACCGGCCTGGAGTTGCCGGGCATCGTTGATGAAGTGATCACCATGGCCGAGGTGGTTAATCCCCAAGGTCAAACAATCCGCGCCTTCGTCTGCCATACGGTCAATTCTTGGGGCTTCCCGGCCAAGGACCGCAGTGGCCGACTGGCCATGGTCGAGGAACCAGACCTCGGCAAGCTGATGGCCAAGATTGCCAGCTCTTTCCCCTCTCTGTCCCATTCCTGATCACTTGCCCAGGAGGCTCCACTAATGTCCATCGATCTCAACGACGCCGAACCGCAGCGCGGTGCCCTGATCGATCCTTGCTTCGCCAAAATTGTCGGCGTGCTTCGCCCTGGCGGCATCGATGGCCCGGCACCCGCCGATCGCGGTCTGCTCAAGGCATCGATAAATGCGCGGCGCAAGCACAGGAGAGGGAGGAAGTCCGCAGCGGCGGTAGAAAAAACTCCACTGGCACACGACCTTCGGCGAAATCGAGGTAGAGGAACCGCTGTTGCGGATAGGTGCAATAATTGAACGGCCTTTTAGTGAACGGGCGGGGGTGGCGTGCCGGCCAACGTCATTGCCGTTGCAGCGGGTGCTGGTCGATTTCGGGGCGGACCATGCTTTCGGGCGCGTCCCGGGCAAATTGCGGGAGCACTACGGCATCGGCATGCCGGTGAGCACGATCCGGCTGACCACCGAGCGTCATGCCCACTGCTTGTTTGAACATGAGGGGGCCAGGGAGGTTCACGCGGAACCGGCGAAGGGCCGGACGTTCATTGGCGAGATGGACGGGTCCATGGTCCCCGTGGCCGAAGTCGCGCAGGGGGTGGGCGACAAACGCAAGGGCAAGGTGCTGGCGTGGAAGGAGGCCAGGCCCTGCATCGCGCATGAGTTGGGCGGCGCGACGCCGGTGTTCGGCGGGCACTTCGCCGGCGGGGTGGAGGAAAGCGGGCGGCAATGGGAGCGTTGCGCAGTGAAGGCCGGTTTTGGCCCGGACAGCCGCTTGCATGCGGTGGGCGACGGTGCGCCGTGGATCGCCAGCCAAGTGGATGCCCGGTTCGGCAAGCAGGGGACGTACTTGGTGGATTTCTTCCACGTCTGCGAATACCTCGGGGCGGCGGCTTCGGCCTGCGCCGCCAACGACGCAGGGGCTTGGCTGGAAACCCAGAAGGGCAGTCTCAAGGCCAACCAGTCAGGTGCCGTGCTGGAAGCGCTGGCATCCCATCTGGAAGCCGGTTACGAGGGCCCGGTGGCCGACTGCGACCGCTACCTTCGCAACCGCCTGTCCCAGTTGGATTACCAAGGCGCACTGGAAAAGGGACTGCCGATTGGCTCGGGGGAAATCGAAAGCGCACACCGCCATGTGATCCAGGAACGGCTCAAGCTGCCCGGCGCATGGTGGACACCGGCGAATGTCGAAGCCATGCTGGCGTTGCGGCTTGCCCGTGCGAACCGGGAATATTTGGCGGAAAGATCACAATGCCAAAGGGTGCCGTCGCTGTTGGCGGCAATATGGGACACTTGGGTCAGTTCGCTGCGGGGGGTGTAGTTCTGTCCATCAAACTGGCTGACATAGCCCTGTTGATCCCTCAACCAGACCCTTCCCTTATCCCCTGCCGAAACTTGGGCCGTGCCGGCACAGGGGTTTGGATGCTGGAACCACGCCGCCCCATCCCAGCTCGACAGATTTGACCCGTTATGGCTGTCCATCAGGAAAATCGCGCCGGTGGCAGGGCGATAGAACACTAAGCTGTTTTGGCGGCCTGTGCCGCCGCAATCCATCGCGAAGCCCAAGTCTGCTTGGTTGCCCAAGTCGTAGCCCGCAATGCCTTTCTTGCTGGCCGAATCATCTTGGGTGTAGACCGGGGTATAGGATTTGTCGCCATTGCTCTTGATGATGGCGCATAAACAGCTACCAGGGCGGTACATGACAATGTGATCCTGCTTGCCGCTGCCTTCAAAGTCGAAAGCAAAGGCTTGATCCAGTCCATTGGAAAAG
>CAUYTZ010000453.1:0-6052 GCA_963575695.1 uncultured Gammaproteobacteria bacterium | reverse complement strand
TCGGGATATCTGCGCGACAAACGCGCTCCAATCCCTGGCGAGGAGAGAAATCGTGTCCATCGCGTTGATGAATCACGATTTTCCCGCCTCGTCAAGCCCCTATCCTAGCGCATATGGGGCAAAGCCCTGGTCGCCGAAGGCAAGTGTATAAACCATATAGGGACCATCGCCATGAGCACTCCCCCCTCCACCGAACTCCCCCCCGCCGATCTTAGTTCCGGTCCGGCGTTGCGTACCCTGGCCATGCCCGGCGACGCCAATCCTAACGGCGACATCTTCGGCGGCTGGGTGCTGGCGCAGATGGATATTGCCGGCGGGTTGGTCGCGGTGCGCCGTTCGCGCGGGCGGGTAGCCACGGTCGGAGTCGAGACGCTCAGTTTTCACCGGCCGGTGTTCATCGGTGATGAACTGAACTGCTACGCGGTGATCGAGCGCATCGGCCGCAGCTCGATCCGGGTCAAGATCGACTGCTGGATTCGCCGCTATCAAACCGCCCAGGCACTAAAAGTGACCGAGGGCGTGTTCACCTATGTTGCGATTGACGAACAGGGCCGGCCGCGATCGGTTCCGCCATGCACAGAGGAAACCATGCCCTGCTGAGCCGATTACCGCAACGCGACAACGCGGTTGCGAAACCGATGGCCGGAGGGGGCTTTTTTGGTCTAGACTTGCACGGCATATGATCGTGCGGTGAGGGAGGCGTTGGTAATGTCGAGGTTGACCGGAAGTCCTGCGTGGCAAGCCTTGGCCCAACACCGTCAAGCCATGACCGGTTGGTCAATGCGCCAGGCGTTCGCAAACGATCCAGACCGGTTCCGTCGCTTCTCGCTGGATGCCTGTGGTCTGATGCTTGATTATTCCAAAAATTTGATCACGGATGAAACACTTGGTTTGCTGCTGAACTATGCCCGCCAGCAGGATTTGGAAGGCTGGCGTAACCGGATGCTGGCCGGCGAACGCATCAACACCACCGAAGACCGCGCCGTGCTGCATGTGGCACTGCGCAACCGCACCCGACGGCCGATGCCCGTGGACGGCGTGGACGTGATGCCAGCGGTGCGCAAGGTCATCAAGCGCATGAAGCGATTTGTGTCGGCGGTGCGCTTTGGTGCCTGGACCGGCTATACCGCTCGCCCCATCAAGGATGTGGTTACAATCGGCATCGGCGGCTCTGATCTGGGGCCGTTCATGGTCTGCAACGCCCTGCGCCCCTATCACCACCCGGATTTGCGCCTGCGGTTCGTGTCTAACGTCGATGGCACCCAGATTGCCGAAACGCTCGGTTGGATCGATCCCCAGACCACGCTGTTCATCATCGCGTCTAAAACCTTCACCACTCAAGAAACCATGGCCAACGCGCTCGCGGCGCGGGAATGGTTCCTGGCCGGTGGTGGCGGCGTGCGCGACATCGGCCGCCACTTCGTCGCCGTTACCGCCAACACCGATGCGGCGCGCGATTTCGGGATTGATCCGGAAAATATGTTCGAATTCTGGGATTGGGTCGGCGGGCGCTTCAGCATGTGGTCGGCGATCGGGCTGCCGATCGCGTTGGCCGTCGGCATGGAGGATTTCGAGGCGCTGCTGATCGGCGCTCACGAAATGGATGAACACTTCCGCACGGCACCGCTTGAAGCGAATATGCCGATGCTGCTGGGTCTGCTCGGCCTCTGGAACATCAACTTCTGGAATGCCTGCGGCCACGCCATCGTACCCTATGACGAATATTTGTCCCGGTTGCCGGCCTATCTTCAGCAACTGGAGATGGAGAGCAACGGCAAGTCGATCGATCGCGATGGCCAGACGGTCGATTACGCCACCGCGCCAGTGATCTTCGGCGAGCCGGGCACCAACAGCCAACATGCCTTCTTCCAACTGCTGCACCAGGGCACCCAGCTCATTCCAACCGACTTCATCGCTTCCGCCGACACCTTCAACCCGGTGATTGGATCGTTGGGCGATCACCAGCGGATTCTTCTGGCCAACCTGCTGGCCCAGTCCGAAGCACTGATGCGCGGCCTGACCGAAGATGAGGCACGGGCCGAGCTAACCGCCGCCGGCCTAAGTGGAGCGGCACTGGAAGCGCTGCTGCCGCACAAGGTTTTTCCCGGCAACAAGCCGTCCAACACCCTGTTCTATGGCAAACTGACCCCGTTCACGCTGGGCGCGCTGATCGCGCTTTATGAACACAAGGTGTTCGTTCAGGGCATTTTGTGGAACATCAATTCGTTCGATCAGTGGGGTGTGGAATTGGGCAAGAAACTGGCCAAGCCGATTCTGGCCGATTTGTCGGGAGATGGACCGGTCGATGGTTATGACAGTTCGACCGCCGGTCTGATTCAGTGGCTGCGGGAGCGGATTCCTCAGGCAGAACACCAATCGGTCGGCAGCTTGCAAGAATTCTAAGTCACAAATTAAGGCGGGTCCAAGGTAACACCCTGGTCGCCGAAGGCTGTGTCAACCATTACAGCCTGAGCCAACCTGATCGTGATCGGCCGCCGCTCGGCCAGCGAACGCCGATCCAACTCCGCCACCAACCGGCCGGCGGCAACGCAAGAGCGTTCCATCCGCGCGACCAGCCAGGCAATCACCTCCGCCGTCGGGTGCAACTGGCGATCGGAAAACAGCTTGGCCAGCAGCGCCGCCAGCAGCGCGTCATCCGGAGCCCCAATCGCGGCCACCGGCAGCGCCAACAGTCGCGAACGCAGATCCGGCAGAATCAGCCCCGGCCAGCGGGCCGGCGGTTCGACTGCGGCGAGCAGCAGCGCACCACCACGCTCGGCCAGCAGATTGTGCAGATGAAACAGGGCCCGTTCGCGTGCGCCATCCCCGGCCACCGCCGCAGCGTCATCCACCGCCACCGCCCCGCCGGCCGCCAGTTCCGGCACCGAATCGGGCGTCAGGGCGGCACCTGTCGCCAGCACGGTCCCGACCCCGACTCGCTCTCGCCAGATCGAGAGCAGGTGGCTCTTGCCGCAGCCGGACGGGCCATGCAGCACCAGCCCCGATCCCGACCCCCACCCCAACCAGCGCGGCCAACGCTCAATCCAAGCCAAAGCCTCGGTATTGGCCGGCGAAACCACGAAATCCTTGCGCGCCAGGGCTGGACGGTGGCCCAGGTTGAGCACCAACTGTTCGGGGGCGGTCACTGGGTTGAGTCCGCCTCAACGTTACCGCGATACAATTCGCTATCCAGGTAGCGACCAACGGCGAATCGGGCCAGCACGCCAACCACCGCCGCCACCGGCACCGCGACCAACACGCCGGCAAATCCAGCCAAACCAACCCCGACCAGCAGCGCGAACATGACCCACACCGGATGCAGACCGATGCGCTCGCCGACCAGCCGTGGCGTCAAAACATAACCTTCGATAATCTGACCCAGAGCGAACACCGCCAACACCCACAAGGCCAAGTCATAGCCGGCACCCTGAATCAAAGCCAGAATCAAACCCGTTCCCAGCCCAAGCAACGATCCGACATAGGGCATGAACGACAGCACTCCGGTCAGCAGCCCAATCATCAGGCCGAAATGCAGACCGGCCAAAGACAGCCCGACCGCATAATACAGGGCCAAAAACAGGCACACCGTAGCCTGACCGCGCAGAAAACCAGACAAGATGTGATCGATCTCGACGGCCAGACGGCGGATGGTCGGGGCCTGGGCCCGGGGCAGCCAGCCGTCGATATGGGCGATCAGATCATCCCAATCACGCAACAGGTAAAACGCCACGACCGGCGTTACCACCAGCAGCGAAAAGACATCGAACAGCGCCAGCCCGCCACGGACCAGCGCCGCTGGCACGCTTGCCAGCCAACCGGCGACGGTGCCGGCGTAATCGGTGGCGACGGTGCGCAACCGGGCCCAATCGTCGGCCGGCAACGCCTCACTCAGTCGCTCGATCAACGGCAGCAACCGACCGCGCACCACTTCGGCATAGTGCGGCAACGCACGCACGAATTGATCAACCTGAGTTCCAACCAGCGGCACCAGCAGCACCAGCCCCACCACCAACAACAGCAGAAACGACAAGAGCACCAGCGCGGCGGCCGCGCCGCGTGTCAGGGCAGTCCGTTGCAGCCGATCAACCACCGGATCGAGGAAATAGGCGATGATCATCGCGGCCACGAACGGCAGCAGCACCGCCGACAGCAGCCACAGCGTGGCCAACGCCGCCACGCCCAGCCCCAACCAGAAGCGCACCCGCCGCCGATGCGAGGCTTCGGCCGGAAAAAGCGGAGTCGCGGTGGGGGTCGGGTTCGTCATGGCTTCATACCATCCAGCCTGCTGTCCTAAATAAAAAGTGGGTCCAGGGGCCTCTAGGCTCCTGGCGGGTCCAGGGCAGCGCCCTGGTCGCCGAAGGCATGTACTTAACCCATTGCGCGAGCTGGTCTCAGTGTCCATTTTGGCCGGAGAAGATCGGCGCGAAGCGCGCGACATAAGCCGCGCCGGACAGGGCCGTGGTGCTGGCAACCAGCGCCTGTGTCCAGTCGGTCAGAGTGAAGCTGAACACAACCGGCGACTCAAGGGCAAAGCCGTTAATCGCCAGCTCCAACGCCACCAAGGCAATCTGGGCCAGGGTATTGGCTTTACTGATATACAATGGTTCCATCTGCGGCGGTTCGTCCAGTGCGGTCAACAGCAACACCCCCCCCACAATCATGATGTCGCGGAACACGACCATGATCACCAGCCACAGCGGCAGCACGCCGATGTTGGCCAGACTGATGTAAACGCTAACCAGCAGCGCCTTATCGGCCAGCGGATCAAGGAATCCGCCCAGCCTTGAACGAGCGTTGAGCACCCGGGCCAGAATGCCGTCAAGCGCGTCGGAGATACCGGCGGCAACGAAGACCAAAAACGCACTGCGCAACTCGCCGGTCAAAATTAGATAGACCGCGAGCGGCACCGCCAGCAGACGGCCGAACGTAATGATATTAGGCAGACTTTTGAGCATAGGGCTGTACAATTCCGATCTTCCCTTATACCAACGAACTTAATGAGTAAGGCACTGGTTGCCGTGGGCTTTGCCCTTGCCATTGGTTGTAGTTTGCTCGTGGTGTGCTTAACGCCACGAATATCACCTTGGGCACCTTGGGCGCTGGAACGGTTATTCCAGCTTGGTCCACCACGGCTGGGCCTGCGAACGGCAGTCGGTACATAATCGCTTCGGGTACGTTGACGGCAACGACCCTGCCGACCGTTACGTCGACCAACTCGCTCATTAGATTTACCGCTGGTCAGGGTGCAACGACCACTGGCTTCTCAGGGACGGATACTTTCGGGACAACCCTTGCCGCGAACCATCTAGCCATCCTGACAACCTACGTCACGAATGTATCTGGGGTTTCTGGCTTCACCCAGAAGGGCGGCGCAATGATGGATCGCATCCTGGCCGGTCCGGCTGGAAATGCGTTGGCCAATAGGGTTCTTGCCTGGGGAGCGACCACGGCTCAACAGAACGAACTCGGTGAGGCGCTGACACCTAAAGCTAAACAGGCGTCACAGGCGGCGACCTTCTCCGCGACCACTCAGGCTTTGGGTGTAGTTTCTGGACGTAACTCATCGGTCCGCGTGGCTGAAGCGAACGGCGACAACATCGCTTCAGGCATCTCAGGCGGCGACTCAGCCGGTCGTGGGTTCGCTGTGTGGGCGCAGGGTTACGGAACTTTCGGCACACAGGATAGTATTGGGACCGTTGCTGGCTTTGATACGACCACTGGTGGTATGGCGGTCGGTGCGGACACCCGGGTTAACGACAACATCCGGATCGGCGTCGCCTTCAACTACTCCGCAACGGGTATCAAGCAGGCTGGTAACCGGAGCGGCGATAAGACCGACATTGACAGCTACGGTGGCACTCTCTATGGTAGCTACTCAGCCAATCCGTGGTATGTAGACGGCATGTTTAACTATACACGTCATCAGTACAAGGATCAGCGCACTGTCACCACCGCCCTACTGACGGACAATCTGACCGGCAGCTATGGTGCCGATCAGTTCACCGTGCGCAGTGAAGCGGGTTATCCGGTTCAGGTTGGCAGCCGGTTCACG
>CAUYTZ010000452.1:0-2377 GCA_963575695.1 uncultured Gammaproteobacteria bacterium | reverse complement strand
GGTGTTGTGGGTGTCCTCGCGGAAGAAGCCGTGGCTGATTTCAAACCCGCCGATCAAATTATCCATCGGCTGCCAGGTTAGGCCAATGGTCGCTTCCATTTCGTTCCGGTCATTCTTCGGTTGATCCTGAGTGATCGCCGCGACCTGACGATCAAAGATGAAATCATAAAGATAAGCGGCACCGAAATAGGGATGAACCGTCTCCCACTGATAGCCGGCTTTGCCGCCAACCCGGCCTTGACCCAGGGTGGTGATGGTGCCGTTGACGTCGCTACCATCGCTTTCGGCAAAATGGGTGTTGCTTTGCTTGGTCCAGGTGTAACCGGTGCGTCCGGTCAGCACCCAAGCATCGAACTGCTGAGCATAGTTGACATTGCCGCCAACCATAAACCGGGCGGCATCATAGCGGCCGGTAATTTTGCTGATGTTGCGATCCCGACTGGTGGCGGTCGAAACCATGCCGTATCCGGCCATGCTGTCCAGGGTCAACTGCCCGCCTAGGCCTAGCCATTCGGGCGGCACCACCCACGCAACATAGGGGGTAAAGCCAAGGCCCTTGCTGTCGAGCGTGCCGTCGTTGAACTTGGTTTCGACCATGACCCGTTCCAGAGACACCGCGATTCCGGTCAGGAACGACTCGCTGACTTTGACATCTGCGCCGGTGATCATGGTGAACAACGGGCCGTGCATTTCGGTGGTGTTGAGGGTGTTGTGCATGCGGCTGTAGCCGGCGGTGGCCCACACCCCCAGACGCGGCGCATCATCGCCGGCCCCCAACCCAACCGAAGAGTCGACCAGGGACAAGGCGGTGCCGCCGTTTTCCATCGTCGTGCCGCCGGACAACCCCAAACGGGCCCCCAGGCCACTGCCGCCGAATACCTGCTGGCCAAAGTTAGCCAGATCGGATACGTCGCCGCCACGGCTGTGATAAGACGAGTCGCGCTTGCGGCCGAATCCCGAATCTCGCTCCAGCCATCCGACCATGCCGCCAGCTTTGTTCGGATTGGTGCCGAGCGGGGAGCGTCCGATCAGTCCGGCCTGATTGCCGGTACCGGCACCGTTGGTCTTTTTGCGCTCCGACCCAGGCCCGCCGGCCGGAGAACCCGACGAACCCTGCGCATCGGGTCCGCCGCCTGGACCGCCTGGACCGCCTGGACCGGGGGTGCCGGGCGGAGTCGGTTTAACCCCCGGAGTTCCGGGCATGATGATCTGTGGCGTGATCACCTGGGAAATCCGGGCCGAAATCAGTCCGGCCACCTGACGGGAGGTCTGCGCCACCACCTGTGGGGCCGTGATCGCGCCGCTGTTTTGGTTGGTGGTGCTGTTATCGGAAGAAACGATCCTACCCGAGAAGGAATCGATTATTGTCGCATAAAGGGTCGCGTCTCTGACCGCGTTATGCCAAGTAATTTCACCGGATTCAGGGCCAGTATATCCAGGTTCAGACTGGTAATAGGCGACAAGAATGTTGAGGAGAATCGGACTGCCGAGGTTGCAATTTTGAAGGGAGGCGCTGCGTTGGGTTGTCACGAAGGTAATGGTGCCATGGCTGGGGGGCCTCGTCACCGTTGCCGTCGGTGCTGGCAGGCCGCCACACGTCGAAGGGCTGGGGGTGTAACCGCCGTCGTAATCGCCGATTTTAACTCTTACCCCGGACGGTGCGGTACCGGTGCCGTTCAAGGTTATGGTGTTGGCGTCAGCTATCGACGGCGCTGCTATAATCAAGCTTAAGGCCAAGCAGCTTTTGACCAGTAGCGCCATGTGCCGCGAGGGGGCATCTCGCAGCCGCCCCCCTTGAATCACGCGGCTCAAGCCCACGGCACTATCCTTTCTTGTTTTCCGGCCGGGATTCCCCGTCCTCGCCCTAGCCCAATCTTGACCGCCAGTTCCGATCCCGCAGGGAGGGCGAAAAGGCCTTCCGATCAATGCCGCGCCCCACCCTCGAACACGTACCGACCGAACCGGCCACGCCCGGCCGGGGGCGAAGTTCTCAAAAAACAGAATTTTTGTCGCGGGGTAATCCATTAGAAACGCGGGTCCGGGTGGGGGTACCCCCAGGGGGTGGGGTGTGCCTGCCCGGCCCCCGGGCTGCGGCTGGCGGGGGTGGAGGCGTGGCCAGGTGGGACGGCATGACAGGTGGTCGGGCGGAGGTGGTATCTGCTCAATCGGTGGCGGACTTGTGGGCTGGTTTGTGGGTTGGAAACACAACCCAAAAAACTACTGAATGAAATCATCCTATACCCTGTTCACCTGAGAATCCGAAAATCCTTGGGCGAGATAATGCGGAAGTTGTCGGACACGCCATCGCATAGGGCGTCCCAGTTTTTCGGGACATTTTCTCTCAAGAACCTGAGCGTCGCCTCGCAGAACTTGTTGT
>CAUYTZ010000451.1:0-1031 GCA_963575695.1 uncultured Gammaproteobacteria bacterium | reverse complement strand
AGCGCCTCGCCCCATGCCCCCAGCACGTCGCCGGCCTGCGCCGCCAGCGTCTTCAGCTTGGGCGACGTCATCGCCGCCGCGCGGGCGCGCGCCAACTCGCCCAAGCCGATGTCGTTGGCCATGGCCACGGCCAGATTGGTCATCGAGCCGAAGCCCTTGGCGTCGAGCGTCAGACCCTCCTGCCAGTCCGGCCGGCCGCTTTCCCCGGCGTAGCGGGTGTCGAGATCGCTGGCCCCGAGCACGGTTTCGAACATCCGCGTAGTCGAGCCGTCCGCAAAGGTCACGGTCGAGCGGCCGGTTAGAGTCACCCCTTGCGGCAGGTGGGTATCCAGCGGCTCGCCCGCCAACGACAGCGAAACGATGCCGAGATCGTCCAGCGTTTTCAACTCGCCGGCGTCGGTCACGCCGTTTTGGTTGGTATCCCGCCAGATCCGCAGGTGCGACCACACCGCATCTGCGGCCGTGATCCGGCCGTCGCCGTTGGTGTCGTAATGCGCCAGATCGTCGAAGCCGCCGCCGAAGCGCGCCCCGAACATCTCACGGATATCATCGATCCGGCCGTTGTTATTTCGATCCTGGACCAGGAAGCCGTCGTCGCCCTTAACCCAACTGGTCCGCTCCGCGAACAAATCGCCGTCCAGATCGAAATAAACGCTGGAATCTTCGGCGGAAATGGTCTCGATCCCGTCGCCGTCGAGATCAATGGTCAGGGGATCGGCGCCCAAGGCCCAGGCGGTGCTCTTGGCCGCACGGCTCACAGCGGCAAGCAAAGTTGCAATGGCGTCCATGGAGGCGAGCAGTTGCAGCGTCGCTCCCCCCCACAGGCCGCTGCCCGCGATCGACGGCAACGCGGCGACCAGTTGCAGCGCGCCAATCAGCGGATTGCCCTTTTTGAACACCATGTTCATGGTGCCCTCGGGCTTGCCGCTCTGGCCCAGGAACGTGCTCTGGTCGAACTGTTCGAAGCCCCAATAGGAAGAGATAAAATCGAAATTCTTGATCCGCATCACCCCGCTTTCCCCGGCGGGGCG
>CAUYTZ010000450.1:0-2408 GCA_963575695.1 uncultured Gammaproteobacteria bacterium | reverse complement strand
CCCGCAGCCCCGATCCCGCATCGAGTCGGAAATGCCCGGCGGTCAGCCGACGCAAATCGTGAATCGACAAATCAGAGGTGTCGATGGTCGCATCGGCACGCTCGCGCAGCCGCGCCAGCAGCACCCGTTCCCGGTGAATGCCATCGGCCACCGGCCGGTCGGCCGCCAGGGGATGACGGCGACGGGTTTCGGTAAAACGGCGCTGCAAAACCTCGTCGGTGCAGTCCAGGAACACCAGCCGTACATCCAAATCCGGCCGCGCCACCAGGGCCTCAAGCTGCGCCAAGAAGGCATCGCTGGTGAAATCGCGGGTGCGGCTATCGATGGCGATCGCCAACGGCCGGCGTGACCCGCCAGCGGCCCCTTCCCCCAGTTCGACCAGGGCTGGAACCAGCAGCAGACGTAGATTGTCCACGGCTTCATAGCCCTGATCTTCCAGCGACTTGAGCATGACCGACAGTCCGGCCCCGGACATGCCGGTGATGAGGATGATCCGTCGCCGCTCGCCGCCGGCTTCGCCAGAGACCGGTTCGGCGGCAAAGACGCCCTCCCCCCCGGTCAGCGCGAGATGATCGGAATCAGCATCGAAACCAGCGCTGGGCGTAGCGGCGAGACAAGCACCCGGGATGAGAGATTGGGTCATGGCGGTCCCGGAACCTGACCCAGGGTGCCGACGGAAACCGCCGCCGCCGCCAGCCGGACCTTGGCCACGGCCGAGGCTTCGAACGGGGCCAACGCCAACTGCGGTACCGGTATCCCGGCCAGCGCCAGCCACGCCGGTTCCGGTAGCCGCTCTGCCCCCTGGGTTGCTACTAGGTCAATAACCAGTCCCACCGCCGCCTCCGCAATCCAGGGTACGCGCACGATTCCGACACCCCGAACCTCCAACAAACCGGCGATCACCGCCGGGGGCCGAGCCCAGACCCGCTGGTCCCGAGGGATCAACTCGATTCGGTCATCAGCAACCAGGATCGCGCCACCATCGATCAGCCGCAAGGCCAGATCCGATTTGCCGCTGCCCGAGCGGCCACGAAGAATAACCCCGACCTCGCCGACCAGCACGCAGGTACCATGTAGTCCGATGGGGTAGTCCGATGGGCAGCCCAACCGGCAGTCCGACGATTTCATGCGGCTCAACTTGGTTTATCGTACCATGGTTCATGGCCAACAACATAAGCCGCTTGACCTGGAACGCCAAGCGCGTAGCGTCGCGCTTACGGGGACGAGCGTCCTTTCGGGAATAGGAAGAGGTCTGACATGACGATTCTGGTGACCGGTGCCGCTGGCTTCATCGGGTTTCACACCAGCCTGGCCTTGCTTGGCCGGGGTGAGGCGGTGCTCGGGGTTGATAACGTCAATGATTACTACGATGTCAGGTTGAAAGACGCTCGTCTGGAGATCCTTGCCCGCCAACCCGGATTCCGGTTCGAACGCCAGGACATCGCCGATCGCGATGCGATGGGCGATCTGGCCCGCCGTCATGGTGATATCACCCGCATCGTCCATCTCGCCGCCCAGGCTGGGGTGCGCTATTCGCTGACGCACCCGCACAGCTACACCCGCTCCAACATCGAAGGCCATTTGGTCATGCTGGAGCTGGCGCGTAACCTGAAGCGTTGCGAGCACATGGTCTATGCGTCGTCATCATCGGTCTACGGCTCCAACACCAAGTTGCCGTTCGCGGTCGAAGACCGAGTGGACAATCCGGTCTCGCTCTATGCTGCGACCAAGAAGGCCAATGAGCTGATGAGCCATTGCTACAGCCATTTGTACCGGATTCCGACTTCTGGGTTGCGTTTCTTTACCGTTTACGGGCCGTGGGGCCGTCCGGACATGGCCGCGTTCCTGTTCGTGAAGGCGATTTTGGCCCGAGAGCCGATTCAGGTGTTTAATCACGGCAACATGAAGCGCGACTTCACCTATGTTGACGATATCGTCGCTGGTATTGTCGGCGTGCTTGATCACCCGCCGGCGGTTGTTAGTGACGCTCCGCCTTATCGAGTCTACAACATCGGCAATCACCGTTCGGAACCGCTGCTGCGCTTCATCGGTCTGATTGAACAGTCATTGGGGATCAAGGCGGAATTGTCGTTGGAACCGCTCCAAGCTGGTGATGTGCCGGAAACTTATGCCGATATCGAGGCGATTCGGCGTGATGTCGGCTATGAGCCAACCACGCCGATTGATGTTGGCATTCCCCGGTTCGTGGACTGGTACCGCAATTATCACGGGGTGTAATGAATTTCGTCTAAATATAGCGGGTCCAGGGCAAAGCCCCATATGCGCTAGGATAAGGATTTTTGCCGCCCCTGCATCTGCTTTTTGCGCTTTCGCGGAGGGTCAAAGAGGTTTCGTGTGCAGCGCCTGAATGCCTTGATAAGGCGTTTGGTGCTGTGCACCCCTCTAAC
>CAUYTZ010000449.1:0-5760 GCA_963575695.1 uncultured Gammaproteobacteria bacterium | reverse complement strand
GGTCACCGAAGCCCCCAAACTCGAAGCTAAAGCGGCGCGTCCACCATGTACGATGGCAGTCACATCTGCCTCGTGAAACGTCGCCTGCCCGCCCATCACCAACACTCCGTCACCATCTGGACCGGGATTGAGCGACAATGCCCCTTGAACTGTCAAGACCCCATGCGTCACTTTTACGGCTGGGCCCCGCCCAACTGCAACTGCATTGTTGCCGGCCATTTCCAACCGCACTCCCGGTAATGCTTCAAGACCTACTCCATCAAAACTGAGGTTTTCAATGCGTAGATCTGCCGGCAGCCGAAGCGTGGTCTCAGATGAAGGAGATCCTCCCACAACGGTGCCAAGGGCAACCACGGTTCCGCTGCGGTCAGCACCGATCAAAGCCAGACGCCGACCGCGTGCTTCGGAATCCGGTGTAGAGACCAGGGCAGACAGAAGCGTAGGCGGTAGTTCGTGCCGCCCCGCCGACAGCAGTAGGATGGTCGTGGTTGGCAGAGTTGCGCGCCACATGCCGAGTGCAGAGGCCAGTGGCATGGCGTTTACCAAGGAAAGGCCGGTGCCATCGCCACGGGCGACGGGAGCAACGTGACGCACCACTCGTCCGGCGGACGCCAGGCCAGCCATGTCAGCACCGGGCCTCTGAGTTATCACCACAACTGATCCCCCCGGCACAGTAAACCGACCATCAACAAGTGTAATGGCCGCACAATTCGGCGTGGTGTTAGCGCCAACACCGGGTGAAACCAGGGCTGCTATCACGCCCTCAGCGGCGAGCGTGGGCGGTGCGGCTGGGGCTGCCCGCGCATAGACGTGGGCACCAGGGGCCTCAGCATAGGGCCAGGGTTGTGCTATGACTGAAGACGCGATCGCATCGGCCGCTGGCGCGAATACACAATAGCCGTAGGGCGCTCCCCAGGGCGTCATTGATCCCGGCATTAACCACGACGGCAATCGGGGACGCCCATCCTGGTCTTGATAAGGAGCGGGAACATACAAAACGCCATCCTGACGGATTGGGCGCAGGTTAGCTTGCAGTAAGGTCGCCAGCCGATCCATCTGAGCGGCATTGCGCTGGGCCTGTCCAAGTTGATCAGCCGACCGCATCATGCTAAAAGCAGCATAGCCGCTGGTTAGCATTAACGAAATCGACATAACCGTGATTATAAACAGCGATGCCATGGGTGGTTCCTTGCCAAGTGATGACAGTCAAGCTTTGTGGGTACCTTGTCCAGGGAAATCGGGTAAAGAATGATGTTCCGATAGAGGCTCTTGCAAAACTCTCAGAAGCTATGGTGACAAAGTGCCGGCTTATTTGCTTTTGTTCCGTTCTGCGCTTAGCGGTGCCGCTAATCGACATCTGAAGTGGCTGCTGTGATCGTCAATCCACTAATTATATGTAGTTTTGTAACTGCCCAGGTAGGGTGGAGCGTCAGGCGGTTTTCAGCCTTCCGAGCAGGATTGCAGAGGGTGACCTGAATACGTCAAGGACGTTCTAGCTCTGCTTTCGAGCGGTATCAGCAGTACCGCGCAGGATGCTGAAGACGTTGGCACCGTCCTTGGTGCGGAAGCATCCGGATATTTTCATTTATCCTTCATCATGCGTCCGCCCTGCTCGGCGACGTTATTGGAGAACGGCACGGTTGGGTCGTTCAGGAAACGCAGGACGGCCTCCTCATGATTGCGCAGGCGGATTAGGAGGTGTGGCCCGGACGCCTTTTGGGGTGCCCACGCTTTTTCTTGCCGATTGAGTCCAATAGTGGTTGCGCTTCATAGAAGCTGATCCCTTCGGTGAGGATGCGTCGGTATCGGGCCCTGAATACGGCCACGAAGGAAACCGAACGGAACCGCCTCTCGCAAGAGGTGCGGCGTGGCAGGCCAGTCGAAGGAACTTGGCCATATCCCTGGCCCATTGCTCCTTCTCGATTTCGAGATGATGAGCGTTACATAGGGCATGGGAAAGACCCTCGAGACCAAAATACGGTCTGAAATGGTCGTGGACGAGCACGCCCATCATGTCCACGATTATCTCGCCGCGCTTCAAGGTCACTAGGTAGAAAGTCAACAGAGTGGTTGCCGCCACTTGGAGCCAGCTCAGGATCCCGCCGATCCGCAATCCGGTTTCGTCACCGTGTTTAACCGCCGCCGCCCTGACGGCCTGGCCAATGGCATCGGTAAAGTCGGCGAGATCGGCGGCTTTACGCTGCTGCATCGTCGCGATTGTGGCGGCCGATATCTCTATGCAGTGAAGGTCGTGCAAGAGCCGGGAGATCTGATCTTCCGGAATGTCTTGCTCACCCGACAGGTAGGCGACAACCGCCGCGACATTTAGTCCGTATTGAACCGGTCCCGTCGCCACATCGGGAAATTCCCCCCGTACTGACGCACCACATTTCTCGCAGCGGCATTCATAGGCACGGTGATTGGTCACCCGCAGCGGCTGCGGGTCTGGTAGGCCAAACACTTCCCGCTTATCAACCAATCGACCCTCTATGCGAGACAGTCCGGCGGGTGAGCCGGGAGGCATTTGCGGCGGCGCAGCATAGGGCGCCGATCATGCCGCGCATGTTCCGTCGGTGGTTTGTCGTCCAGCAGAAGGCGCCCAGGTAGTCGGGAAGATGTTTAGGCGAGAATACCTTGTAAGTCGCCTTCAGTGCCGTACTTAGGTTGGAGATCAACGTATTGACATTGAAGAATGGCGTGTTGCGCTCGCGTTCTGGCCGTTTGCCACCGGTGATGATGGCAACATGCTTGTGCCCACCTTCGCCGAAGACGTGAAAGGCCGGGGTGCCGTCGGTGTAAACCTGCGCTCCGGTGGCGATGTGGGCATCGCGAAACACTGCCGCCTCCTCGTTGGTGAAGCCGCTGACCACCTCCATGGCGACAGCACCCATGCGTCCGCTTGGATCGCGTTCACAGGCGGCGATGACGCGGGTCTTGCCAGCGGTGCCGCTGCCCTCGTTGCGTTCGCCGCCGAGATACACGTCATCGGCCTCCACAATCGGCGTTGGGCGACCCTCCGTCGCCGCACCCAATTTGCAGCGAGCGCTCTCCTGCGTCATCGCGTGGCGCAACCGCTTGTGCAGATACCAAGCTGTCGGATAGCTAACCCCCAGTCGGCGACCAAGTTCGACGGCGGAGATGCATTGCTTGGTGCTGGTCATCAGGTGCATGCCTCGGAACCAAGTGGTCAGCGGTAGCTTGGTGTCGGCCATCACGGTGCCCGAGGTGATTGACCACCGCATGTCGCACCGCGTGCAGCCGACCCGGTGGCCATAGACGTAGTTCTTCGAATTGCCGCAGCCCGGGCACAACATGCCGGCTTCCTGCCGCACCGTCACCCACGCCGCCAGGCACTGCTCCTCAGTACCATACAGCCTCTCGAACTCGGCGTCCGTCAGACCCTCCATGATTTCCCGCATCGTTTCAACTCCATGCTCGTCAGGAGCGATTCTGCGCGCTTTCCACCGAGAAAACAATGGGTGGGTCGATTGGTTGATAAGCGGGCAAACACTTGACGAGCCAGATGTCCGACGGAATTGACCATCCCCAAGCTTTCGCCACAGTTCGAGCACGCCTTTGGCAAGTGATCAACGGTAATGTCAGGGTTTTCAGTCTGGCGCTGCGTCGTACACTGGTGCCCCTTCTGACCTCCAGGCTTACGTCCGGTCTGCTCTCGCAAGCTCTGCGTCCGTAGTCGTTTCTTTAGCCCATCGCTGGACGGAAGCTTCCCGCTATTACAACCATTCAACCCAAGCTGGCGTTCGAGTTCTTCCACCTGAGCGATCAATGTTGCGACAGTTTCTTTCAGCGCCGCATTCTCGGTGCGCAAAAACACCTCTGTCGAAGTTGCTGCGTCGGCAGAAGCCACAACGGGATCGTCACAGAGTGGTTTGTCAGGGCCAGCAGTCATGGAACGACTTGGTTCCAACCCGGAATCTATGTCAAGCTTTTTCTCGCAGATGCCTACCTGCGCAAGTACCAATTCTCTGGCTATCTAATCGGGCAATTCTCTGAACGGCGACAAAACGTCAAAAAGCGGCTTGACAAGCCTAACGCGCATGTGTTAGTCTTTCTAGAAATGGCATCTAGCAAAATTCGTCATGCTCTAGAACGAAGAAGCGCCAAATGAGAATCGAATGGGAGTCGATGGGTGAGTAAATAGGAATAATTACCATTTTCACAAGATCCTCTAATAATTTTTTCTATAAAAAGCTCTTCTCGGATTAAAAACCGCTGATTCAAGGTCAAATCATGTTAGTGTAAACGGTAAAAAATTATCACATGCCGGTGTAAGTCGTCAAATTTTTTGTGAAGCTGGTTATGCAGTCATTAGATTGACTGTAAATTTGCCTGAATACTGATAACCAATGATTATCTTAGCCTAGCGCTCACCTAAAATCTACAATTCAAACGACGGGGGAACCAAATGGTCAGTCTGCTTGCAACAGTTATATCCTTCGGTCTCACTGCACTAGCATCTGCGATTGGCATTTTTTATCTAGGAGCAACCTTTACGGGTACTGGAGGCAAACTTAATGCAACAAACTTAGCTCAGGCATTGCAGCAGATTAATACGGCTTGGTACTTGTATGAAGCAAGCGGCGGAACCCTTCCGACTGTCGGCAAGTTTGTAACGGGATCTTATCTTACATCCCCACCTCCTGGTGTATCTGGCCTAACAAAGTGCTTGGCTGCTGACGTTCCTGCTAGGTGTACTGTCTCTGGCGCCCTCAGTGACCTTGCAACACACTATCAGGTTTACGAAGCGGGAGCACTAGCTGCCAGAAAGGGCGTCTATATTGTACTTAGTGGCGCATCTGCCTTGGAAACGTGTTGGGAACTTTCGATTGCAGGTGGACAGCTTACTACAGATCTTAGAGTTGGTGGCACCCCCATCTATACAGCTACAACTCAAGGAGACTTCGATACCGCATTCTTTATGGGAGTGCGTTTTGGGTGTGTAAGATTAAGCAGCGCTGGTGCAACCACCGTAGACGGCTTGACTATAAGCCTTGCCGAAAACACAGCCACGCTTACGGCCACGAATTATCTCGCTTTCTATCTCCATTAAGGCTCAGTTCATATTATACCCAGTTTCACTTAACAACCTTGAAAATCGTCTGACCGAGGGCGTTGAACTCGACCCCCTGGCGGATGCTGTTGCCGTTCGGTGTCGGCTGGGTCAAGGTTAGCGACAGTTGTTCCGAAGGCAGCATCTGCAATTGCAACGGTACCGACAGTCGATCGGTCGGAAGGCGCGAACGAAAGCGAAAAAATACCTCGCCGGTGATGAACAGTTCTCGCGCCGCACGCCGTAACTGGCCATAAAGGTCGGTCAGACCCTCGGCGTCACTGTCATCGGTCCAGCGCTGCCAGGCCTTGCGCAACACCGCCCTTACCGCCGCGTCCTCGACGAGCGGTGAGGGCTTGATGCCGTAGCCGACCGCGTTGCTGGCAAAACTTTCGCTGAAATAGAAAATAAGTTTTTATCAGAGCCTCCAGAAACCTTTTCAAAGTCACTATCCGCCAAAGAACTGCTCGAATCAGAGTTAGCGCATACAGATGGAGCGATTGAATTTTTTAATGAGTCCATATTGTCAATTTCTGCTGACGTATCCATGACAGAAGCAATTAATAAAACACTCGATACAATTAATAACAACGCCACGATCATAAAAAACATGCTAGAATCATCAGTAGAATATCCTCCAGAGTTTTGATCAAACGACAGCAGGCCACTGCCAGAGAGGCGGCCGTCTA
>CAUYTZ010000448.1:0-18549 GCA_963575695.1 uncultured Gammaproteobacteria bacterium | reverse complement strand
ATCATCAGCGTTAGACCCGAGCGCGGTGGTTCGGGCGGATTCAGCGATGGTAGTTTCGGTGGCTGTGGCCCCTGAAACGTCGCCGAAGTTAGCGGCTTGAGAGCCTACGACAACTTGGCTATCGTCCATCAATTGATTGGTCATGTAGAGGTTTTGATCGATGCCGATTTTAGGGATTGCCTGGATAAGATCGGATAGCTTCTGGCCGTCGCGCAACCCTCTCAGCTTGACGATGGCGTGAGTTGGGTGAGCCGTGAGTTTGCTGTCGTCATTGGCATCCCATGCGTCGGCGGCTACGGCGTACCCCGGCCGGTTGGCGATGCGGTGTTGCCGGAACTCTTCCCGCGCGCGGTTGTATTCCTTCTGGATTGGCCGCATCAGACGGGCGTCGGATGGCGGGAAGATCCGGTTCTCCTGCTCGATTTCGTTGAAGGCGAGCGGGAAGAACGGGAAGAAGCGCTTCAGGGAGACGGTTGGCCGGCGTGGCTCTTCGAGGTAGTCGGGCCAGCCTTCGCAGAGCGTGTAAACAAGGCCGGTTGTGCGATCGTAGACCTCGTAGACCACCACCCGATCCCCGGCGCGGTCGTCGCGTGTGTTTTCCCCTTGGTCATATTCATAGGAGGATTCGATGGTATCGGCACCATCCACGCGGTATGAGGTGGCCCCACCTTTGACATCGACGCCGTAAACCTCCTGGATTTTCTCAGGCGGAAGGATGAATTCTTCCGCAACCCAGTTTGCTCCTATGAAGCCATCCAGCCGGCGGCAGCAGGTGTCAGGGATGATCTTTGTGGCCTCCGGGAAGTCGAAGGTTAGCCCTTCCTGGACTAACAGGCGCGATCCGTCGGCGGCGTTGAGGTCGGCAAAGATGGATGCATCGGCGTCATCGGGGTTGATTTCTCCATCAACGATATCTTCGCCTAGCCGTTTCAACGCGGCGAAGGGTCCATCGAAGGCATCGGGTGACAGGTCGGAGTGGGGGGAACGTGACTGGCTGCGCTGGAACCCGAGCTTGACGTAGCCGACGCCGACGGTGATCACGCGCCTAACCAGTTGCTTCATCTGGGATTTAAAGTCTGGTTCCATCTGGTCAATTTGGGACTGCAACACCAGCTCGATGGTTTTGCTCAGGCGGTCCAGGAGCTTGCCGCGCAGCATGCCGGACTGGTTGTCTGCCATGATGGCCTGCGCCATGGCATCAGGTGTCATACCCTGCTGCATAGCGGCGGCGGCGGCTTGTTCGGCTTGTTGGAGCGTGGCATGTTCTCCGTCCCAAACCTGGAACATCTGGAGCTTGCGGGGGCGCGCGGTAAAGGTTGGGTTCTTAGCGTAGAGCGAGGCGGTTTTGTTATTGATATGTCGCAGCACGAGGTTGACGACATATGGGTCGTCGGTGACGGTGCTCTCGGTCCACTGTTTGCCGGCCGCGAAGGACATATCTTCGCGCATACGGCGAAAGTCGGGGGCGTAATGCTTCTTGGCTTTTTTGACACGATCGAGCCAGCGGGAGACGGCGGCTTTTCGGGCAGGATCAACCTCCGGCGGATCACGATTGACGCCGGTCAAGACGCCTGGCTCTGCCGGCTGGCAGGGCATCGGTAGAGCCATCGGACCTGCGGGGTCCATTGACATCGGGTTCATCAGTTGATCCATGCTTTTGTCTCGCTTTTGAAGCCGGGCAGGTTTTTGAGCCAGCCATAAGTACCGGGTTTCGACGCAATTCTAGAGGGTTGGGCTGCCGTTGGTCCTGAGACCTGATCCAATCCAAGGCCGATATGGGCTAACGCATCGACGAAATCGTCATGCGCTCCGGCTGGGAAGCGCAACAGTTCGCTGATAGCATCCTCAACCCACGGCTCGCCTTGTGGGAATCGCACTTTTCCCATAGCCATGCGTCCAAGTATAGATTGCGCGCGGGTCATTTTGTCCGCGAGCGCGGCTTGTTCTTGGATGTTGATCCAGATTTTTTCCTCGCGCATTCTCACCCGCAGGAAGGGCAGGATAGATTTGGAAATCTGCCCTTTCTCAGCCCACCACAAGATAGGCTTCCACTTGCGCATCAGGCGCAACATAGCATCTACAGCCATATCTGGAGCAGCCCTGCGCCAGTAACAATCGAGAAGCCACAGAGTCTCGCTTTCGTCCACTCCTACTACAATAATTACCGTGCTATCGGCTGTTTGTTTCGTGCTAACAGCATGATCTGACGCGGCATAGATACGAAGATTTTTCGGTAGTTCATCTTTCCTATATCTGCGCATCATATCAGAGCGAAACAATTCGCCATCATCAGGGGTTGGATTTTGCTGATACAGTGAAACAAAGCCCTTTCCGAGCTTTCTCCTTTGGCTCTCAAGCCATTCCCGGCTGAAGCGATCTGGCCACAAGGCTTCTCCGATCGGTCGACCAAGAACGTCATCTTTTTCGGAGAGGGCTTTGAATAGTACGACCTTCCATTCTTTCGCTTCTGCCTCGCTGTAATATTCATTCGCTGAGTCGGTAAGCCTTCCGATCAAATCATCATGGTGCCACCTGGTAACGGTGATGATTTGTGTCGCGGCGTCGGTCATAAAACGAGTGCAAATGTCATCAGTATACCACGACCACATGTCTCTTCGTATCGCGGCGCTATTCGCTTCTGCACGTCCCTTGATTGGATCATCGAGTATCAAGCAATCGGCACCGCGCCCTGTGATGGTTCCACCGCGACCGACGAACGCAACAAAACCACCTGCCTCTGTTTCTAATCTGTCCGCAGCCTGGGAACCTTTCGCCAGTGTGCATTCAGGAAAAATCTCTCTATATATAGGAGTGCGAATAAACTCGCGAACTTTTCGGCCGAAGTCCATGGCCATATCTTCGTTATACGATCCGACGATGATCGAGCGGTGAGGAAACCGCCCGATATACCATGCAACCAAACCGCGTGTAGATAGCTCGCTCTTGCCATGGCGCGGCGGGGCGTTGAGGATCAGCTTGTTTAGGGTGCCGTCGGCCACGGCCATCAACTCCTTGGCCATGGCGCGATGGAAATCCTTTGCGACGTAGCGCGAGCGGTCGAGGTCTTCCGGGTGTTCTGGGTCGAGCCGCATCAATTCCATAAAGGTGATGAGGTCTGACCGGGCGCTGACGATCCGGCGTTGACGCATCAGCGCTTGCAGGATAGTGCTGGCGTCTACTGGTGCGGCGGGTTTATTTTCCGCCGACGGCTCTGGCTGGCCGCCTGGATGGGGCTGGGGTTGTTCACGAGGCGGTTGCGTGAGGTGCGCATCCGCCTCCTTTTTTGGTTTCGGGACTTTGGGCGGTTTAGGTGGGGCGTCTGGATCTACGGGCTTGCGGGCGAACTGCCCATGTCCTTTCTGGAATCCGGGCTTATACCATCCCCCTTCCGGTTCAACTAAAAGGTGGCTGCTACGCGGTCGACCGGGTTTCTTGGGTGGCGGGGTCATCGGCTAGCCCGCCCTATTGCTTGGCCAGTGGGGCGGCTTGTACGGCCAGTGTCTCGACTCGCACTGCCATGCACAGCCTTTGGTCCGGCGACCGCGCTGACCACGGCTTCGCGTGTTCCGGGATGGGCCAAGCCAATAGCGGCGGCACCCTGCACCACCATCCCTAAGGGCGTGGGTGCGATGAACTTGGAGGTCATCATGGCTGCCATCAGCGCAGGATAGGCGATGGTTTTATAGGCGGCATTAGCAGCGTTTCGCTCGTTGGTGTTGGTGCTTTCTGGATTATTGGCAACCATCCCGACACCCGCTTTAAGCAAATCGCTGATCCCGCCGAGTTCAGGGCCTTGCATCGCGGTTGCCGGGTCGCGGCGGAAGCGAACCGCTTGGATGATGCTCCATGGGACTGTAAGGGAGCCGGTCAGATTAGCCGAGTTCGCGATGCGCTCGATATGATCCATGGTTGTCTTGGGGTGTTTGGTGTCTGGCTCGGTGGCCATGGTCTTGAACGCTTCCCGCGCTCCCCACACGCCGGCGGCGATCGGGGTCCACACGGCGGCGAGCATCGCCAGCGGGGCCAACATGGCGAGCCGGTCTTTGACGGATAGGCCGCGCTCGGTAAGGGCGTTCAGAGCGTGGCTGCCTACCCGGTTCAGCACGGCCTTTTGGAAGGCAAAGGAATAGGAAGTTAGGCCGTAGAGCAAGGAACCAAGCGGTCCTTCCGCTTTCAGGGGGCGTGTTGAGCGAGAGGCTTGCAGGATCGTTCCATTGACCAGCCGGTGCAGTGCCGTCACATATTGCCCGGCGTGGTTATCTTCTCCCGGATGAAAGGCTTCTACCCAGGTATCCCCACCGTCCAATGATTTGACAAACTTGGCAAATGATGGCTGGACTACCGGAGAAATTCCCAGGTCGGCAAGCTCCCGCTCCGCGTATTTATGGCCCCCATCGAGCACATCCATAGCGAGGCGGCGCAAGTATACTTGGGATACTTTCATCGTGGCGACACGTTGCGCCCTTGTTAGAGGTTCGGTTAACGTAACCTTGCTGAATTGATGCACGCCTTTATTCCGCTCAAAGGCGTCTTGGTTCAGCCCCACGCTTTCGCTGATCAAATCCGAAAAGGCCCGGTTGACCAAGCCGATATCTTCCGCCAGCCTAGCATCGGTCGCCGCTTTCCCAAGCAGAACCTGAACGGTTTTGCCATAAGTCCGCAGGGTATCGACCGGGTTCCCTGTGCGCACGGCGGCCATAGCCGGCTCTCCCATCTGGAGGATTCCGGTCCCAGACAGATAGGTGTAGGTGGCCGCCGCACGCAGGAAGGAACTGGCCGACCGGTCCGTTGCGGAGATTGGCGGGTCCATCCCGGCGGAACGGGCCACGAGGTCAACGACTTCGGGAATGCGATCCCCTACTCCTTGGTTAAGCATGTCCTTACGGAGCTGCTTCCAGGTTGAAAGGTCCGCGCCCATGCGCCGTGTCCATTCGGCTTTGCGGGCCATGCGGCGGAAGTACCCTGGCAGGGTATCCGCCGGGTTCATGTGATACCAAGGCTCCATGATCTTCGCCGCGTCGGCGGATAGAACCCGGCTCTTGGTATTTGCGGGCGCGCCTGTCCCTGGGTTTATGCGCACGAAGTCAGACCCATCATGAGGGGACAGGCCGAATTCGTGCATCAGTTCGCGTTGGAGCCAGGTGTCTGCCGCTTCCTTGGCCGTCTTGGTATCCGCGCCGTCATGCCGAAAGGCGCGTTCCGCAGCGACTTTGAACTTGTCTGGCTCTGCCATCAGCTTGGCCCGATCCAGAACCCGTGTCATGTATCCGGCTTCGACTTCGCCCATCTCCACGCCAGCCTTGATCATGTAGGACGGGATTTCAGCCAGAACCTTAGCGATTGCAGCGGCGGCATCTCCGACCATCGTTCCGGTCCGGATGGCGCTGGGGTTAGCGATCTGCCGGCCGACCTGGACCAGCATGGCATCGCGCCTGGCTTTGTCCTTGATGGCGCTGAATGGCTCTAGTGCCCTGTGAACGCGGTTCTCCCACGGAATGACCGCTTGATGCACGGCTTCATCGAAGGTGGTCGAGGCCCCTTGGAATTCACCGGGGGCACCATAGAACTTGCGGCGCAGCGTTTCGACCGCCGGGCTATCTGTGGTCCGGGCGATCGAGCGGAATAGGCCGTCCTTGGTGTACCAAAGGAACTTCGCGAACCGGGCGAGCGGGTTGTCCACGATCGACTTTTTGGTTAAGGCGGTCGTGTTGAGCAAGGCTTGCTTGAGATCCCCAAGGCCATCGGAGAAGGCTTTCGACCATTCCTGAGCTTCGGCCTTCGTCCACTTGGCCGCGCTTACGAGCGCATCGGCGATGGCTTTGGGATGAACCGCGCCGGACTTGTCGGACAGAACGTCGTTTACGAGGTCGCCGATTGTCCGGGCGGGGTCGTCTCCGGCTCGGGGCTGATTTCCAGTTCGCGGAAAATAATCGCTGCGTCCGCCTCCGCTCGCTCGGCTGGGGACATTTTCAACCAGCGGTCTGCGTCTGCTGAAGGCACCAGGCGGATTATAGTTTCGGTCATGGTTGATCTCCATCAGCAAGCGGCGAAAGGCTACATCGCGCGTTTCCATAACCGCTAGCACGTCTGATACGTGCTGGGCCACTTTATCCTTGATATGCGCGTATTGAGTCTGATCAGTCAGAGTGAGTTGTAGGTCTATGTTATGTGTGTGGCGAATGACTCCGGCTGCGTCCAGAGCTTCCAGGAACAGAAGTTGGGCTGCACGATCGCCCCGGCGACCTTGGAGGAAGCCCTGCTTGCGCGCGTCGATCAGAAGGTCGACGGAGCGATCAGCAGCTGTACGGCTTAGTGTGCTAATGGCTGTTCGTGCTTTCTTCGCTGCGGGATCAGTTCGGTAGAATGCACGGAGAGATGGTGGCAGGTGGGCCATGGAGAAGGATCCCAAGCGACCATATGCGGAGATTTTATCGACGCCGGGATGCACGAGCAGCCCGAGGTCAGCGCCACTCAAGGGTAGATGGAAAGGCGCTCCATCCTCCCCTAAATTCGTATGCTCTCTGGGGTGGTTGTGGTGGATGTGTATGTCTGATTTCGGATCGAGTGCGGCTGTTTGGCCTTTTGGCGACAGCATAGCATAGTCATTCCCGCCCACCGCATCATAGATGACCCGGTTGCTCTTGTCTGTCAGGGCCATATGTTCGAGGCCGTTTTGCCCCTTGGTCAGAACAATTCTACGGGCAAGCTCGTTCGCCTCTTCAGCCGTGCCGGCCGTATGCACCGGCGTGCTCGGGTTAACGAGCAGGCTGGTAATCTCCTGGTCGCTGAAGTTTCGAGAGGGTTCGTGGGCGGATATAGCTGGGGTGGCTGATGCGGGGGGGATTGTGGCGGCAGCCGGAGATTCGATCTTCTCCAGGTTCGCCTTGCTCACGCGCGGCTTCAGCACCGCGCCGCCGTCCGTCTTAACGGTCAGTTGCGGATCGGTGCCTTTGCTGGCGGACGTGACGACGCCCTCGACTACGCTGCCGTCTGGCCGGGTGATCTGGATCCGGTCGCCGGGGGCGTAGGTCGTGGGTTCGGTTTTCGTCACCGGCGTCGGGCCGGCCGGCTCGGTCTTCGGGGCAGGCAAAGATGGTTCAGCCGGCGCTGGTTCGAGGGTGGGGCGACTTTCTGTTGGCGGTAGCGTGGGGTCCGGTTTTACCGGCGGGCCAGGCAGATCAGTGCTCGTCTCCATCTGGGGTTGTGCTTCCGGTTGCGGCTCCACAGGCTGTAGCTCGCGCGGCGTTGGAGCAGGCGGGTTGATATCAACTGGTTCTGGGGCATTGGTGGCTGTGACCTCTTGGGTCGGAGGCGGGGCGGGCGCATTGGTGGCTGCAACCTCTTGGGGTGGCGGCGGGGTGAGGGTAATGGCTGGGGCGTCTAGGACTGGATCACCTTGAAGCGCACGGACGGCGGCGTCAACGCGCCCTTGAATCAGGGCTTCGCGCTCTGGCGTGCCCGCCGGAACCGTTGGTTCAACCAGGGCGCGGATTGGTGCCGGGTCTATTACCGGCTTAACCACTGCCGGTGTGGGTGCTGGTGGCGTTTCTGGCCCGAGCGGGCCAGGGGGGGGCGATGTGGGTTCGGGGCCACTCTGTGCGGGGCCAGGCGCAGCCTTTGGTTCCGCGCGGCCACGTTCATAAACCGTGAACCCCTGCCCCCCGGGATGATTGGCAATATCGAATATCTGATCCGTGCCGGTTGTGTTCCCCTGCTTCAAAATCCATTGCGCCGCTTGCTTCTGATCATCAAAGCGGATCGGGCCACCGGTGTCTGACTGGACGAAGGTGCCTACGGTGGAGAAGCGGCCTTCAGCGTCAGGCGCGGCGTGGGTGGCCGACGTGGGGGCATCCATTCCCGCCGGACTAGAGGGGGGTAGTTCAGCCCCCCCTCCCCCGACTTGCTTCTGACTCTCGGCGAAATTGGTGAACAGTTCTTCTTCTGTTTCGGCGCGGGCGATGGGGTGCCCTTCGGGGGTTTTGCCCCAAAACTTAGCTTTGATTGCTGAGACCGCATGGGTGGCGGCGTTGGCCAGTCCGCCAACCGTGGCACCGATGCCCGCATGGATTGCCGTATCGGCCGGGCTATAGTTCTGTCGCTCCCCACGGCTGATCTGTCCGTATTGCAAGATCGGGTCTACGGCGGCTGAGATAAGGCCGTTTGTCGCTGCGCCTCGGGCGAGGCTACCAAGGACGGATGCGCCTTTCCCAACAGGCACCAGGCTTTCGGGTGTCGCAACCCCGCCAGCAATCTGACCGGCCAGGGCCGCAGCGCCTTCCGTCCAGCTTTGCCACGGTGGCAGTGCGCCCATTTCTATCCCCCGGCGGGCTTCGTCGGCCTTATAGGCTGTTTCATCCTGTGGTGTGCTACCGATTTCCACACGCTTGGCCAGCTCCCCGGCGAGTGTTCCATCCCGAAAGCTCTGGCGGGCATTGAGTTTCACGCGGTCCCATAGGCCGGGTGTCGGGCCGAACACGGCATCGTCAGACAAATATGAAGGAGCGGGCGTTGCGGTGGGGCCAGAGGCACCGAACACGGCATCGTCAGACAGATATTTGCTGGGGACCGGGGGCTGTGGCGCGGGTTGAGCAGGATTGGGAAGCGCGGCCGAAGTGGGAAGATAGAAATCCATGACGTGAGCGCCGAATTGGCTGGCGGTCATGTCCGTCCGGCCACCATTGAGAACCACCTTTTGATGCGGGTCGCCGTCGTTGAACCGGGACAGGACTTGAACGGCAGGTAGGTCAGGGTTGGTCAACAGGGCCAAGGCTCCGCCCGGCCCCTGCTGGTGGGCCAGGGCGATCTCGCGGGGGTTGGGTTCGCGCCCGAGTTTATCGCGTAGGTATTGGGCATTGCGCAGGGTGTAGCGCATCCCGGCATCGGCATTAGCTTCTGGGTCGAAGACGCTCGCGCCGTTACCGAATTCGGACCACGATCCCCCCGGCCGGGTCATGAATTGGTACAGCCCGCGCGCGCTGGATTTGGGGTTTGATGCGAGCGGGTTCAGATCGCTTTCATGCTTTGCGATCGCAAGCATAAGCTCTGGATCCAAGCCATGGCGGTTTGCGGCCTCGGTGATGATATCAGTCACCGCGCGCGGGGCACGGAGCGCTGTGGGCGCAGCGGAACCAGAACCCCCGCCGAATACGTCGTCTTCATTCAGATAGTCCACAAGCCATCTCCTTAACGACGCCAGCCTTTACCGTCGAAGTATGCGGCTCCGCTTGGTGCCTGATACCAGCCGGGCTTCAGCTTGGGGTCGCCGCGTTGGGCTGGGGGCAACGTCCCGGCGGGCGTAGGCGGCAGGGCGCTGGCTTGTGGCGCGGTTTGTGACGCGGCGGGTTGCCGCTGGGTCGGGGCGGTCGCGGAAGGCCCCCCGCGCAGTGCCGCACTCAAACTATTCTGGTCAGGATTGACCACCTCATGTTCGGGGCGAGCAGACCAAGCCTGGGTATCGGGGCCGAACCAATGGGTCGCCGGAACCTGGTGCATCAGGTCTTGACGCGCCTGGAGCAATGCCGAACTGGGGTTGTATCTCCCAGAGGCAATCATCACCATGGCCCGATCAATAATCGCGGCGCGCATCCCCGGCGGGAAATCTGTTTCTGGCGTTGGCGCTTTCGTGGTTGGGTTAAAGGCCACGCCATGGACAGTATCCAGTAGCTTACCCAGCTCTTCGATACCTTTGGTATGGCTAAGTATTGTATCTTCTGGTGTCCGGACGGCTCCGGATTTGGGCGGCGCTTGATAGACTACGCGGCCGTCTACCGGATTGATTACGGTTTGGCCTTCTCCAACTTTTACGAATCTATCCTCCCCTGGCGCTGACTGCCGAAGCCGTTCCAAGGCCATTTGATTGCCGCCGTTCTGCTGCGACATTGCCAGGGCATTGGCCAGTTTGTTGGTTTCCATTAGGTCGGTCTGCGCGCCCTGGCCTTCAGGTGTTGCAGCCTGGTAGGGTTCAATCGGCCGACCGGTGCGCGCGGTGAGCAGCCGTTGGGCAAAGTCTTCTGGCGCGCCACCAATCACCCCTACGCCGTGTGTGTAGCCAAAGGCGTTCCCCGGGTCCATGCCGGCGACCAAGGCATTGGCCGCATAGTTTGGGGTGCGGGCGGCCAAGGACGTGGCAAGGTCAGTCCCGGTCTTGCCCTGGGTCGAGTTCAGCAATTCTTGACCAGCCGCAACCCGGGCGTTGTATTCTGACGCCGCAATTTCGGCATGTTGTTGGTCATAGGCGGATTGCTTCCGGCCAGCGAGTGCTTGCGATAGGCTGTCGAAGCCCTTCCCGATGTTCGGGTCCGTGAAGTATGGCTGGGGCATATCACCACCTCAACTGTAAATGTTCTTTAGCCCGGCGCTGGAACCGCCAAGGTCTTTTGCGGCCCCGCTGCCGCCGCCGAACATGCTGTTCATAATCCCCGGGTTGCCGAGCAGCATCCCGCCGGAGCCAACCATAATGTCCCCGAGCGGGGATCCGCCGGGGGCCTGCTGGTAGGTCGGCGGGCGGTAGCCGGCCGCTTGCGCCTCGGTCTGTGACGCGGCCCGGCTGCCGGCTGCCATGTTGCCGATGGTCTTCACCATATCCCCGGTGCGATTGACTTGAACCTGATTGTTGGAAAAGGCGCGATTGAAGGCGTCAACCAGGGATTTGGCCTGCGCCCGGTTTGAGTTCTCCGCGTCAATCGCCCCCCCCTGGCGGGTATATTCATCCGTGATCACATTCGGTTCCCCACCGACGTTAACCCCAGACAGCACTTCCCCCGCGCGAGCAGGGTTGACGCCATTCATTTCTTTGATGACCAGATTTTGCTGTTGGTCCATTTGCTGTTGCATCTGCCCTTGATCATAACGTTTGTTTGCGTCCTGGACCGCAGATAGGGCTTGGTCACGAAGCTGGGATTGTCGGCGTCCTTCCGCCGCGTTGACCGCGTTGACGCCTTCTTGCGCCTGCCGTTGCCGTTCGATCTCTTGCTCACGTATGTGGCGTTGATCATCCGCAGCCGAAGACTGCTGCATCATCTGCACGCCGGTTCCAACCGTGGAGAGGATAGTCCCAATCAAAGCCGCCGTTTCCATGCACATGTCCGCGTCTCCTTAATTGATGACGCGCTGCGCGTTGTTGGTTTTGCTAGGGTCAAGCGGCGCGGTCGTCGGTTGCAAGGAGTTCAGCGCGTAGGGCTGAGTAGACCCGGTTGCGCCGTTGACGTAGGCCCCGAGACCGGATGCCGCATTTTGGAACAGGACACCGAGCGGGCTGAAGTTGGGCAACGGTGACAAGGATTGCGCCCGCAGTACCGCGCCAGCCTGGGCTTGCGCAGGATCGGCGCTGGCGTTTACTTGACTAATCAAGTCAGACCGTGCGTTTTCGACGGAATTCCGGGCATTGTTCACATATTGGTTTCCGGTTGAAAGGATGCCTTCCCGCTGAAGCGAGTTCTGCCGCTCCAAATCGGCTAGCTTCTTTGCGCCCATTGAACTGTCAAGGATGCCCTGGCGTCCCAGAGCCAAGCTCAAATCGTTCTTAGCTTGGTCGTACTGCTGATCAATCTGCGGCGTCGCATAATCCAGGTAGGATTGCTTGATCTTCGAGTAATAGGGATCGTTGAATTGTTCAAAGGTCGAGTTTACCGAAGACACTCCCTGTTGGATGGCCGCTTGTCGCGCCGCTTCCCGCGCTCGCGATTCCGCGGCCGCCCGTTCCGCCGCTCCGTTGTCACCACCCCCGCCGCCGCCGCCGCCGCCGCCACCACCACCGAAGCACATGACTTATCTCCACACGTACATGTTGTAATCTTCACCGTTCCGACCATAGCCAGGAAGGGCGCTCTCGAATTTGCCGCTATTGGCGGTTATCCACCGGGCAGACTGCGAGGCTAACGCCACCGTCTGGAGCCGATGAAAGGGGAAGAGTTCGCGGGCCAAGTGAACCAGACGGGAGCGGCTGCGCAGCAATAGAGGCATGACCAGCTTGAAGTCATCCGTGGCGAAGAAGCCAAAACTGGCGACACCGGGCCGGATTAGGAGGACGCAACCGATAGCAATGGGCCGATCCTGGCCATAGACGAGGGTGATACCCGGAGACTGCTTAACCAAGTCTACAAGGTAGTTGGCCAGCGCTTCCCGGCCGTTCACCCAAGTCAAGGCGACGATTTCTTGATAATCGCTCTCTCGCATCCGTAGTGCGATATCCCTGATATCTTCTGGCCCCGCGAGCCGAACATAGCTCATTCGTAAAACCATTCAAAATTGCCAAGCCGGTGGTATCCGGTTCCGAGCGATTTGAAGCGATATTTGAAGTGTGACGAATACCCCTGGACTTCGGTCACATCCTGGGTGAAGGTCGGACCGGAGACGATGGCCACCCTTTCCCACACGTCAGGGTTTTTAGGATCGCTGTTGGCCTCGATTTGCCACAAGCCTTCGCAGGCGACATTGATTGACCGCAGGGCCTTGCTCTCGCGCGGCTTACGGGCATCCATGTAGGGCAGGACCACCGTGATTGCGCTGGCGTCGTACTGTTGACCGTCGCTGCCGCCCAAGAGATAGATGGTGTTGCCCGCGCGGGCGTAGGTCCGGCTGCCATAGTAAGCCCAATCCGTAACCTGGAAGCCGGGGGCATAGGTCGACCACGCGCTGATTTTGCTGGCTGGAAAAGCCGAATAGACATAGATGGTGGAACCCATTGACAGCATGTATCGGCCATCAAGGGGTTCGATGACCGCACAAGCCCGGTCAACGGTGCTTGCGGTTTGGCTCCGGATGTCCGCTTGAAGCAGGGTATCAATCATCGTGCCCACGTCGGACACCGCAGCGGCATTAGACGCATCACGCGCCTTCAGCGAGCGAACACCACTTTCAGCCAGATAGAAAACATCGCTCTCGCCGTAACTGACCACGGATCGGGGGGCGCGGGTTCCGGTATTGCTCAACACCTGGACCTGAGTGTTCTGGTTCTGATCCGCATCCACAATCCAGATCTGGACCGTTGATCGGCTGAACACAGCCAGCTTGCCGATGTAGGTCGCCAAGGCTAGCAACTCTTCGGACCCTGACGCCTGATTGGAGAGGTTGATGAACCCGGCTCCGGTATAGGCCGTGGTCCAATGGCTTGGGTCGTTGATCGCGCTGAAGTAGAGCAGGCTGCCGGAAGTCGAGTAGACCTTGCTTTTCAGGGTGTGCGCCCCCCCTCCCGGCTGGAAGGTGGTTGTGGATGAGGCCCCCCCGGCCAGCGTGGTCGCCGTGTGGTTAATGGTCAAAGTCCCGGTCGCGGTGAGGCTGACGGTGTAGCCGTTCGCCGTGGTGCCGCTGGACGGGTAGGATACGACGACGGTATCGCCGAAGCTGGTGGCGACATAGTTGGGCGAAGACGTAAAGGTGTTGATCTGGCTGGCGATTGCGTCAGCCGTTGCGCTATTCGAAGTCGTCCAGGTGACGGAAGCCCCGAGCGCTTCGACGCCGTTGACTTTGATCGACGTGATTTGATTCCCGTCCACCCCCCCGGCCAGGGTGGTTGATGCATGATCCAGTGTCACGGTGCCTGCGGCGGTGATCGCGATGGGGTATCCGTTCGGAGCCGCTCCGGCGACCGGGTGTGAAATCGTGACGACGCCGTTTGATGCCGTGGCAGTATAGTTCGGGGATGAGGTGTAACTGTTGATCTGCGAGGCCGCAGCGGAAGCCGTCGCTGTGTTTGACGTAGCCCAAGCAACATCCGACCCGAGCGCTTCGACGCCGTTGACTGTGACCGAAGACACCTTGTTTCCCGAACCAGTTGTCCCACCGGTGATTTGGAAAGTGGCAGTCGCTGCGGTCTGGGATGAAGAGGTATCGCCTCCGGTCACTGAGAAGGACGCTCGCGCACGTCCATCAAACCAGTCTGAAACCGCCGTGGAATCGTAGAAATGCTTAATATCTCCGTTGTCATATTCCGCAATGGCATAAATCTTCCCGCTGAATATTTCAGCCTGGATCAGCCGCGTCATGTTGGCTGTGCTGTTCTGCAATCTCTGGTATGTAACACCGGTAGGCATGGTGGGTGCGGTCGCCGAGCCGAACACATACAGATTGCCCGCCGCCACGGCCAAGCCGAAGGTGTTAGCCGGCAACGTATAGGTGGCGACGAAGGCTTTGCGCTGTTCGATTTCTCCGCCACGGGTGATATGCGCGTTCTCGCATACCGTCAGCGTCCCCGGCAAAGCGGTAAAGTCCATCCGCCGGCTATCGAGACCAGCCTGATAATGTTGTGTGATGACAGAGGTCAAGGGGTTCTCCTACCCGCGAATTGCACGTAGGGATTGAGTATCTCGATTTCTTGCCGGCATCCCGCCAAGATAGACGGGGCTGTCATCTGATAGGGAGCTGCGCAACCGACGGAAGATTTGATCCGCTTGTCCCAGCAGGACTTGAGCGCGAGACTTATCCTTATCGGCCACAAATTCGGCTGCGGCGAAGAGCACCAACATCCGATCGTCCAGAATCGCAACGTCAGCTTCAGCCACCAGCGCGGGCAGAGCTAGAAGGCCATGGAGCCGAAGCGTTCCAGCGGACGCCGGCACGGGCCACAATTCCAATTGCTCTCTGACGCCGGTATGAATCATCTTCCACGCGCGAACGGGATCATCGCGTTGACCATTGGCACCCCCAGCAAGGGCGGTCGGGGTTCCGGTGGTGACCGTGCCCAAGGTTGCCACGACGATGGCCCTAGCGTTGGCCGCAGAACCTTCGTATTCCGGCGCCGCGACCAGAACTTTATTCCCGAGACTGGTCGCGGCATATTTCGGCACCGTGTTGCCAGCGTTGATGGCTATGACCACAGCCTCAGCGGTGATACTGCCAGAGGTACGCCAACCGATCGGGCTAGGGAGGATATCCGTTCCTGACACCTTGACCGCCGTAATCTGGTTATCCGCGCCCCCGGCCATAGCGGACACGCTGCCCACGGTGACGGTGCCGCCGATGGTGACGACCACGGGCCAACTATTGGCGGTCGCCCCTAAGTCGGGGGCGGCGGTGATCGTGACCGTGGCGTTCGAGACGCTGGCCGTGAATTTCGGATTAGAAGCGTAGGCATTGATCGCTGAGGTCAGGTCGCGGGCGGTCGCGGCGTGGCTGGTCCCCCAGGGGACCGAAGCGCCGATCAGGTTCACTCCGTTCACCGTGATCGCGGTCACGACATTCGGCCCCCCCAGCGAACCACCGGTTACGGTAAACGCGCCAGAGGCTGCCGCCGCTGTGCCGCTCGTGATGGTAAAGGAGCCGATCGCCGCTGTCTGGGTGCTGTCGCATACGTTGTACTGGACCGCACTGATGCCACGGCGCACGGGAACCCACATATTCGCGTACCGGAATTCGATCTGGCGCAGCTTTTCGGGGTTTAGGTCGGTCGGGAAATCGTAGTAACGCTGGCCGGGGATAGTGGGAATATCCCGGTAAATGGTAAGGAAGGGCCAATCATAGGCGTCATAAAGCCGTTCTTGTGTTCTGGCCAAAACCTCTTTGATTGACGCGAGCGTGTTCAGCCCCAAGGCCGCGTCTGGGGAATGGCGCGCTTCATGACGAAGGGCAACGATAAGTTGTCCGAGAGTCTTGCCGCGCGCCATCGATTAGGCCCCTACGCTCTGAGTTTTGGTGAACCCGGTCTTTTTGATCAGCCCGGCGGTAGGAACGATCGGCGCATCGATCGGCGCATCAGAGGCCCCCAGCAGATAGTCAGCATCAAGGCCATCCGGGGTTTCGTCTTCATCCTCTGGGTTAGAAGCCGCCAATGCCGCGCGCATCTGTTCGGCCTTGGCGGCGGCTACCGCCGCACGAGCCTCAATATCGGCACGCGAAATACCGATATCCTTGAGCGTGGCCGGCAACCGGGGACGGAAGCCAGACCACAAGCGCTTGACCACTGGGTCGGTATAAATCCGTGCCAGGCGGTCAACCTCTTCCTCGTGGGTCCGGCGATCCATGTTAACGGGGAGGATATCTACAATGGCATCCTCCCCGTGGATGGCGCGCAAGATGACGATTTCCGCCACGGTCACGTTCGGCTTGAAAGTGACATGGTTCATTTCGCCATCGTGGCGGACAAGGCACGAACAGACTTGCATCGGTTCTCTCTTGGTTTAGCCCGCGTACTGCGTCAGGCCTTTGTTGGTCGGATCGGCCAAGGTCAACACCAAGCGGAAACCCTTGGCATTGTTGCAGGCCGAGTTGGGATCATAGGAACCACGCACATCACCCGTGGTTCCCGAAGGTGCGGTAACTACGCCAGCAACCAGAGTTCCGCCGGTTGGCGCGGCGTCGTCTTCCAATTCTTTCACAACGAAGGCCGTTGACGGCAAGAACACCGGAAGGCCGAGCACGTCGCCTGTACCCACCGTAGCGCCGGTGATACTGGCGTTTGGCACGATCGAGGTGACGGTTTTGAACGCTTTCTTGCCGGTGTGGCCGGTACCGCTGGCGGACTTCTCAACCACGGCGGCACCATATTCATCAGTGCCGGTGATGGTCAGAATGGCCGTGGTGGTCCATGCCGCAACCAATGCGCGCGGCACGTCCAGCGTAACTACGCCTCCGCTCGCCAGCGCACCGTTGAGCGAGGCCGCGACTCCAGAGGAAATGCTTTGCGATGTGCAAATCCCCGTAGCCGTGGCCGTAACGGGTGTGCCCAAATCAACGATGATGGACTGACCGAAGCCCGTGCGCAGCATACCGGGAAGATACCGGTCAAACTCGGTATCCCCGCCGGAGGTGTTGAACTGCACGCGCACCGTGGTGCCGATCGGGAGCGTGGTCGTGCCGAGATAGGTAACGGTGGCCAAAGCTGCGCCGAAAGAGACCGTGAAGCCAGCGGGACAAGCCAGATCAGCGCCAAGCGCGATCAGGCGATGTCCCGATCCGTTTTTGAACATCCCGCCGGAAACTCCGGCGGGGTAGCCTACAGTGAACGTGCCGTTGGTGGCGACCGCCGACGACAGCACGACAGAGGCAGTTACAAAGTTCGAGGGCATAGGTAAGAACTCCTTAACCGATCTGGTACACGCCGGAAGAATTAAGCTGCCAAGCCGTCAACGTCGTGGTGAGAGTGATGCCGCGATACATGGCGTAAACTTCGGCTGGTCGGGATGGTGTATGGATTTTCATGTCATCTGCTGCAACGGGCTGTAGGCGCGGGCCGTTGTTTGAGTCCAGCAAGAATAGATAATCCGCATAACCCAAGTCATCCAGGGTCGGGTCATACTGGATCGTTCCGACACCTGGAATAACGAGGTCACCGATGCCCAAGGATAGCGTCTTGTCATATCCGGTCTGGGTCATCTGGCCGCGCGCCAGCATTTCGCGCTCGAGCAACTGAATTGCGGTGCTGCCGCTCATGGCGATATCGGGGCGACCACCATAGCGGGTGAGCTGCCGCATTTCCGCCTTGAGGGTGAATTGCCCCGTGCCGGCGGTGTAATTGCTGCTGATGTTGATCTTGCTGGCACCGACAAAAGACCGGTTGCGCCAGTAGGTCAGTGATGCGCGATCCAAACCGCCGGTGATGCCTACGGTAGGTGTTGGGGAAATCAAGCCCAAAATTCCGACAATGGCATTCGCGGCCTGAGTGCCGTCGCGCCAGATATAGTTGTTCAGGGAGCGATCGGCCGCATAATCTAAGTCATCAAACTTCTCTTCCAAGAGGTTGGTGATCTGGACGACTTCAGACGCTGTGATGTTAGAAACGCGGTTGCCGGCGGTGGTATCAACCACCTCGATGCCCTGCTTCTTCAACTCGGTAAACAGCACCTTCATACCGATATGATGCTCGCGGGCAACGTACACCGGCTGCTTGATGCGAGTCGGGTTGCCATAGCTGACGGGATCGTCATCGGCGAAAACCTGGAAGCCGAAATCGGTGTCCGGGTTGCCTTTGACATTACGCCGGATTTCAAAGTTGTTCCCGCCGGGGTAAGTCTTCTTTTTGCCGCGCAGCTTGTTCAGTAGCGGCATTTCCTGGCGGTTCTGTCGCAACGCCTTCCCCTTGAGGTAATGGGGCAAGGTGCTATTGACAATATTATCAACATCCTGGATAGAGACGGCCATAGTTCGACACTCCGTGTCTTAGAAGTGACCTGTGGCGCGAAGGGCCACTTCCTGTAGAGTTTTAGGTTCAGGCAGGGCGCGTGGCGCAGATACCGACGACAAGGGCTGTCGGACGGTCGGGCGTTGCGGTATCAGACCCGAGAGTTGGGACTTAACCGCTTGATAACTTTTGCTCGCCAAAGCCCTAGCTTGGGCTGGCGTGGCCGGTGGGCGCTCATAAATCGCGCGGGTAAAGGCGCTCTCGAACAGGGGCCGGATTCTCTGATAATCCGGATCACGCGCAGACGTGTCTTGTTCAAAGCGGTTCAGTTCATCCGCCATCGCGCGCTGGGCTTGTTGCTGCTGCCCGGTTTGAATCTGAAGCTGCTGCGCGTTGGCTTGCTGCCGAAGCTGTTGATGCTCCGCGACCAGCCGAGCTTGCTGCCGCGCGTGGTCTTCCGAGATTTCGCCCCGTTCGACCGCTGCGGAGAGATCGGG
>CAUYTZ010000447.1:0-5154 GCA_963575695.1 uncultured Gammaproteobacteria bacterium | reverse complement strand
AGATAAACAAAGTCTGACGCTGTGTCGATTGTTGGCCGCGCACCACCAGTTTAAGGCCAAGCAGACGCAGACAGACCCGATGATAAATCACCGGCACCCATCTTTGCAGCCCCGAGCCCGTCAGCAGCCCCAGTACCTGAAATGGGATACCCAGACAGGTCCACAGCAGATAGGCAGCCAATCTCGTCGCGCCCAGCACCGGCGATCCCATGGCTGTCCTCAACTCGCTGTTGGATTATTTGGGTTGGATTATTGGGTTGGATTATTGGGGTTGGATTAGGCGGGGCTTGCGTCGCGGCTGCGCCGTTCGTAATGCTTGATATACTTGTTGGTGATCTGATCCGTCTTGACCACGATGCAAATATCGGTGGTATTGAACTGGTGATCGATCACCGCACCATCGCCGACATAGCCACCCAGACGCAGATAACCCTTGATCAACGGCGGTAGATTGTTGAGCGCCCGACGCGGGTTGATCAGCTCGCGTGCCATCAGGCGCATATCAACGTACCGCGTCGGCAATGCCCTGGGACACAGTTCCGGTGGTGCCAAGTGATGGTGATACAGATATGACAAGACCAGAGCGTGTTCAGCAAGATCAATGCCGGGCAGGCTGGCGCAGCCGAACATCAACTCGATATCAAACTGGAAGATGTAGGCGGCAATACCCCGCCACAACAGTTGCATTCCCGGTCGACTGCGGTAATTTTGATCGACGCACGATCGACCAAGCTCCAGAATTTCACCGGGCAAAGCCAGGAGCGGCGCAATGTTGTATTCTTCGCTGCTGTAGAATGCCCCAACCTGTTTAGCCACCGGCCGCCGGATCAAACGGTAGGTGCCGACCACCCCCTCGGCACCGGCACCGCGATTGTGATCAATTACCAGCAGGTGGTCGCAATGGGCATCGTAGCGGTCGAAATCACGGCGCTTCGCCGCCATCTCCGGCGTCGGCTTGGCCGCCATTTCTTCATAGAACACGCGATAACGCAGAGCCAGGGCGGCATCGACCTCAGCTTCGCTGTCGGCCAGCCGGACTTCCAGGTTGCCCATGCGCAAATCGGCTTGGTTGAGCTGTGGTGTCGTCACTGTCTCGGCCATGCTCCAAGTCGCGTCACCGGGAAGGTTGCGAGAGGGGGAAATGCGGCAAACAGAACAAGGTGACGGCCAGCCCGTCTTTTGGCCATCAAGCTTCGCTTATAGTGACACGTCAACAAGGCCCGACGCAACGCCTTGCTCACACTTGGCTTGCCACGGCACCTGCGACAATCGACACCTCAATCGACACCTCTTTCTCCCCGCTCGGCGTGCGCGGGAAGGAAGAGGTGTTTGATGCGGTGTCCGCGATCAGATAGGGACGCGGCGCGAACGAGTGCCCAGGCCGATTTCCTTAGCCAAGCTACTGCGCTGCTTGGCGTAATTGGGTGCGACCATCGGGTAATCCGACGGCAGCGACCAGCGTTCCCGGTATTGTTCCGGAGTCAAGTCAAACGCGGTTTTCAGATGCCGCTTGAGCATCTTCAGCTTCTTGCCGTCTTCCAGGCAGACAATGTAATCGGGGGTAACTGATTTCTTAATCGCCACCGCCGGCGGTGGCCGTTCGGCCGGCAGTGCGGGTTCGGCACCAACGGTAGCCAGCGAACGATAGACTTGTTCGATCAGTTGCGGCAGATCAGACAAAGCCACGCTATTGTTGCGAACATGTGCCGCCACGATCTCGCTGGTCAGCGATAGCAGTTCACCGGAAGAGGCCCCATTGGACATAGCTCTAACTCTCCACAACATTCCATGATGCTTGAAAACGTAGTCCTATATCGAGCAGGAATCAATCAGATTCCTTCATTCTAAAACAAACTCCGTCCTTAATTGAAAATAGGTTCGATCAAATCCGGTTCGCGATTCATCTCTGGGCGGTTGACGTGTTTGGATCAAGATTATGCTTGAGAATCAGCGCATCGATCGCCTCAACTCCGCTCGGTTGATAATAGCCGCGCCGTCGCCCAACTTGTTCAAATCCGCCACCGTGGTAGAGGGAAAGCGCGGCTGCGTTATCGGCCGCTACTTCCAGAAACACCGCTTCGGCATTGGCTGTGGCCAGCAATGCCAACGCTGTAGCCAGCAAAGACCGCCCCAGTCCGAGCTGCCGGAAGCCAGGAACGACGCCAAAGGTTAGAATTTCGCCTTCTCCGCCCGCACTGCGGACCAAGGCCAGCCCCAGCGGTGCGCCGTCGATCAGGGATTCCACCATTACGGCCATCGCGCCGGCCCCTTCGATCAGGGTTGTGATCGTCGCTGCCGACCATGGGTCGTGCGAAAAACACGCTTGGTGAGCTTGGGCCAGTCGCGCGGCATCCGTCACGCTCGCGACTCGCAATCGCCACCGTGCTTTCGGTACCCGTGACCGAGCCGGAGCCAGAGCCGGAGCCAGAGCCGGAGATCGAGGCGGCGACGGAGTCGAGACATCGGGCGGACGGAGATAGAGCGGTCGCGGCGGCAGCGCGGCCAACCCGGTCGCGGCCAGTCGGGCAACCACCGCAGGGTCGGTGATGCCGGTGTTCTCGGGGGCGAAACGGGTCTCCGGACGATCGGCCAGGGGGGCGCGCAGTCGGGGTGCGCCGTCGCCGGCAATCAGCACCGGCCCCGGTGGTAGCCATCCGAGGACCGCATCCGGGGCCAGAACCACCGGCGGTCCAGATTCGGCGAGATCGGCGGTAAAGGCTTGCAAATAAAGTTCTTGGCGCCGCGACTCGACCGCGATCACCATCAGCGAAGACCCGGCACGAAGTTCTAGCGGCAGGCTATGGGCCATGGCGGCAAAGGTGGTAACGCCCAACGCCGGCTTGCCGGTGGCCAGCGCCAGCCCGCGAGCGGTGGCCAAGCCGATGCGCAGGCCGGTGAAGGCACCGGGACCAACCGTAACCGCGAACCGGTCCACCTGATCGAAGTCGCAGCCGGCCTCGGCCAGCACCTGAGTGATCATCGGCAGCAGAATTTCGGCGTGACCGTGCGGCCTGATTTGTTGAGCGGCGGCGATGACCACGTCATCGCGCCACAAGGCGACCGAACAGGCGCTGCCGGCGGTATCCAAGCCAAGGATCAGCACTGAGGACTCCGGGATGGTGTCGAGTTTTTTGCCAAACAAGGGGGCTGCCCAGGTACCCTGATTGGGCTGCCGCCCAAACCCGCCTGGGGAATCAATTCCCCAGACCCGGTCTTCTTTTGTGAACTTACAAATTCGCAGCCCAATCGCGTAAGTGATACATTTTCAGCCTCTCAGCCATAAGTCATCCAATAACGTAGCAATGTGGTTATCGTCTGCGGGGCCTCAATTGGCGGCAAATGACCACATTCCTCAATAATGGCCAAGCGCGACCCCGGGATCTGTGCCTGTATTTCCATCAGAACTTCTGGCGGCGTCAGCGCATCTTCCCGCCCCACAACCAACAGCGTCGGACACTTAATCGCAGCCAGAAACGGCCGGCTGTCGATTCGGTTCATGATTGCGCTTTCCTGGCGCATGAACGCCTCCGGCCCGATCCGATCGGCCATCGCGAACAGGGTATTGGTCAACACCTCGTCAAACTGACGGTCAGGATGGATCTGAAACGGCAGCAGCCGCGGCATCACGTCCCGAAACCGCCCGGCCTTGGCCCGCTCGATCAACGCCAACCGACGCCGGGTTCGCTCGGGCGTATCCGGCCGCGCCGAGGTGTCCATCAACGCCAGCCGCTCGACTCGCTCCGGTGCCTGACGCATAATTTCCAGCGCGATGTAACCGCCCATCGACAGCGCACCGAGCACGAATGTGGGCGGTGCTGCGGCCAGAACCGCCGCAGCCATATCATGCATGTTGTCGTGAGCACTGACCTCGGCGACATGAGTCTGCACGATGTCATGCAGGTGATAGATTTGATGCACCCACAAATTGTGGTCGCACAGCAAACCGGGAATTAGGACCAGATGGGGCAAGTCAGCGGTGGCTGGATCGACTTCCGAAACGGTCTCAGGCATCAGCGCAAGCTCCCAACGGCTAAATAGAAAATCAGTCCCCTGCCGGACCCGCCCGACAAGCCCTTTTCTCCAGCCACCATCCTAACGACTCCGCCGGTCCAAAACAAAAGCCCTTTACCGATAACTGGTATCCCCTCCTTTTTTGGGAAGGGAACGGTCTCACCGCAGTCGAGACCACTTGGCGTGCGGAGGTGGAGTCGTTACGCCACCTCCGCTTCCTTTCGAATCAAAGGGATTAGGTTCGGAACCGTATCTGGCATTAGTAATAATGGAAGATAACGCCAAGTCCCCGCTCGATGGCGAAGGTCAGTGAGACCACGACCATGGCGGCAAAAGAAATTTAGGCGATTCGTTTCAGCTTAAGCAGCAATGACTCTCTGCTGAGACGGCGGCGATGACTTTCAATCCGCTTATTAACAAACCGGGCACGCGCCCGCAGCTCACGTTCAGCCAGACGCTTCTCTATCGAAGAAGCCGATTGTCTGGGAGCCAAACCAGAAATAAAAGCAGCCGAACCCGACTGCGCGATGTTTGGGCAGGTACTGGACATTTCACTCTCCCCCGTTCGTGTGCCCCCCCCTGAAAGACCGATCCCACTTTTTACTTGGGGTGATCGGCCGGAGCACCGGAAGCCGTTGTTGCCACCTTTTCCCGGAGTAAAAAGAAAAGCAAAATATATGCCAGCACTCTTCTGTAACCCAAGACTATGATATTAAACGGAAAAGCCGGCGACCAAAATACTTTGGTCGCCGGCTTAGTCGTGTCGGATAAAATTTACCGGGAACATTTTGCCGCCACCAGGCAGAATTTTCTCAGTCTAAACAAGATTACAGGTAACGGCCCAGATACCTCGATTGGGCTGCCGCCCAAACCCGGCTGGGGAATGAATTCCCCAGACGGATTTGGGCGGCAGCCCAATCGCGTAAGCGATACATCTTCAGCCTCTCAAAAGCCATCGGGCTGGCAGGCTTGCGACGACCTTCCCTGCCGAACATTTTTCTATTTTTAGTTGTGTTGATAACCTTGCATGATCAGCGGACGCACAGGCCGACGCCTTGGTCGCCAGCGCTTTGAATGCGCGCTCTCGCGGCTTCGCGACCTGGGCACCGCTGCCCCCGTAAGATCATAGATAGGTAAAAATCT
>CAUYTZ010000446.1:0-3802 GCA_963575695.1 uncultured Gammaproteobacteria bacterium | reverse complement strand
CATAGAAGTGGTTGTATTGAACGACTGTGTTACCGATGCAAAAGTGACGTTCCGTTTGTCAAACGCCTCCACCAACCGGGAGAAATCCATCAGGGATCGGGTGAGCCTGTCGATTTTGTAGACGACGACAACGTTGACCCGACCAGCCTCTATGTCCTTCAGCAGGCGTTTCAAGGCAGGCCGTTCCATGTTGCCGCCAGAGAAGCCACCGTCGTCATAGCGGTCTGGCACCAGGAACCAGCCTTCAGATTTCTGGCTGGCGATGTAGGCCTCGCAACTTTCGCGTTGCGCATCCAGGGAATTGAACTCCATGTCGAGGCCTTCCTCAGTGGATTTCCGGGCGTACACAGCGCAGCGTATTTTTGGGACTACTGGTTGTTTTGTCATGCTTTTTCTCCCTGGCGTTTGAGCGCGAAAAACACAAGCCCATTCCATTTTGTGCCCGTAATGGCATTGGCCACCGCCGACAAGCTGCCGAATCGCCGTCCCTGATACTCGAAGCCACCATCGGCCAGTACCATGCAACTGTGTTGCGATCCTTTCCACTCCCGCACCAATCGAGTGCCAGCCAGTAATTGTTCCCCCGGCACCTTGCGTTTTTCCGACGGTGCATCCTCTTCAACGGCCATCCGTTCCATGCGCTTTTCCGTCTGCGTCGACAGGCCGCCCAGGGCCAGTTCCTGAACGCGGTATGCCAGCCTTTTTACCAGGAAAGTCCGGTTGAAGGGGGGCGGTTCCGTTTCAAAATAGGTCTGCCACGCTTTTCTTAACTCGGTGGCCGTCATCCCCTGCAATGCCGCCACCTGCTTGATCACTCCAATGTTCATTGCCTTTCTCCATGCCGCTCGCCTTCAGTTTCGGACGGCCATTCAAATCCTTCAGCCGAACGATCTCTTCAGACAGGACGACAATTTGCGCTTCTGCTTTCGCCAAACGCCCCAGCAACTCGATCACCAATGTCCGTAACTCAGCGGCGGACTTGGCTTCAAGATCAATCGATGGTGTGGCGGTTGGCGTCATGTGTCAATAAATGCACATCTCCAAATGTTTTGGAATCCCCCTGAGTCTATTTGTCGCACCCAACGTTGAACCTGACCAACGCCACCGGTTATTGAGCATTCACAGGTCGAGCGCCTCCATGACCTGCACTTCGAAACCCGTCGTCAGGCCAAGGATCAAGTCATGCCTATCCGGTTAACACATACACCTACTATGGGTAGGGCGGCTGGTTGGTACGACTTGGCGTGAACCCGGCATTTTGCCCAAATCTCGCTCACCACATATGGTGGGTGTGTGTCTTAACCGGATAGGCATGACTTGATCCTTGGCCTGACGACGGGTTTCGAAGTGCAGGTCATGGAGGCGCTCGACCTTCAGGGAGCCGAACAGGGTCTCGGTCACGGCGTTGTCCCAGCAATTGCCTTTGCGGCTCATGGACCCAACATGCCCGAAATCCGTCTTCAGCTGCTCGTCAAACGCTTCGCTGAAATGATCCAACAAAAAAGCGTGCTGGCACTTGTTTTTACAATCTGATAAAATGAGGGATATTTGAGCTGGGGTCCACCTCATTGTTCGTGGGTCCATGTGGAATCAGCTGGTGCGAGTGTTCTTGGTACACGACAATAGCTGGAGTTAGATATCGGGGTTTTTAGGTCGGCTCATTCGAAGGAGCGGGCATATGGAGTGCTGAGGATGCTGTCTTGGATGCTGAGTGTATTGCGCGTCAATTCTGCACTGGCTCAGACCAAAGAGCGAACGAGCGCCAAGACCCGTCGAGAATGCGAGAAGAGGCGAGTTATCACTCCACTTGTGATCGCTCTCGAATCCCGCTTCATGTTCGATGGAGCGGCTGCTGTGACGGCGGACCACGCTTTGGCGGATGCCAGCCACCCAGTGGACCATCCGGCGGCACCCGCCCCCGCTGCTCATGACGCGCCCGACGCCGCCGCCAAAGCGCTTATTCCGATCACGCCCGCGCCCACCGAGGTCCGTCCTGCCGATTCGGCCCTGGATAATGGCAAGAAGGAGGTGGCGTTCGTTGACAGTTCCGCCCCCGGTTACCAAACCCTGGCTGCCGGCGTTCGCGCGGGGGTCGAGGTGGAAGTGATCGACGGGGGCCAAAGTGGGCTGGGTCAGATCGCGAAGTGGTCTGAAACCCACAGCGGTTACGACTCCATTCATATCTTGTCCCACGGCACCGAGGCGTCGTTGCGCATCGGCACCGATTTGGTGACCAGCGCCACCCTCGACACCGCGGTCGGACAGGCCGAGATGGCCGCGCTCGGCTCCGCGCTCAAGGCTGGCGGCGATCTGCTGATTTACGGCTGCGACGTGGCCAAGGGCGAGGCCGGACAAAATCTGGTAACTGACATCGCGGCGGCCACCGGTGCCGATATCGCGGCATCGACCAACCGCACAGGCGCGGCGGCAATGGGAGGCGATTGGGTTTTTGAAAGCCACGTCGGGGCCATCGAAAGCGCCGGAGCGCTGACCGCCGAGGCCCAGGCCGCCTATGACCGCGTGCTCGCCTCCGCCCATGAGGCGCCCTCCGCCGACGCGCTGGCCCTGATTCCCGACGTGACCGCGCCGACCGAGGCGCGCGCCGCCGACCCGACTCAAAACAACGGCCTGCGTGAGGTCGTGTTCATCGACACGTCGGTCGCCGACTATCAGACCCTGGTCGACGGTGTCCGCCCGGGCGTCGAGATCGAGTTGATCGACGGCGGACAGGATGGTCTCGCCCAGATGGCGCTGTGGGCGGAACGCCATTCCGGCTACGACGCCATCCATGTGTTGTCGTACGGCGCCGAAGGAATCCTGCGTGTCGGGACCGACACTGTCACCGCGGATACCCTGGCCACACCGGCGAAACAGGCGGAAATGGCGGCGCTGGGTTCGGCGTTGAATGCGGGCGGCGACCTGATGCTTTACGGCTGCGACGTGGCCAAGGGCGACGACGGTTCGGCCCTCGTTCATGCCATCGCCGCCGCCACCGGCGCGAACGTGGCGGCGTCGACCGATGCCACGGGCACCGCCGCTGCCGGCGGCGACTGGGTGTTGGAAACATCGGTCGGCGCGATCTCCAGCCCAGCTCTTTCGCCTCCCGGCTTCATGGGGTTGCTGGACGCCCCGGTCATCAACGGCCTCGGAGGCGACAGCGCGGCGTGGGCCGGGGTGGGCAACACGGTGGCGCTCGATGTCGGGGCGAACGCCACCATCACCGATGCGACCAACGACGCCGGCACCTGGAATGGCGCGACGCTCACCGTCCAGCGGGTGACCGGCGGCTCGGCCGACGCGACCGGAAATGACGTGTTCAGTTTCAACCAGTCCGGCTTCACCGTCAGCGGCTCGAACCTGCAATCGGGTGGACTGACCTTCGCAACCTTCACCAACTCCGGCGGCCTGCTGACGGTCAGCTTCGCCAACGGCGGCGCCGACGCCACCAACGCACTGGTACAGGCGGTTACACGGGCCGTACTCTACCGCAACGACACGCCCTATGGCGACGCCGCCATCCGCGCAATGTCCCTGCGGCCGCGCCGCGCAACTGGCCGCCGATCTGGCCCGACTGCTGGATCAAGTTCAGACCGAGCGGCTTGGCTTTGAGCGTCTGGCCACGCTGGTTCCGGAAGATCACGCCGAGCACTGGCGGTGGACTTGTTGCGAGTCGAGGTCGAGGTGGTTCCGGGCATTTCGGCGTTCCAGGCGGGTGCGGCGCTGATCGGGGCCCCGTTGGCTCATGATTTCTGCTTGATTTCGTTGTCAGATTTGCTGACCCCGTGGGAGTTGATCGTGCGTC
>CAUYTZ010000445.1:0-16556 GCA_963575695.1 uncultured Gammaproteobacteria bacterium | reverse complement strand
GTTTTTGCTCGGCACCGATGCGCTCGGACGCGACGTACTCAGCCGCGCGTTGTATGGCCTGCGTCCTGCCTTACTGGTGGCGATCGGGGCGACCTTGATCGCGGCCCTGGCCGGAGGACTCCTCGGCGGGTGGGCGGGGTGGCGGGGTGGCGGGGCCGATGCCCTGGTCGGAAGCCTGATCGGCTTTGCCGAACTGGTACCGGAAGCGGCGGTATGGCTGGTGTTGGCGGCACTGGCCCCCGTCGCACAGGCCCCTGTCACACAGATCTGTCTGATTCTGGCTGCGGGTGGCTGGATGGCGGCGGCACGGGCCGCGCAACGGCGGGCGCAGACGGTCCGCTGGCAACCGTATGTGGCGATGGCGCGACTAAACGGCCTGCCGGGCTGGCGGGCGTTGACCCGTCACGGGCTGCCGGAATTGGTGCGAGCCGTGGTGCCGGTCGCGGTGGCGACCTTGCCGCGCTTGATGCTGGGTGAAACACTGTTGTCGCTGCTTGGGCTTGGTTTGCCATCGGCGCTACCCAGTTGGGGAGTGCAGATGTACGAGGCCGGCGGTGCCGCAGCGATGGCGGCGGCACCGTGGCTGATGGTGCCGCTGGTGCCGGTGCTGGTGGTGCCAGCATTGCTGATGATCGCGGCCGGCAGCGTGGCCGACGATTAAAATATCAAGTGTTAATATCAAGTGTATTGATCAACCTGCCGGATCGCCCGCAACAAGGGGCTAAACACCCACGAATCGGAGAAAAAAAGAGCGCCAGTTTCCCGGCGCTCCCTTCATACAAACTGATGCGGCGGGTTAGGCCAGCTTCAGATTTTCCGCAGAGGTCTTGCCGCGCTTCGGGTCGCGCTGCTCGTCATAGGACACCTTCTGGCCCTCGACCAAGCCGCGAAGACCAGCGCGCTCGACGGCTGAAATATGCACGAAAACGTCCGCGCCGCCGTTATCCGGCTGAATGAAACCAAAACCCTTGGTGCTGTTGAACCATTTTACGGTGCCAGTGGACATGAATGCCTCCCTGTCTGGCGTTGCCCACACGGAATCGTGCAGGCACCAAAAATCACATCGGGGAGAGGCTCAACCGCCCACCAGGGAGCCGAAAGACGCAACAGCCCAGAGCAACTTCGATCGGCTCACTATAGAACGGGATAGGCCGATTTGCAAACCGATATTGCACTACAACCGCGAGAACAGGTGGCCGCTAGAACAGGTGGCCGCCACGCTCGGCCTTAGCACGCAAATAGGCGGCATTGTGGCCGTTGGACGGAAAAATATGCACCACCCGCTCGACCACCTCGATCCCACAGCGGGCGAGTTGTTGCAACTTATCCGGATTATTGGTCATTAACCGCACGCGGGTATAGCCAAGGTGACGCAGCATTTCCGCCGCCGGCAGGTACAACCGTTCGTCGGCCTCAAAACCCAGGATTTCATTGGCGTCGATGGTGTCGATGCCCTGGTCCTGCAAACGGTAGGCGCGCAGTTTATTGACCAGACCGATGCCACGGCCCTCTTGGGCCAGATAAAGCAGCACACCGCTACCGATGCGGGCGATCTCGGCGATGGCACCGCGCAACTGGTCACCGCAGTCACACCGTAGCGAACCGAGCAAATCGCCGGTGAAGCATTCGGAATGCAGGCGAGCCAACACCGGGCGCGTCGGGTCGGGATCGCCGATCACGATCGCCAGATGCTCGGGGCCACCATTGGCCGGACGGAAAGCAAACACGCGCGACCGCTCGCAGGCCGCCAACGGCACCACCGCTTCGACCGCCAGAGTCAAGGTGCGGGCACCATGAATCTGATACTCGGCGATATCGGCCGCGCGCACGATCAGGGTTTCGGCCCCGGCCGCCCAGAGTTCCAAATCCGGAATCTCATCGACGCTCAACGGAGCCATCACCGCCGCCGGCAACAGTTGAGCGAGCTTGATCAGCCCCACCGCCGCCGCATCACGAGAAACGGCCTCGGCGGCGACGGCATCCAGCCCAGACCTTTTCCCCCTCCCAGCCACCGCTTCGGGCGTGATGGCAACGGAAACCAGGGCTTCAGTCAGAGGGCCATGGCGAGGAAGAAGCTGAACCACGCCCAGTCCGTCGGGGCTGAGGCCAAGCGCCGCCGCCCGTCGCCGTGGCACCACCAGTGTTGGCTCGGCTCCGCTCAGGCGGCGAACATGCATCAGAGCGGACGAAGAAATCATTTCCGCGGCCATGACCAACCCGGCCTGACCATCTTCGCCAGTCACGATCACGGCATCGGCACGGCGCAAATCGGCCATGGCGCGATCGACCGCACGCAGAGCGGAACGGTCGGGGGAACGGTCAAAATGCGGGTAGACCATGGCGGGTGACGACCATCAAGCAAGGAGCAGCGACCAAAAATCTCGGCCAGGGTGCATTAAACACCAAAAACGGTTTCGAGCAACAGCGCGCCGCAGCCAGACTTGCGGGCCAGTCTTGCAGGCCTAACTTGGAAGATCGTAAAGCCCTGCCATCCATGGTATCTTACCCTGGTTCCATGGAGGTGAAGGCTCCGTGGAGGTGAAGACAACGAGGCGGTGACGGTGGCAGTGGCGAAACGGATATTGCTCGTCGGGCACGACGAGGGATTGCGGCAGTCTCTCGCTGAGTTATTGATGTCGAACCCGCAGTGCGCCATTTTCGAATCGGCCAGCGGTATCGCCGCTTTCGGGCTGGCGATGACCGAGCCATTCGACGTGGTGGTGATGGACGATGACTTGCCCGACCGCTCGGGCCGTGAAGTCTGCCGAGACTGGCGTGACGAAGGGCTGACCACGCCAGTAATGTTGCTGACCCAGGCCGATCGTGCCGGTGAGGCTGCCGACAGCGGTGCCGACGAGATACTGATTAAGCCATTCCGGTTGAACGGCCTGCTGGCACGACTGGAATATCTAACCAGAGGCCCCGGTACAGGCCCAGCGCTGACCATCGGCCGCTATACCTTGCACCCGGACGCACGCTTGCTGGTCGAGTCCGGCAATGGTCGGCAACTGCGCCTGACCGAGAAAGAGGCCGCGATTCTGGGCTACCTACATCAGGCCGCCGGTCAGGTGGTCGGGCGGGAAACCCTACTCGGCGCGGTTTGGGGCTATAATTCCGGAACCGCCACCCACACGGTCGAAACTCATATCTACCGCCTGCGCCAAAAGATCGAGCCGAACCCGTCCCACAACCGAATCCTAGTCACTGAGCATGGCGGCTACCGACTGGTGACCAGCTAGAACTAGCGCGCCGGTGGGGGGGCCGATGGCGTACCCGAAGCGCCGGCCGGCGCTTCGGGCGGCGACAGCCCCTTAACCCCAACCGAGGCAGCATCACGCAGGAAGCCTTGGGAAAAGCGGGTGTTTTCCAATCGAGCATTGGTGAAGTCGGTGCCGCGCATTCTGGCCCCGGCCATGTTGGAATAGGACAGATCACAATCGGTGAAGTTGGTTTGCAGCAAATCGGCACCGCGCATATCGGCATAGCGAATGATCGCGCCCTGCAACTGGGCCGGCAATGTCCGTTCCGGGCCGATCAGCAGCGGCCCCAAATGGCAGTCGCGCAGATCTGAATTGTTAAGCTTGGCGTGCTTCAGGTTAATGCCGCGCAAATCAGCCCCACCCAGCTTGGCCGCCCTGAAATCAGCCCCTTCCAGCTTGGCACCCTGCAACTGGATTCCGGCCAGTTCCATGCCATAGAACACGCAGCCGGGTAATTGCACGGCGGTCAGGTTGGCATTCGGGAGTGTCTTGAGCGGGCGCAGATCGACATTGGCCAGAATCAGCGGCTTGCCACTGACACCGCCGGTTTCGACCCATTGCGCGTGCAGTGCCAGTTGGGTTTCGATCGGCACCGCCAGGTCGGCGAGCGCGGTACCGGCCGGAGCATCAGTAAGCACGTCCTCCATCCGGGCATGATCGGTGACAGCCAGGGTCATATTGGCCCCGGTCAATACCGCCCCCTTCAGATCGGCTCCGGTCAGATCGGCTCCGGAAAGGTCTGCCCCTTCCAGGTTGACACCGGCCATTTTGGTCTGGCGCAGATTGGCGCGAACCAGCTTGCAGCCACGCATGACCGCATCGGTAAAATCGGCCTGAATCGCGATGATGCCGGTCAGGCGGGCCCGCTCTAGGTTGGCGTTGGCCAGAACGACCGACTGCATTTCGGTCGGACGCAAATCATGGTGCAGGAATTTAAGATTGCCCGAGCGGTCTTTTTCGGCGATGGCACCGTCGCGCAAATCGGCTTCGAACAGATCCACCCCGACCATGAACGCGCCGCGCAGGCATGCGCCGCGCAAATCCACCCGGCGCATACTGGCGCGGCCCATATTGGCCCGACGCAAATCGGAGCAAAACATGGTGGCACGATCCAGCGTGGCACCGGCCAGATTACATTCAGTCAACACCGCGCCGGTAAAATCGGCATCGGCTAGATTACGTCCAGACAGGTTCAAACCCGTCAGATCACAAAACGCGAACACCGCCCGCGCGCCGCCGATGCGCCCGGAATAGAGCATTTCATGTTTGAGCGCGATCATGTTCGCCTGCTCTTGAGACAGGCGGTTGAGGGTACCCATCCCCGGCCGCGACGGCCTTGCCGCTTCGGTCATGGTTGCTCCATTCGGATCGCACAGTTCCGGACCGACGAACGAGCCCAGACTCGGATAGAATACCACAGGATATGGATGGTCGATACAATAGACGCTAGAAACGCTGGCACGAAAACTTTAATTTTGGCTAGAACGCTTCCCGCTGGCCGAAAATAGCGCTGCCGACCCGGACATGGGTCGCACCAAAACGAATCGCGAGCGGATAATCGGAACTCATGCCCATACTCAGCAGTTCGGTGCCATAGCGTCGGCCAAGCGTGGCCAACAACGCGAAGTGCAAGGCCGGGTCTTCCTGCTGAGGGGGAATGCACATCAACCCGGCAACCGGCAATCGGTACCGCTCCCGGCACAAGTCGAGAAACGCTTCCAAATCCGGCGGCACCACCCCGGCCTTCTGCGGCTCCTCACCGGTGTTGACCTCGACCAACAGCCGTGGATAACGGTCGGTGCGCTGGCATTCAACCGCCAACACCTCGGCCAAGCGCGGCCGATCCAAGGTTTCGATCACGTCGAACAACGCGACCGCCTCACGAACCTTGTTGGTTTGCAACGGGCCGATCAAGTGCAACTCTAGATCGGAATGCGCCGCACGCAACTCCGGCCATTTGGTTTTGGCTTCCTGAACCCGGTTCTCGCCAAAGACCCGCTGACCAGCGGCCAACGCCGTAGCCAGGGCGACAACCGGCTGGGTTTTGCTGACTGCGGTTAGCGTCACCGCGCCGAGGGACCGTCCGGCATCGCGTTCGGCGTCGGCGATCACCCGTTTTACCACCGCCAGAGCGACGCGAATGTCCTCCGTTCCGGCAGCACAATCAGAAGACAGGTCGGCGGGGGCTTGGGCGAGGGCGGGAGCGGCAAGCATCGTTCGGGATCGATTCCGGCGGTTCAGACAAATCAAAGGGACACCGTAGACCGGCAACCCCGGTTTTGTATAGAGTGCGCTGGTGAATTATCGGTCGGGAAGGAAAGTCATGCGCGAAAGAGTGATAGCGGTGCTGTTGGGCGTGATCATCGCCGGCCTATCGGTGAGCGGTGGTGACAGCGCAGCCTGGGGCCAAGACGCGGCCCCCCTAAGTCCGGGTGCATCGGCACCAGCACCGGGAGGTGCGGGGACCGGACAACGCGCCGCACCGGGAAGTGCGGGCAACGAACGCGCCGAGGGTTCGCCTCTGGCCGGATTCAGCTTCGGCGACAAACCGTTTTTGCTTCCCGACGACGGCGGCGCTTATTTTGAGTTCATGCAAAAGGTTGGACGCGATGTCGGGCGCGGCTGCCGCTCGCTCGAATCCTACGGCTGGATCATCAAGGGCGAGGGCCAGAAGCGGGTAGACGGGTTGATCGGTTCGGGCAACGCCGCCTTGCGCAAGATCGGCTTCAAGTTGAAAGAGGTGAAGCCAAAGTCGGTACAGAGCGACGACATCATGGTGTTCACCGCCACGGCCAAGGAGCGTCGTCTGCTGGTCGCCTGGGGCGCAATTCGTGAAGGCCTGATCCTGTTGATCTGCGACTCCGGCATTTCCCAGTAAGTGCTTGATCCGTTTGTCGGATCAAGCGAAAGCCATGATCCGACAAACGGTATTTTCCCTTGCCCGGTAATTTCCCTTATCCAGTAATTAGCGTGCGCAAATGGCGGTTAGCCACCGCCAGCATGGCCAGATCCAGGGTCGATTGCGCGCGCAGCTCGGTCAGCAACACCCCGATTCGCTCCATCCCGGCGCGACGGTTGAGACACCACGCCTCAATCGCCTCGACCGGATTCTGATCGGCAGCGGTGGTTTCGAGCACGCTGGTCGCCAGCCGACTCTGATGGCCGAGCAGATCATCGACGATCGCGGTTGCCGCCTGCTTCTGCCAATCGTTGTCGGTCTTGGTGGTTTGGGCCTGCTCCCGCAGCCAATCGAGCGCAAAACGGTCGCCGAGCGCGAAATAAACTGCGGCCACCGCCGGGGTGTCGCGACCGACGGCGCGGGCGATGCGGGCAATGTCGGTTGCCGCCGCCAGCACCGGCAGCGCCGCCACCGCCTGGGCCAGGGCCTCGGGTGCGCCTTGATCGATCAACCAACCGCGCAGCCGTTCCATAGCCGCACGCCGCTCCGATCCCAGGCACTCACCCAGCATCGCGGTCAGCGCCGCCACTGCCGGCCGGTAAGTGGCGATTTCGGCACCGATGTCCATCGGATGACAACCATTGGCCAAAAACCAGACCACCCCCCGTTCAAGTAGAGCGATGGTCTCGCGCAGCATCGCGGTTTGCACTGTGGCTGAAATCTGGTTATCCAGCGCTTCGATCGCCACCCACAACGCTGGCAGTTCGAAAGCGTCGCGAACCACGACATAGCTGCGTGCCACGTCGCAGGGCGGATGGCCGCTCTTGTCGATCATGTCGATGATAAAGGTCGGGCCGGCGCGGTTGATCAGATCGTTGGTCAGCCGGGTGGCGACGATTTCGCGCCGCAAGCGGTGACGCGGAATCGCCTCCGGAAAGCGCTCGCGCAGCACCTGCGGAAAGTAGCCGAACAACTCGTCCTGCATCCGCGCATCGTCCGGCAGCTTGGCCGCCAGCAGGTCTTCATAGAGCGTGATCTTGGCGTAAGCCAGCAGCACCGCCAGTTCGGGCCGGGTCAGACCCTGGCGGTCCTGGCCGCGCTGGCGCAAGTCGTCGTCATCCGGCAGCCGTTCAACCGCGCGGTTGAGCCGCCCAGCCTTTTCCAGCCGACGCATAAAACGGGCATGACGTTCCAGCGCCTCCGGCCCGGCCGCTTGCAACACGCTCAAGGCCTGGGTTTGCAGATAGTTGTCGCGCAGCACCAGCCCCGCGACCTCGGCGGTCATACTGGCCAAAATTTCGTTGCGCTGCTTCAAGGTCATGTCGCCACGCCCAACCACATCGCCCAGCAGAACCTTAATGTTAACCTCGTGGTCGGAGGTATCGACCCCGGCGGAATTGTCGATCGCATCGGTATTAAGCCGCACCCCGCGCAAGGCGGCTTCGATCCGCGCCGGCTGAGTCATACCCAGGTTGGCACCTTCGCCGATGATCTTGGCTCGAACCTGATCGGCATCGATGCGCAGCGCATCGCTGGCCTTGTCGCCGACATCGGCATGGGATTCCCGCCGGGCCTTGATGAAGGTGCCGATGCCGCCGAACCACAGCAGATCAACCTCGGCCCGCAACATGGCCTTGATCAGGTCGGAGGGGGTAATCAGTTCCGCGCTGATGCCAAAGCAAGCGCGAATTTCCGGCGTTAGGTGCAGCGATTTTGACTGACGATCGAACACCGCCCCGCCCGGGGACAGCCTCGCCGGGTCATAATCGCTCCACGCCAAACGCGGCAAGTGGAACAACCGCTCGCGTTCGGCGAAGCTGAGTTCCGGGTCGGGATTGGGATCGCAGAAAATGTGCCGGTGGTTAAAAGCCCCAACCAGCTTGATGTGACGCGACAGCAGCATGGCGTTGCCGAACACATCGCCGGCCATATCGCCGACCCCGACACAGATGAAATCGGCGTTCTGGCAATCGTGACAGAGTTCGCGGAAGTGACGCTTAACCGATTCCCAGGCACCGCGCGCGGTGATGCCCATACGCTTATGGTCATAGCCGGCCGAGCCGCCAGAGGCGAAGGCATCGTCCAGCCAGAAACGGTATTCGCGCGACACCCCGTTGGCGATGTCGGAGAAGGTCGCGGTGCCCTTGTCGGCCGCGACCACCAGATAGGGATCGTCGTCATCCAGCCGCAACACGTCCGCCGGCGGCAACACGCTGCCGTCCGGGGCCAGACTGTCGGTCACATCGAGCAGCCCGCGAATCAGGATCTTGTAGCACTCGATGCCTTCGGCCTGGAACGCCTCCCGCCCGGCAGACTCGGGCGGCGGCCGTTTGACCACGAACCCACCCTTGGACCCAACCGGCACGATCACGATGTTCTTGACCATCTGTGCCTTCATTAGGCCCAGAATCTCGGTGCGGAAATCCTCACGCCGGTCGGACCAGCGGATGCCACCACGCGCAACCTTGCCACCACGCAGGTGAATCCCTTCCATACGCGGGCTGTAAACGAAAACCTCGACCAGCGGTCGCGGCAGCGGCAGATCATCCAAGGCCAGACTATCGAGCTTGAATGATAGATAGGGCTTGGGACTCCCGTCGCCGCCGCGCTGGAAATAGTTGGTGCGGAGCGTGGCCATGGTCACGTTGATCAGCCGCCGCAAAATCCGGTCTTCATCCAGATTAGTGACCACGTCCAGCGCGCGAACCAGGGCATCAAACTGGCCATCGATTTCCGGATCGGCCAGGCCCTGGCGCAGCCGAGGCCAAGCCGGATCGTGCAGAGTCAGGAACAGGCGCAGGATGCGGGCGGCAATGTGCGGGTGTGCGGCCAGGGTCTCGGCGATGGTCTCCAGGCTGAACGGAAAACAGGCCTGGCGCAAATAGCGTGCCTGAGCCCGCAGGAGGGTAACTTCACGCCAGTCAAGGCCGGCGCGCAGAATCAGACGGTTGAAGCCGTCGTCCTCCATCCGCCGGTTCCAGACCTGATCAAAGGCTTCCTGGAACTTGTCCTTGATCGCCGCCGGATCGATCGCCGCGCGGGTACGGGTTTCGGCCACGAAGTCATGAATCCACACCGACTGCGCCAGATCGTCCGGATGGACCTCATAGGGCAACTCGGTAATCACGCGCAGATCCAGATGTTCCAGCATCGGCAGCACATCGGTCAGCGGCAGCGGCGCGCCGCAGTGATAGACCCGGAAACGCAGCTCATGGCCGGCGGCTTCCAGCGGCCGATACAGGTTCATGCCCAAACGATCGGTGGCCAGCGCCTGTTCGATCTGGCCGATGTCGAACACCGCCGCCTCGGCCCCGACCCGCTCGCGGTAGCCGAGCGGAAATGCCTCACCATAGCGGCGCATCAACCGCAGCCCTTGTTCCTCGCCACGCGCCTCGATCAGCGCTTCGCGCAGCCGGTCCGGCCACGAGCGCGCCGCTTCGACCAGCCGGGCTTCGATATCGTGCAGATCGGAATACACCGACGCGCCGAACTGGGTGCCAGGCTGAGTACCAGGCTGGGTGCCGAGCTTGGCGGCGGTGGTAATGATGAAGTGAATCCGCGCCAGCTTGCTATCCGCGACTTGGGTGTAATAGGCGGAACAGAGACCACCGAACGACTGTTCCAAAACGGTCTGGGCGGCCTTGCGGAACGGGGTATCGTAGCGGTCGCGCGGAACATAGACCAAGCACGAGACGAAGCGTTCGAACGGATCGCGGCGCACGAACAGGGCGATGCGCTGGCGCTCCTGCAAATGGAGTACGCCCAGGCCCAGGTCGTATAGTTCTTCTTCGCGGATCTGGAACAACTCGTCGCGCGGCAGCGTGCCCAGAACATGCAGCAGCACCCGGCCGTCATGGCTGCGCGACTCAAAGCCGGCCCGCGCCAGCGCCCGGCTGACCTTTCGGCGCAGGAACGGGATGTCGCGCACCAGCCGGTTGTAGGCGATCGAGGTGAACAGACCCACGAACAGCCGCTCGCCGGTCACTCGGCCCCGATCATCGAAGGTTTTGACGAACACCGCATCCAGTTGCGCCGGTCGGTGGACGGTGGCGACGCGGTTGGCTTTAGTCACCCGCAGCGGCTGCGGCTGGCGGACGAAGAACTGCACCTCCGGCGGCAAATCGCCCAGGTTGCGCAAGCCACCGAACACCGACAGACCATCGTCGCGCAGCAACCCCAGGCCGCTGCCGGGAACCACTCCGGCCTCAGACGGTTGACCATCATCGTTACCGTCTTCGGCGAAACGATAAACCCGATAGCCGAGGAAGATAAAATGGTCGTCGTCGGCCCAAACCAGGAACTCGGCCGCTTCATCAGCCTCTTCGGTCAGCGCCTTCCGGGCCTCTTCGGCCAGCGCCGGAGCCGTACCGGCCAGGGTGCGCAATTCGGCCGCCGCTTCCTTAACCCGGTCGCGGACCATCGACCAGTCTTCGACTGCGGCCCGAACATCGGCCAGCACCCGGACCAGTTCGGCACGGACCTGCTCCAGCCGTTCAGCGTCGCTCAAGCGATCGATGGTGACGTGAATCACCGATTCCGCCACCGCTTCGGCTGGAGCCGTCTCCGGCTCGAACAACTCAAGCAACACCCCCCGCGCGTCGCGGCGCACCCGCATCACCGGGTGAATGATCAGATGGACCGCCAGCCCCAGCCGGTCGAGCGCGGCCGTAACCGAATCGACCAGGAATGGCATATCATCCGTGACCACCTCGACCGCAGTATGGGCCGATTGCCAGCCATGGCGGTCGATGGTCGGACCATAGACCCGGACCAGAGCTTCCCCCGACGCACGCTGTTCGGCAAGGCCCAGAATGGCCAGGGCCGCGCCGTACAGCCGTTCCGGTGTCGCCTGGGCGATGTCTTCGGGGGGAACATTGGCATAGAACCCGGCCACGAAGCGCTCAATGGTATCGGCGCGTTCGCGTGGGCAACGTTCGCGCACCAGCCGCGCCACTTCGGCCAGCAGTTCCTGTTTCAGGTGTTGCGGTCCCCGTCCCAAAGCCATCGTCCGCTCCTCTAACTTTTTATTGTGGAGATATGTGGGCGTTGGTTGGGTAAAGAGCCAATGCCTGAACCGCGACATAGTCGGTTTTGCCGGTGCCGAGCAGCGGCACCTTCGCGACCGATACCACCGTGCGCGGAACCAGCAACTCGGCCAACCCCTGGGCCCGGAAATGGGCCAGCAGTTCGGCCCGGGTCGCGTCGCTGCGATCCGTGACCAGAACCAGTTGTTCGCCCTTGCGCTCGTCGGCGATGGCAACCACGGCGTGTTGTGACGACGGCCACAGGCTGGCAACCGCCCCCTCGACCGCCCCCAGCGAGACCATTTCTCCGGCGATCTTGGCGAAACGTTTGGCGCGGCCGGTAATCCGAACAAAGCCCAACTCGTCGAGGATCACGATGTCGCCGGTATCGTACCAGCCATCTGGCGGCGGCTCCAGCACCCCGGGATTTTCCACCCGCAGATAGCCCTTCATCACGTTGGGACCGTGAACGAACAGCCGCCCGCCTTCGGCGATGCCCGGCACCGCTTCCAACCGACAGTCAATTCCGGGCAGCAACCGGCCGACGGTGCCGGCCTTAAAGTGCATCGGGGTGTTCATGGCCAACACCGGCGAGGTTTCGGTGGTGCCATAGCCTTCCAGGATGCGCAGGCCGAATTTGTCCATCCACACCCGCCGGGTTTCGTCCTTAACCTTTTCCGCGCCAGCGAACACGTAGCGCACCGAATAGAAGTCAAAGGAATTGGCCACCCGGCCATAGCCGGCCAGGAAGGTATCGGTGCCGAACATGATCGTGGCGTTGGTGTCGTAAACCAGTTCGGGCACGATGCGGTAATGCAAGGGGCTGGGATAGAGGAACACCTTCAGGCCGGACAGCATCGGCAGCAGCAGCCCGGCGGTCAACCCGAACGAGTGGAACACCGGCAAAGCGTTAAACACCACATCCTGACGGTTGAACGAAATCCGCGCGGACAACTGATTGCAATTGGCCAACAGGTTGGTGTGACTGAGCACCACCCCCTTCGGCGTGCCTTCCGAACCCGAGGTGAACAGGATCACCGCCGCGTCCTCGGGTTTGCCTCGGACCGGCCGGTTGACCTTGGACCGAAGCAAGCCGTAGAGCTTGCCGCACGGCCCGATCCTAGCCCCGATATCCTCCAGATAGAGCAGCCTGACCTTGGCCGCGACCGCCTCGGCCAGCCCGCCCAGACGGGCTTGTTCGATGAAGCGGCGCGAGGTTACGACCGTAGAGATCTTCGCCGCCGCACAGGCCGCCAGCACGTTGCCCGAACCGGTGGAGAAGTTCAGCATCGCCGGAACCCGGCCCCACGCCTGCAAGGCGAAGAACGATACCGCCGTGGCGTTGGCGTTGGGCAGCAGCAGACCGACCGCCTCCCCGGCGGCGGTGCCTTGGACCAACGCGCGGCCCAGCGCGAAACTGCCGGCGATCACCCGGTCATAGGCGATCGGGCTGCGGTTGATGTCCTCCAGCAATGGCGTGCCGCCACCGTGGATCTTGCGCGCATCGAGCAGAGCCTGAAACAAGGTCCGGTTGCTGTTCGCGGTTTCAAACATCATGCCCGACATGACATCGTACAGCGCCGCGCCGATGCGCTGACGCCGAACCCGGCCCTTGATTTCGGCCGGCACTTCGAAACGACGCGGCGGCAGCACCGTGATCCGGATGTTGGGGAACCAGCGTTGCCGCACCTTGCCTTTAAGCCGCGAGAACGGGGTGTATTGAGCGCCGTCGATGCGGACCGGCACGATGGTCGCATCGGCACGATCGGCGATCATGCCAGGGCCTTCGTAAATCTTCATCAGTGCGCCGGTCACGGTGATCCTTCCTTCCGGGAAGATCACCAGGGTGCGGCCTTGGCGCACGGCGTGAATCAGGGACTTGGTGGACATCGGGTTGGTCGGGTCGAGCGGAAAGGCGTCAACCACGCTCAAAAACGGCTTCACCCACCACAGCTTGGCGATAAAGGTGTTGATGGCGAAGGTCGGTTTATTGGGCAGAAACGCCGCCAACAACACCGCATCGAGGAACGAGACGTGGTTGACCACCACCACCACCCGGTCCCCGGCTGTGGCCATATGTTCCATGCCGTCAACCCGCACCCGGTAGGCGCACCGCAGCAACCACCCGAACAGGCCCTTGAGCACCGCATCGGGCAGTAGGCCGCAAATGTAAACCGTGACCACCAAATTAGCCACGGCTTGGGTCAGGAACACCTGCGGCACCGAGAAGCCATAGGCCAGCATGATCCCACTGATCAACGCCGAGACCACCATGAACAGGGCGTTGACGATGTTGTTGGCGGCGATGGCACGGGCCCGCGAAGACTCGTCACTATGCGTTTGCAGAATAGTGTAAAGTGGTACAATGTAAATTCCGCCGCACAACGCGATCAGCAACAAATCAGCCAGTACCCGCCAGTTGTTGAACCGGGTCAGGAATTCGGCCACGCCGGCCAAACCCGCGCCAACCGGATTTCCGCTGGCGCTGGCAAAGAACAAATCAAACGAGAACAACGTCATGCCCAACGCCGCGAACGGGACATGGCGGGCCGAGATTTCGCCCTTGAGCAGGCGTCCGCACAGCATCGAGCCAACGCCGATCCCAACCGAAAACACGGTCAGCAGCAAGGTCACGACATGCTGGTCGGCAACCAGCACGTCCTTGGCGAAGGCGGGAAACTGGGCCAGGAAGGTGGCCCCCATCAGCCAGAACCAGGAAATCCCCAGCACCGACAAGAACAAATCGCGGCGGCAGGTGATCAGCCTCAACACTGTCCAGGTTTCACGCAGGATATTCGGCGAAAGCCTCACGCCCGGATTGCCCGGATGGGTCTTGGGCAGGGCCAGACTGGCCCCATAACCCGCGATCGCCAGCACCAGCATCAGGCCAGACACCAACGCGGTCCCGTTCTCGGTCAGGATCAGCACGCCGCTGACCACGGTCCCAAGCAATATGGCGATAAAGGTTCCGCCCTCAATCAGGGCGTTGCCGCCAACCAGTTCGCTCCGCTCCAGCAACTCCGGCAGCACCGCGTATTTCAACGGCCCGAAGAAGGTCGCCTGAACCCCGAACAGAAACAACACCCCCAGCATCAACGGCACATTGGCCGAAACCAGCGCCCCGATGCCCAGAATCGCCGCCACCACTTCCGCCAGCTTAACCCGTTTGATCAGACCGCTTTTTTCATAGCGATCAGAGAGTTGGCCCGCAGTGGCCGAGAACAGGAAAAACGGCAGGATGAACAGCCCCGCCGCCGCAGTAACCAGGAGTTGCGGTGCCACGCCGCTGCCCTCACCCAAACGATAAAGGATCAGGATGACCAGGGCGTTTTTAAACACGTTGTCGTTGGCCGCGCCCAGAAACTGGGCGACGAATAGCGGCCAAAAGCGGCGGCAAGCCAGCAGAGTGAACGAACTGTTGGGCATAACCTCTCCTGGGCTTCCTAAGCGTCTAAGCTGCCAGCAACCGGCGGCGATCTCGTATTATATACTCCGCTTACCTCAGAATCCGAAAACCGTAATGGCTCACCCCTTCTATGATCTGACCACTTCTGGTATATCAAGGCCTGCTGCCAAACGACGAAAGTGCCAAAGGAAGCGCCAAACCAATGCTTGAACTGAAATTTCTTGAAGGACAACACCGTCTGGTCGCCCTTGACGCGGAGACAACCGGACACAACGTCATGACGGCTGAGCAGGTTCGCCAAGCACCGAAGGGCCTGCGACTCCCCGGGGTCATGATTGAAATTGGCTGCATCGAATTGTTGCGTGGTGAAGAGGGTTGGCGCAAGGGCGAGAGCTGGGAAAGCCGCGTCAATCCTGACGCTCCGATCAGCCCTGGCTCGATCAAAGTTCATGGGATCAAACCAGGAGACTTGAAACAGGCCCCGCGCTTTAGTGAAATCGCCGACACTCTGCTGAATTTCATTGGCGATTCCTACATCGTCGCCCATTCCTACCGGAACGAGAAGCAGTTCCTCGATTACGAGATGGCGCGGGCCAAACGGATCGCCTGGAACGAGGAAGCCTATGCCGACGAACGCTTCATCTGCACCCAGGAAATCTATGCCAAGCAGTTTCCCAGTGCGCCCAAGTCTCTTGATACCATGGTCGACCGGCTGGGCATCGACCGTTCGGATCGTTTCAAATTCCATGGGGCCCTGCTTGATGCCATCCTGACCGCCGAGGCCTTCATCGAACTGGAGCGCCGCCTTCGCGATCCTGATCAAGCTGCCTGATCGGACAACCTCGTGAATGGATAAAATCTACCTTAGATTGTAACCAAGCAGGAGCTTCGGCCCGTGGGTAATGTCGTGAAACCGCTTCGAATGGGTTCGAGGATCTGGTCCTTTGCCGTAATCGGGATCACGATGGCTTCGATTGCGGTATTCACCACCGTTACTTTTCAGAGTTACTCCAAGCTGCGGGTCGAACGTTTTGCCGCCGCCATCGCCGATGGGCAACGGGTACTGCTGACCTTCGTCGATCGTTCAACCCGACTACTCGACGGTGCCGACGCCTACATCAGGTCGGTGCGCGAGTTTTACCTGCGCCATGGCGCGGGGGAAGAACTGCACCAGTTCATCAACGCGAGTCGGTCGCAACACTACGAAAAGTTTTCCAGCGTGGTCAGCCTCACCGGCCGTGACGGCTATGTTTTTTTCAGCACTCAAAAAACGGGGTGGTCCACCGTCAACGCTTCCGAACTGGACCACTTCACGTTCTTTCGCGACAATCCCCAGGATACGGTTTTCATCGGCCCCACCCGCAAGGGCAAGGTCACACAGCAATTCCAATTCCGCGTCGCCCGTCCGTTGCTGCGCGATGGCCAATTCGATGGCAACATCCTGATGGCCCTTCTGCCGAGCGATTTCGTCGATTTTTTTGAACAGTTTGGTCTGGGGTCGCACAGTGTTCTGACTGTAGCCACCCTGGATCGCCGCCTGATCGCCCGCTACCCCGTTCCACCGGACGAAGTCTTCAACAAGCCATTGGACACCCTTAAGGTTTGGGACAGTCTTAAGCAGACTTCTTCCGGTTCGCATCAATCTGCTAGCCCGATCGATGGCATCGTCAGGCATTTCGTGTATCAGAAACTGGATGGCTATCCGCTGGTGGTCATGCTTGGCGTCGCCGAGCAGGATGTTATCGATAGTCTTCGAGAGGTCTGGACCGACGATGTCGTCAAATCGCTGGTGTTCGCCGTCGTGGCGCTCCTGTTCTGCACTTTGGTGCTGATGGTGCTGCGCAAGAACCGCATCCTAGCCGAAATCCACGGCCAGTTGGAGGCTAGCAAAGACTATGCCGAGCGGGCCAACCAGGCGAAGAGCGAATTCCTGGCCAACATGAGCCACGAAATCCGCACGCCGATGA
>CAUYTZ010000444.1:0-2878 GCA_963575695.1 uncultured Gammaproteobacteria bacterium | reverse complement strand
CTAATGACTGTTAACGTCACTGCGGTCAACGACGTGCCCACGGCAGCGGCCAACACCAAAACAGCGGTTGAAGATACCGCCCTCCTCTTGGCCGCCGCTGATTTCGGGTTTGCCGATGTGGATACAGGCGCGGCCTTAAGCCAAATTAACCGTTACCGCCACCCCGGCAGCCTTCTCAGCGGTATTGATCCCGTTGGAACTATTCTATTCCCTACGCGCTTTGAAGCGACTGATTGATAGCGGCTCGCTGCTGGAATCGACCCTGTTCCCCTGGCTGACGGCTCGGCAAAATGTGGCCCTGGGAGTGGAACAGGTCTATCCCCATGCTACACGCGCCGAACGGCGTGACGTGGTCAGCGATTATCTGGCCAGGGTGGGGTTGGGGGATGCCGTAGGCACGTCGTTGACCGCAGTGACGTTAACAGTCATCAGGTAAGCGGACGCAGAATAGGCCGTGCCGTCATGGACCTTGAACGAAAAATTGCCATAGCCATTACCATTGCTGTTTAAGGCACCCAGATAGGTCAGTTTGGCAATGTTGGCCAATGAGACCGTATCATTGGCAATGAGGGCGGCTTCGGCATTATTAATGGTGCCAGAACTGTCCGCATCGACCCACAGAGAACCTGCCGTAGGGAGGGCGGTGATCTGAATTTGGCTTAAGGCCGCGCCTGTATCCACATCGGCAAAGCCGAAATCAGCGGCGGCCAAGAGGAGGGCGGTATCTTCAACCGCTGTTTTGGTGTTGGCCGCTGCCGTGGGCACGTCGTTGACCGCAGTGACGTTAACAGTCATCAGGTAGGCGGACGCAGAGTAGGCCGTGCCATCGTGGACCTTGAACGAAACCCGGAGGCCAAAATGAGCGTTGGTACAAAATTTATTAGATCCTGATTTGAGCTAGGAATTATTAGCCTTGACTTGGATTCAATTCTGCCCACTCGCAAAATCACGGACAGTGTACACGGCGGGAAGAAGTTCCTCCAAATCGCGTCCTCCATCGCCGAAGTGGGCGTGGTTGAGCCTCTGGTCGTGGCTCGGCTCAATAAGGCGACCGGCCGCCACCTGCTTCTGGATGGCCACCTCCGGCTGGCAGTGCTGCGCCAGCGTGGAGAGCACCAGGCCCGCTGCCTAATCGCGGCGGATGATGAGGCTTTCACCTACAATAAGCGGGTCAGTCGCCTCTCCACGGTCCAGGAGCACCGCATGATCGTGCAAGCAATCGAGCGGGGCGTACCGGAAGAAAAACTTGCGCGCGCTTTAAACATAAAGCCTGAAGAATTAAAGCAAAAGCGTGATCTCCTGGTCGGAATTTGCCAGGAGGTCGCTGAGATGATTAAAAACAGGATAGTGCCTTCCGGAGTGTTCGTTTGTCTTCGTAAAATGAAATCTTGTCGGCAAATCGAGGTGGTAGAGTTGATGCTCGGGGTTGGCAACCTGAGCCATTGTTACGCCAAAGGCCTGCTGCTTGCCAGCAAGCCGGGCGACCTGATCAAACCACCAGCCAAACCCGATCGCAGGTGAACGCTCAATAACCGGTGGCGTTCACCCGACAGTTCAAAGCGTGCGCCGACCGCACGCACATCCAGGGTTTCCTCGATCGAACCAACCCGACCGAGCGTGCCGACGCCCAGCCAAGTGCAGCCGTTCCAGATCAATGTACCGACGCCGGACCATAGGAACATGGTTTCGGCGGCGAAGTGCAATTCGACCAAAATCGCCGGCCGGGCCACGGCTTTAAAGGTCTCGGCTTCGACCGAACCTGACAAACGACCAGTCATGGGGCCTCCACAAAGGATAGGCGATAGCGGGAGCGCAGGAACGGCGTGGTCGGGTTGGCCAGGGCCTCGCCGCTGGTCAGGCGCATCAGAATCTTGCACACCGCGGTCACCGGCGTGCCCGGCAGCGGCGGTGAACGCAAGGCCGGAGCGACTTCGATCACGACCATGCCGTCCTGGTCAGGTGTGCCGGTGACCGCGATCAGATGACCGCGGCCGGGGCTGGTCTGGACCAGATCGCCGGGCAGCAGCACATCCGCCGCCCCCGGCCGGCAGCCGGTCAGCACCAGCCGCTGGCCGCAGCCGCCGGCAATGACCGGCGTGCCCGCGCCTTCGAAGAAGGCCGTACCGTCGTCAAACATCGTGCCATCTTCGAAGCTGGTGGCGCCGATCTCAGCGGCGTAGGCGTCGAACGAAGCCAGCGAGCCATGCCCGGCCAGACGGACGAAATCCGGCAGCAGCACCTCGACTGCGCCGCCGCGATGCTGGGCGAGCAGCGCCTCCAGCCACGGCAGCCGGCCCTGAACCGGTTCCAGGATCAGTTCAGCGATCCAATGCTCACCGCGCCGTCCGAGCACCGCGCCAGCCCCGGACAACGCCGACGGGGTTTGCGCGGTCTGGGTGCGGACATGGAACACCTGCTCGACCGGACGCAGATCCAGCGGCCAATCGAGCGTGGTCATGCCAGAGTCTCGAGCAGATCCAGTTGATAGGCCGACTTGACCGGTGGCGCGGTCGGGTTGCGGCCGGCGTCGTCCGAGAGCAGCCGCATCCGCACCCAGCAGACGCTGGTGACCAGCGGCCCGGCGGTGACCGCCTCCCGCAGCCGGGGTTCGATCCGCACGCTGGCATTGCCGGACCCATCGGCATTAATGTCGTCCAGAACCATGTGCGACCGGCCGACGCTGGTCTGGATCAGGTCGCCGGCCTTGAGCACGATGATGCCTTGCAGACACTGCCTGTTTCGGGGGAAAATACGCAACCTAAGATTGTGGTCGTGGTCCACTTTTTGACGCCGATGCTGGCCCACTTTTCAATGCCGCTTGACAGCGCGCGGCGGTGGTCGCCGATACCAACGGCCGGTCATCGACCAGGGCCATTGA
>CAUYTZ010000443.1:0-12881 GCA_963575695.1 uncultured Gammaproteobacteria bacterium | reverse complement strand
TCCCAGTGTGGCTGATCATCCTCTCAGACCAGCTACCGATCGAAGGCTTGGTAGGCCGTTACCCCACCAACTACCTAATCGGACGCGGGCCCCTCCCATGGCGATAAATCTTTCTCCCCCAATCTCTCAAAAGGGGGACGTATCCGGTATTAGCTCCAGTTTCCCGGAGTTGTCCCGAACCAAAGGGCAGGTTCCCACGCGTTACTCACCCGTGCGCCACTATTGGCCGAAGCCAACCGTTCGACTTGCATGTGTTAGGCATGCCGCCAGCGTTCGTTCTGAGCCAGGATCAAACTCTCAGGTTAAGAGTACATCTTCGTTCAACACCCAAGCCGAAGCCTAAATGCCAACCGAACCGCACTCTGGGTGCCGCCAACCGGCAACACACCGATAACCTAAGAACCTTGTCCTTGAAGACTATCTCTTCAACCCAGTTCTTGCAAACCGGCTTGAAGCGAAGTTTCGCGTTCTAGGCTTCTCATATTAGGATGCGTTACTCGTTTAACGGTCCCTTTGCGGACTCTCTCCCGCTAGACACCGCCGCCCGCGCATCCCTTCTCTCCCAACAAATCCACAATGTCCAAGATCCGTGGATCAAGTAACCGGATAAACCAGCCCTTGAGCCAAAAGTACAAAACGAATGACTTAACCCAAAACCAAATCACGCTAGAAGATAAAACCTTAGCAACCTAACCAAACAAACCGTCCGAACCGCGTTCTTTTCTTTCGTTCCCGTCGGCCAGGGAGTGGTTTAGTCCAACCAATCAACCGATGCAAGCTCTTTTTTCACTCTGCTTCGTTTTCTTTTTAACCCGTCCAGCAAACCAAACCGCCGGCCGATCCTACTCTTTTACCGAACCACCCAACCGCCTGTCAACAACTTTTTTCGCTTCTTTCTCAACCCGTTCCGATCCACCGCTAAGCGCGAGAACCGGGAAGTTAAGCTCTAAACCGTTCCAACCGAAAGCGCAATACCTATTTTTCGTCGCTGTCGCCAGAACATAGAGAACAAAAAGCCCATCCGCGCCGCCGCCCCGACAGCCCGTCTGAACGAGCCGGGTTATGCCCGTTCCCGGCCCCTTGAGTCTACCGTTTTCTACTAATTAACCGCATGGCTGCCATGAAAATCACGCGGCGCCGCCGTCGAGCCAGCCCGATCCGACCAACGCACGGAGCACAACCGCGATTGAAAACTGGTATGATATATATAGATGGGTCACGGGGCTGGACGCGGCGACGGGATCGGCACTTCAGCCGGGGCAAAAAGGGATAACGGCGGCAACCGTTCCGCCGCCATCCCTTGAAGCCAGAGGCGGGGTGTGCCAAGTTATCAGCCAGCCGGCCAGCGCTAATTCTAGGTTTTGCTCGGCGACCTTTTTTATAAGGCACCAGTCCCATGCATGATGTTTCCCGTGGCGTCCAGTTCCCGGTGCTGCCGCTCCGTGATATCGTGGTGTTCCCGCACATGATCGTGCCGCTGTTCGTCGGGCGCGAAAAATCGGTGCGGGCGCTCGAAGACGTTATGAAGGATGACAAGCAGATCCTGCTGGTGACTCAGAAGAACGCTTCCCAGGACGACCCCAGCCCGGGTGACATTCACACCGTCGGCACCATCGGCACCGTGTTGCAACTGCTTAAATTGCCCGATGGCACCGTGAAGGTGTTGGTTGAGGGCAATCAGCGCGCCCGGTTGTTGCGCTTCACCGAAAATGAAGACTTTTTCCAGGCGTTTGCCGAGGCAATCGAGGAGAAGCCGGGCGAAGTGCCGGAAATCGAGGCGCTGTCGCGCGCGGTGGTCGCGCAGTTTGAGCAATACATCAAGCTCAACAAAAAGATTCCGCCCGAGGTTCTGGTTTCAATCAACCAGATCGAAGACGCCGGCAAACTGGCCGACACCGTTGCCTCGCACCTAGCGCTCAAGATACCGGAAAAGCAACAACTGCTTGAGATCCCAGTGATCAGCGAGCGACTGGAACGAGTCTACTCCTATATGGAAGGCGAGATCGGGGTGCTTCAGGTTGAGAAGCGCATTCGCAATCGCGTCAAACGTCAGATGGAGAAGACCCAGCGCGAATACTACCTAAACGAGCAACTGAAGGCGATTCAGAAGGAATTGGGCGAGACCGAGGACGGGCGCGACGAAGCGGCCGAAATCGAGGAGAAGATTAACAAAACCAAGTTTACTAAAGAGGCGCGCGAAAAGGCTCTGGCTGAACTAAAAAAGCTCAAGACCATGAGTCCGATGTCGGCCGAAGCGACCGTGGTGCGCAACTATCTGGATTGGATGCTTAGCATCCCCTGGAAGAAGCGAACCAAGATCAAGCGCGACATCAAGATGGCCGAAGGAGTGCTTGACAACGATCACTATGGCCTGGATAAGGTCAAGGAGCGAATTCTCGAATATCTTGCCGTTCAACAACGGATGACCAAGGTTAAGGGAGCGATTCTGTGCTTGGTTGGGCCGCCTGGCGTCGGCAAAACCTCGCTCGGGAAGTCAATCGCCCGCGCTACCGGCCGCAATTTTGTTCGCCTATCCTTGGGCGGCGTGCGGGACGAGGCCGAGATTCGCGGCCACCGCCGCACCTACATCGGCTCGATGCCGGGCAAAATCATTCAGGGCATGAAGAAGGCAAAATCTTCTAACCCACTATTCTTGTTGGATGAAGTTGATAAACTTGGCTCCGATTGGCGCGGCGATCCATCTTCGGCGCTGCTGGAGGTGCTTGACCCCGAACAAAACTCGTCCTTCAATGATCATTACCTGGAGGTCGATTACGACCTATCCGACGTGATGTTCATCTGCACCGCCAACACCCTACGCATGCCCCAGCCGCTGCTGGACCGGATGGAAATCATCCGCATCGCAGGCTACACGGAAGACGAGAAGATCGAGATTGCCAAGCGCCATCTGATCGACAAACAGTTGAAGAATCACGGCCTGAAAAAAGGGGAATTCTCGATCTCCGACGAGGCGATGCGCGACATTATCCGGACCTATACCCGTGAAGCCGGGGTGCGCAACTTGGAGCGAGAAATCGCGAATCTGGCGCGCAAGTCGATTAAAGATATTTTGATGCGCAATCTGGATAAAGTTCAGGTCTCACGGCGCAATCTTGAGAAATATGCCGGCATAAGGCGCTATCACTTTGGTGAGGCCGAACAAGAAGACTTGGTCGGAATCACCACGGGTCTGGCTTGGACCGAAGTCGGCGGCGAAATCCTGTCGATCGAAGCGGTTATGTTGCGGGGTAAGGGCAAGGTGATCGCCACCGGCAAACTCGGCGACGTGATGAAGGAGTCGGTGCAAGCGGCGGAGAGTTACGTCAAATCTCGGGCTGCGCAATTCGGCATCAAACCGACTGTGTTCGAGCGGAAGGATATTCACGTCCATGTACCCGAAGGTGCCACGCCCAAGGACGGGCCTTCGGCCGGCGTGGCCATGATCACCTCGATTGTGTCGGTGCTGACCGGGATTGCGGTACGCAAGGACGTGGCCATGACCGGCGAAATTTCGTTGCGCGGCCGGGTGTTGCCAATCGGCGGGTTGAAGGAAAAACTGCTGGCGGCGCTGCGCGGCGGCCTTAAGACCGTCCTCCTGCCCAAGGACAACGAGAAAGATCTGGCCGAAATCCCGGATAACGTCAAACGCGGCATGACCCTTGTGCCGGTGACCACGGTCGATGATGTGCTGCGACTGGCTCTGGTCCGGCCCCTGGTGCCGATTGAATGGATTGAGCCAATCGAGGTTGACACGGTGAGCAAGCCGGCTGAGGACGATCACGAGGACGTTATCCGCCATTAAATATGATCTGGGCCTCGCTCAGTCTTCTATTTACAACTGTCAGTTGACCGGTTTTTGGGGTTGTGTTTGGGATGGTCGCGGGTATGATCCCAACTGGTTGGCTGTACTGGTTAAAGATCGCGGGTTAAAGATCATAGAATCCTTTCGATCGTCATGGGGGGGGTATATAGTGAACAAGAATGATCTGGTCGCTTATGTCACTGACACCACCGGCTTGGCCAAAAGTGCCGCAGCCAAGGCCGTGGATGCCGTGTTCGATGGCATTACTAACGCTTTGAAGCAAGGGGATGAGATCCGGTTGGTCGGCTTCGGCACCTTTGCCGTGGCGGACCGCGCTGCGTCTAATGGCCGCAACCCGCGCACCGGCGAACAGATCGCGATCCCCGCGTCGCGTCAACCGAAGTTCAAGGCTGGCAAGACGCTGAAAGATACGTTGAATTAAGCGATTGACTTGGTTCTGTCTCGCAGTATCGTGTTTCGCAGTCGGGCGATTAGCTCAGGGGTAGAGCGTCTCGTTTACACCGAGAATGTCGGCGGTTCGATCCCGTCATCGCCCACCAAAGCTTTTATCGAGTCACCGCGACTCGACGGCGGTCCTTGAACCCACTTCCTTGGGCAAATATTCGTTTGATCCCAAGAAAGTGGGGCCAAGGGCAGCGCCCCGGTCGCCAAACACGAGCGGAAGTCCTCAGTTCCAGCCCAACCGCCGAATTAGTGCGCCCGGCTCAGGAACCACAAAATCGGCCAACCCAGGTTCGATCCCACCACCATCCCGCCCAACCAGCACCCGCACGCCGACTCCGGCCGCTCGCGCCGCCAGCAAGTCGCCGACGTGGTCGCCAAGCATCACCGAACGCGCCAATTCCAGTCGCAAAGTCCGCGCCGCTTGCCGAATCATACCCGGATTGGGCTTGCGCCAGTAGCTGTCGCGCCGATAACGCTCCGACACCGCGTCAGCGTGATACGGACAATGGAACTGCCCGGCCAACGGCACGCCCTCGGCCGCGAACCGATCAGCGACCCAGGCGGCGAAAACGAAATATTGCTCTTCGGTGTAATAGCCCCGAGCCACCCCCGACTGGTTGGTTACGATCACCACGGCAAAGCCGCGATCGAACGCACGCCGCGCCAGAGTGAACACCCCGGGCAGAAACCGACAGCGCTCGGCCGTGGCGACATAACCCGAATCGATATTGACCACACCGTCACGGTCGAGCAGCAACCCCGGCCGGCCGGCCGGTGCATTGGTGCCGACATGGCAGTTCTCAGCTTGACCTTTGTTCGTCATTGCGCTACTGACAGGTTCCCGCTGGACGGTGGCCGTCCCGCGTAGGTTGTTTTCGTTCATGAAGGATATGCTCCGATGGCTCGTCGCTGCGCCGTGACCGGCAAGGGAACCCAGTTCGGCAACAACGTCAGTCACGCCAACAATAAGACCAGGCGGCGCTTTCAACCCAATCTCCAGGAAACCTCAGTGTTGAGCGATGTCCTGGGCGGTTCGGTTCGCTTGCGGCTATGCACCAATGCCATTCGCACCATCGAGCACAAGGGCGGCCTGGACTCCTTCCTGCTCGACGCCAAGGATGCCGTTCTAAGCCTCGAAGCGCGACGCATCAAGCATCGCATCATGCGGGTGCGGATTCGTTTGGCAACCGCAGCGGCGGCAGTCACAGGCTAAGTTCCGCCCCCCCCGATCGAGACCCCGGCCAGACCGGGATCGGGGACGGAGTCGGGCCGGGTACCTTCCGCTCACGGCATTTACCACCGGCGTTTCCGCTTTGCGGAACGCCGGTTTTTGTTTTAACCGATTGATCTCGCGATCGTCACAAGCGGTAGAAATCAGACCGCTACCAATAGCATGCAGGACACAACCAGGGCGTGCCCAATTAAACCTCTGCCCAGCCTAAAGCAGAATTTGTCTCCGCCAGACTTCCCGCTCGTGACTTGCGGCAACACCGGCAAAAAATCGAAGCATATCCCGGTCGCGGCGGTCGCGACCCTCTTGCGATTTGCCCATGACCTTGCACAATAAGTTCTACGGCTGGAAGTTCTACGGCTGGAAACGTCGGCCAAGTGACGGTGCCGGCTCCGGTTTTGGAAACTGACCAGCACGCGAGAATGGTCGCGGGTGTGCGTTCGGTGCAAAGCGACCGCAAAACCAGTGGTTGAGCGTGTGGTCTTTTTAAGTGCGGATAGGCAGGGGCGCGAAGTTTATGACCAGGGACTTCAGTAATGATCAAGCGCTGCCGCCTGATTATCAATTGCACGAATACCGGATTGAGTCCGTACTCGGCCGTGGCGGCTTCGGCATCACCTACCGGGCCCTAGACACCCAGCGCAATCAAGTTGTGGCCCTGAAGGAGTTCTTCCCAAACGTCGCCTCACGACGCGAAGGGATCTCGGTCTGCCTGGAACCGGAGCACGAAGAAGCCTTGCCGCTATTCCATCGCGGCCGACGAACCTTCATCGAAGAGGCGCGGGTGATCGCGCGCTTTTCTCATCCCAATCTGGTCAAAGTGATCGAGTCGTTTGAGGCCAACGGTACCGGCTATCTGGTCATGAACCTGGAGCCAGGGGTATCGCTGGCCCGACTGCTGCGCGAACAGGGCCGTGCGCCGAATGAAGGCGAACTGAAAGCCCTGCTGACCCCGCTGCTCAATGCCCTGACCGTGGTTCATGGCGGTGGCTGCCTGCACCGCGACATCACGCCGCACAACATCATCGTTCGCCCCGATGGCTCGCCGGTGCTGATCGATTTCGGTGCCGCACGCCAATCAATGTCGCCGCGCGGCCGCGACGATGACCACGCCGACCGACGTGCGCCGCTGCCGGTGGTCACCCATGGCTACGCCGCCCCCGAACAGTATCTCCCTAAGGGCAAGCAGGGGCCATGGACCGACATCTATGCCCTGGGCGCGGTACTTTACCGAGCCATGACCGGTGGCAAGCCACCCGACGCCCCGCGCCGACTGAGCGAAGATCCGTGCCAGCCGGTGGCCACCGTCAGCCATGCCGACTATTCGGCCGAGTTCATGGCTGCGGTTGATTGGGCGCTGCGCCCGGATCTCAAGCAGCGACCACAATCGCTGGCCCACTGGCGGGCTAAGTTGCTCCTGAACTCTGGGCCGCTGGTCGAGGCGGGAGCCGAGGACGATCAGGCCCACGCGAAAGCGCTGGCGGCTGCGGTCGCCGCCCTGCCGGAAGAACCTCTGCCACTCGCAGCCACGCCCCCGACCAATGCCGCCCCACCGCCTCCGCCCAAACCCCAAAAACGACGGCCATGGCTCCGCCGCTCGAGCCGCCCCAGCCTGGGGGCCCGCACCGGAAGCGCCTTGCGCCGGCTGGGAATGCGCGTGGCCGTGGTCGGGCTGATTTCTCTAGCGGTGCTGGTCGGGGCCAGTTGGTGGTCGCTGACTCAGGCGCGCTGGACCAAGCTTGACCGGCTGCGCCAGGAGGCCGCCCCAACCGGAGTCGAAACCGAACGGCAGCGCCCCGTGGCTGCCACAGTTGCGGCAATGCCCAGCGACGAAGGCAGCCGCCGGGCCGAAGAAGCCGCGCGCCAAGCCGAGGAAGAACAGCGTCAGGAACAGGAACTGGCCCGGCTGGCGGCAACGCTGCCAGTGGGCCGAGTGTTCCGCGACTGCCGGGAATTGGACAAATATAGCCGGCCGGTCTGTCCGGAAATGGTCGTGACTCCACCCGGGGTGTTCGTCATGGGATCGCCCGAGGATGAAGTCGGACGCAAACCCGATGAAGGGCCACAACGACGGGTGGCGATCACCACGCCGCTCGCGGTCGGCCGCTACGAGGTGACCAGGGGCGAATTCTCCGCCTTCGTGCGCGAGACCAAGCACGTCACCGCCACCGGCTGCTATGTATTTTCCGGCTCCGAATGGCGCGAGGACGAACGCCGCACCTGGCGCAAGCCCGGCTATGACCAGAGCGAACACCACCCGGTGGTGTGCGTGTCGTGGCAGGATGCCCAGGCCTACGTTCTCTGGTTGCGAACCAAGACCCGCCTGCCCTATCGCCTGCCCAGCGAGGCCGAATGGGAATACCTGGCCCGGGCCGGAACCAACACCCCCTATGCCACCGGCTTCTGGTTGACGCCCGAGTCGGCCAATTACAATCTGCTGCTGGCCGCAAGCATCGGGGCCCCGGGTTCGGCCCCCCCCCCCAGCGCCGCCACCCTGCGCGGCCGTGGTCATCCGGTCGATGTCGGCACCTATCCGGCCAATCCGTTTGGCCTGTCCGACATGCATGGCAATGTCTGGGAGTGGGTGGAAGACTGCTACCATGACGGCTATGCTGCCGCACCCCCCGATAGCCGTGCCTGGGTTCATCCCGGCTGCGAAGTGCGCACCCTGCGCGGCGGTTCGTGGCTGAACGCACCGATCGATCTGCGCTCGGCCGACCGCAGCCGCTCCAGCCCCGACGACCGCAGTTCAAATATCGGCTTCCGGGTGGTTAGGCCGCTAACCGATTAATCCCTTTCTTAAGTGAAGTGGGCCTTCAGGCTCCTGGCGGGCCCAACGCCGTGGTCGCCGAAGGCAAGGATAACTCACAAGATGCCCAAATTCGGTTTGCCCCCGACCCTGAACCTCCGGACCGTAATCGACGGCCCCGACGTGGACACGGTGCGCACGCTGTTCAGGGAATACGGCCACACCATCAACTTCGCGCTGTGCCTGCAAGGCTTCGAGCGGGAGCTGCGGCGACTGCCCGGAGCCTATACCGCCCCAGAGGGCACGCTGTTGCTGGCGGTGGTCGAGGGCCAACCGGCCGGCTGTGTCGGGTTGCGCTTCTTTTCCGGAGCCGATGACGACGAAGACGAAGATTCCGGCACCGTAAACAACGGAAGTGAACGAGCCTGCGAAATGAAGCGGCTGTATGTGCGGCCGGGGTTTCGCGGCCGGGGGCTGGGCCGACGTTTGGCGGAAACGGTGCTAGAGGCGGCACGGACGCTTGGCTATCGCCGCATCCGCCTAGAAACCCTGGAATCGATGACCGCTGCCCGCACCCTCTATCACCAACTGGGTTTTATTGAACCGGCGTTCCCGACCGGCACGCTCGGCAAAGGCATGCCCTGCACCGCCACCAACCGCACGGTGCGAGTGATGGAACGGCTGTGCGAAGAGCGGGGGGGCGAAGAGCGGGGGGAAGGCACCGAATAACCGAAAGCTTCGCCGACCAGGATGCTGCCCTGGACCCGTTTTATTGGGAGCCGAACGCGTAGCGCGTGCCGCAAAACTCGCACGTCACCTCGATCTGGCCATCAACCCTAACGTGTTCCAGATCCTCCGGCTTCAACGACCCCAGCATGACTTCAACCCGCTCACGGGAACAGCGGCAGCCGAACGCCAAGGCCGTTTCCGGATAGACCACCGCCTGTTCCTGATGAAACAATCGGTGCAGCAGGTCATGAGCCGGCAAAGCCTGATCGATCAGTTCACCAGCGGTACAGGTCGAAGTCAGCACCATCAGCCGCCGCCAGTGGTCGTCGCACTCCACGTCTCCATCTACGTCGCCGTCTGCGTCGGGGCCGTCTTGGTCGGAGTCGCTCTCACCCGAATCATCTGGCAGTTGCTGAACAACAAGTCCGCCCACGCGCCAACCATCCCCAACTGGGCCAACGGCGGTAACCAAGCCCGTCGCGATCTGCTCCGATTGGCGAAAATAATGGCGAACGCAATCGGTCAGCGTTTCCCCCCCTAGGGCGACGACGCCCTGGTAACGCTCGGTGTACTCGCCCTGATCGACGGTAAAAGCCAAATGGCCCTCGCCCAGCAAGGCAACGCCCGTTGTGGTGTCAGCCACGGCGTCTAGCAGCGCCGGGTCGAACCGGGCATGGGCCCGCACCGTGCGCAGGCCAGCATCTTCACCGGCGACGACATCGGCGATCAAAGTCCGCACCGGGCCGTCACCCGTAACCTGCAAGGTAAACACGCCACGATACTTCAGCATCCCGGCCAACAGCACCGCGAGAACCAGGGTTTCACCAACCAGAGCCGCAATCGGGGCCGGATAGGCGTGGCGACCAAGGATATCGTTCAACACCGGCCCCAGCCGGATCAAGCGCCCCCGCACCCGGGCCCCTTCGCTTGAACTGGCTCCGCCAAGCTGGAACGGCAGCACGAAATCATCGCGCACGAATTCATCATGGGACGCGGACATTATTCAAACGACTCCACGCCCAGACACCACAGCAGAATTGCCTTTTGAATGTGCATGCGATTCTCGGCCTCGTCCCACACCCCGCTGGGAAGGGGCCAGCCCCTTCCCAGACCTATCCCATTTACTTTTATTTATCAAACTGTTCCGGCTTAAGTGGGAGGACAAACTACGCATCTCACAATGGTTGCGGTTGAGGTGAGACGTCGCGGTCGCAGGGTTGTTCTGCGCCCAGTTTTGTCGGCATCGTTCTTTTTGAGGATGTTTCCATGTCCAAGCTTACCGTCATTATTTTTGGCGTTCAACCCCACTCTCCCCATTTTGAAACACAACTAGATGTGATGCAGCAGCATCTTGATGAGGGTGATCATGTCATTTATGTGGATTGTGATCGTGCCGTAATGATGTGCGATGCATCCACAAGCAATGACCCGCTGTTTTGCAGGGGTTGTGTAGCCAAAAGAAAAGGGGGCTTGCGGTTGCTGACCCCTGTCGTGCAGACAGTCCTACTCTCTTCCCTCATTCCGGCGGATGAAGAAATCGCCCCGCATCCTCCCCTGGCATTCGACACCAGTGAGACGCTGGGCAGCTTCCGGTTCGACGACTGGGATTGCGGTGAGGCCGTACTTTCCTCACTCTATTCCATTACTAAGACCCGTTATCCCTCTTTTGATACCTACCAGGATTTCATCCAAAGAGGGTTGCACGCCACGATCAGGCTATATCGTGCTGCCAGGGCAGCGATCCGCCGTTTCCACCCAGATCGGGTTTATTTTTTTAATGGTCGTGGGGTGGGAGGACGTTGTTTCGTGCGTGCGTGCCAAGCTGAAAAAGTGCGTTTCTTCTCCCATGAACGGGGTTCCCGCAATGACTCTTTTCTGCTGCTAGAAAACGCCATTATCCAGGATCCCGACGCATGGCAACAGGACATTGTTCGGTGTTGGAACAACAATCCAGATGATGCACAAAAGTGCCAAATAGCAGATGTTTTTTTTCAGAACCGGCGTCAAGGGAAGAATCTCCGTTACATCAGGATCAATTTTCTCAAAGATCAGGTCAAGGGGATCGTTCCCGAGGGATGGTGGCAGGCCGATCCTCGTCTGGTGTTGTTTACCTCATCGGAAACCGAGCATGCCGCGCTCTCCGGTTTTTTTGACAAGGGCATTTATAACGATCTAGCCGATGCGTTGAATCGTATCGTTGGTGACCTTACTGCCCGTGGGTTTTTAGGACAATTGGTTGTACGCATGCATCCCAACAGTGCCTCCGAAGCGCATTCAATTCTGGCACAGTTCGCCCACCACCATGCCCCTTTCCTGCGCATGGTTCTTCCTTGGGATCAGGTGGATACCTATTCCCTGTTGGATAATGCCAGTAAGGTGATAGTGGCCAATTCCACCCTAGGCATGGAAGCTGCGTACATAGGGAAACCGGTTATTCTCCTGAATCGCGCCATTTACGACAAACTCGGCGCAGTCTACACGCCCCACAATCACGAAGAACTGATGGAGATGTTGCAATTGGATTTGCCTCCACTGGACCGCACAGGAACCTATCATTTCGGTTACCACGGCATGTCCTTCGGACAGCCTTTACACCACACCCACATGAAAGGAACCAATAAATGCTCCTTTAAGGGACAAAAAATTCGCTCGCCCTGGCACCTGGATCAGATCCTAAAGCTGAAGCGGCACCGACCCTGGCTGGAGCATCTGTTGGAAAAAACACTCTATCCATTTCTGAGCGGATACAGACAGGTAAATTTGAAAAAGGAACAGGGAAAATGACCAACAGCAACCGCTGTAAAGTTGCTTTAGAATCTGAAATCGACGCAGTTTTTGACTCGTACAAATAAGAGCACGGGGGCGGGTTCACATTAAACTGCGACCCTTTTGGAATGCGTAGGTTTTGGTTCTGGGCTTTGCCCCTGGCCCCACCAGTTGGATGATCCCAAAATAAACAACTATTCTGCATTGTTTAAATCCTCTCCAACCGAGCCAATGCCCGATCCAAAACAGGCAACACCTCGCTGACCTCCAACTCTTCCAGACAACGGCTCACCTTGCTTCCGCCGCATCCATCCTGACCACACGGGGCGCAATCCCACCCTTTTTGGATGACGCAGTGCGGGCCTGCTTGTTGGATGCCGTTTTTTTGCGGATACGGCGTATCCTGCCCCGCCCAACCGTTGGGCCAGGGCCCCCAGTCAAACGTACCGGAGGGGCCAAACAACACCACAACCGGTACATTGAGTGCCGCTGCCATATGAGTCGGTGCGGTGTCCACCCCAAAAAAGAGCCGACACTGCGCCGTCAAGGCAGCCAACTGCGGCAAGTTCAAACGACCACTCATCTCGATGGGCGTACTGCGACACAGCGCAAGAATTGCCCGATTTTTGCTGCGCTCTTGGGAAGCTGGACCACTGGTCAGCACTACCCGGTATCCCTGATCTTGTATATGGTCGATGACGCTGGCCATACCGCTGTCGGTCCAACACTTAAATAGCCATCGCGAAGGGGGATGCACCTGTATCAGCGGTTGCACGCCATCCCAGCCCTGCTCCAACAACTTAGCCCGCACCTGCGTCCACGCCGCTTCAGAGGTGGTCAGATGGACAGTCCGTGCCTCTAACGACTCCCCGGCACCGATCAAATCCAGGTTGCGTATCACCATGTGCCGTTGCTCAGGCTTATTGGAGACGCGCTCGGTCAGCAATGGTCGTCGCCAAAATTTTTCACCACCCTTGCGCTGCAACCCCAAACGACGTGGGGCCCCCGCCAAAAAAGCGGTCACAATACCCCGATCGCCTTCCGTGGTATTGATGACCCAATCAAAGCGTCGGGCGCGCAAGGCATGAAACCATCGCCACTGCCGCCAGAGGAATCGCCCCAACCCCTCTCCCGCCTGC
>CAUYTZ010000442.1:0-3941 GCA_963575695.1 uncultured Gammaproteobacteria bacterium | reverse complement strand
GGCGCCGCAGTTCATCCAGAATCATCCGCGCCCGACGCACCTGATCGACACTGCTGGCGGCCGGTTTGCCATCGATCCTGCCACTGGCCGGATTTCAGTCAATGGTGCGATCGATTACAACGCCACCGCCCAAGCCCGTCTGGGGGACCCCCCCAGTCCCCCATCTTTTCTTTAAACTCACAAACGATGTGGGGGGGGGGGTAATTCCGCCCCCCGGCGGGTTTGGGCGGCAGCCCAATCGCGCAAGTGATGCATTTTCAACCTCTCAGGAATCAGGGGGCGAAGCCACAGGCTTCAGGGTCTTCAGTGCGGTCTGGTGTATCCAGCCGATCAAAATCAGCGCTAGTCCCAGGCCCAGGAATGAGGCCACCCGCAGCAATCCGGCAAGCGTGCTCATGTCGTACAGGAACACTTTGATTACGGTGGCGATGATCACCGCCATTGAGGCCGAGCGCAGAGCGGCAACGTCCAACCGAACCCCAAGCGCCAGCAGACCGCCGCCATAGACCAGCCATGCCGCCGAATAGGCATACCATTCGGGATCGGATGGGGTGGCCCAGGCTAGGTCAGTACCTTGAAAGGCCTGGCGGACGGTCAGCGTGACGAACGTCCAGGCCAAAACGAAAGCGGCCACGCCAGCGATGCGTTGAGAGATGGCCAACCGTCGCCGTCTGGCCTGCCAAGTCCCAACCGCAGCCAGTACCGCAGGCACGCCGTAATTCAGGGTGACGAGATTGAACAGCGGCCACTCGCCGACCGAATATCCGCGCCACAGAGGATTCCAGTCGAACAAGGCGAAAATCAGCACATGGCCCAGCGCCGCCACCGCCGACAGCCGCCACGCCCAACCCAGCACTCGCCGGGAGCCGTCGCGGTCGGCGCGCATCAATCCTAGCGCCAGACAGCCCCACCACGTCACCTGCAATCCCTGCTCCAGCGCGCCGTAGGTAATGTTGGTGATTGTGCCGTGGCCAACCAGGTGGCGAAGCTGCAACGAGACCAGCAGCGTCAGAAAACCGATCCAACCCGCTTCGAGCCCATCGTCCAGCAGGTCATTGGATGGTAGTGGTTCGCCCCCCGGGCGCAGACGGTTGGTGCGAAACATCCGTTGCGCGGCGCGGAACGCGATGAGCGGTAGGCCATAGCCATAGAGCAAGCCGTTGAGAATTGGCGTGGTGCCAATGTGGTAGCCGGCGATGCCGGGATTGAACACCAACCGCAGCAGCACGATTGCGGCCAGAGCCAGCGCGATCCGGCGCATTTCCGGCACTCGGGTTTCCCGCTCGATCCAGGCCAGCGCCGGCAACTGCAGCGAAATCGCCACCGTCAACCAGAAATCCTGCAACACCATGACCATGGCCAGGGTGGCAGCGGCGGTAACTCCGGCGGCATAGATTGCAACCGAAATCGCCAGCCTCGACGGAAGTTCCCGCCGACGATGCAGCGTGGTGGTCGCGGTTAGGAGCACGCCGCCCAAAGCCAGCGACGCCAGCGCCCACGGCGGACTGATCGAACTGGCCGAGGTCCGGGTGTAGGCGATGATCAGAACCAGCAGCGGCATTAGAACCGACAGCGACGACCATGGTCCGGTTTTGGCCGCGCTCAAAACCCCGCGCCAGCCGCCCAGGCCAAACAGAGCGGCGATCGCCAGCCCGGTCAGGCTGAAGGACATGAAGGCCGGCTCGATCAGGGCATGGGGCAAATGCCCGGTGGCCTCGCCTTCGACCACGCCGATCCAGCCTGAATCGTGGGGCAGCGGCACCGCCCACGCGGCATAGGCCAGCACGGCGAAGGAAGCGACCAGCCAGGGCAGCGCAATCAGTCGCGGTTGATGCAACGCCGCCCATTGGGTGAAGCCGCCGGCCACCCCCATCCACACCAGCGCCGTGAGGCCATAGTTTTCCTGACGCACGCCGACGAACAGTATCAGCGCCGCGCCGGCCGTGGCCGTGATCACCAGCGCCAGCGGCGGCGGCGATCCCCATAGCCAGCGGGCGGAAGCCGATTCCGCAGAAGTCTCAGGTATCGTTTCAGCCAGTTGCAGGCCGACCGGGACCACGATCAGCACCACGAAGGCGAAACCGCCGGTGATCAGGGTGTCGTAGTCGGTATGATGATCGGCCAACCACAGCAAGGCCCAGCCGACCGCTCCGGCCAGCGCCACCCAACCCAGCCACCACCAGCCGCAGCGCCGAACCACGGCCAGACAGGTGATGATCACGGCAGCCAGATAGAGGAACAACGCCCATGGCGACGGCTCACCGCCGGCGACCAGCGCCGGCAGCACCAAGGCCCCGGCCAAGCCGATCAGGGCGATAATCGGTCCATGTCGTAGCGCCATCAGCATCGCGGCGAACGCGATCATCGTCAGCAGCACGAAGGCCGGCAGTGGTCCGATCAGGCCATAGAAGGCATAGGCACCATAGCTGGCGGCAAACAGGGTGCAGACCCCGCTGCCGATCAGCGCAGTCTGAGCGGTGACTGGCGGAATCGCGGTGGTTGGACAAGCGGAGCCGGCTGGGGCGATGGCTGGGGCGACGGGGGGTGGTGGGCTGCGCCGGGTTAGCCACTCGCCGATCGTGATCAGCGCTGAACCCAGGCAAAGCCCGGCAATCACCCGGGCCAGCGGTCCCAAGACCGCGTTTTCAATCGAATAGCGAATCAAAAACAGCCCGGCAAAGCCGAGCGCCAGCGCTCCAACCCAAACCATCCCCCGTCCGGCCAGCCAGTCGGTGGTGGACGGGACGGGCACGGCTTCTCCTGGCGACGAGACTGAAGCGGCTTCGGGTATGGCGGTTTCGTACACGATTGGTGGGGGGGGCGGTACGGGCGGAACGATGGCCAGGGCCGTTTCCAGCACCACCAAACGCGCCTGTGCCGCCTTAAGCTCCTTGGCTATGGCTTTGGTTCGCCGCAATGCGATCCAGGCCATCAGCCCGACCGTCAGAAACAGCAACATCATCCCGTCGTCCCAATCCATGACCGCTATCTTTCAACCGTCGTGCTTTGTTCGTTCGGCTGACAACGATATGGGTGGTTTCGTCCGAAGTCCACTTACTTGGTTCGTCGCACCACGCAGACCAGAGACTGGCCGAACCAACCCCGGGTCAACGGATTGATCAACCGCGACACCGGTAGAACATAGCGGTCAAACAGCGAAATCTGCGCGTTCACCCCTTGGGAACCGAGCGAGGTGTGGGTGAACAGGCTGTTGACCCACCAGCCCAGGCCGCCGATTGAATTAAAATAGTCCAGGCGCACGATTTCGCCCGGTAGACCGGCAAGAATCTTTTGCAATCTGGTCTTGGTGTAGCGGCGATGATGACCGGCTAGACGGTCGAGATCGCTATAGAGCGCTGGCAGCGCCGGCACGAACAGCAGCAGATGGCCACCGGGAGCCAGAACGGTCAGCAGGTTGGCTACCGCAGTGCGGTCGTCTTCGATGTGCTCCAGGACATTGGCGCAGACCACCGCACCCGCTCCGGCCAATACTGGATCGGCGGTGAAGGTCTCAGACAGGATATCGGCTTGACGAAAATCCGCATCTGGATAGCGGCGGCGAGACTCGGCCACGGCTTCGGCATCCAGATCGACCCCGATATAGTGGCCATGGTGGCGCAGACGCTGAAAGAAACTGCCATGGCCAACGCCGATTTCTAGAATCGGGCTGCTTAGGAACGGTTCAAACTCGTCGATGATCCATGAAATGTAATTGTGTGCATCAGAAATCGCCGAAGAGAAGGTGGCGCTGCCGGTGGGGGGGGGCGGGGCCGGTGGGGGAGGGGGGATGACGGGTGAGGAGGTCATGGCGGCTTCCGCTAGTCAAGACAAAACGGGCGGGGAAAATCCCCGCCCGCCAAGTTGGTATCAGCCTGCCTTATGCTTGGATGCCTAGGCGCGGTTCATGCGGTTGCCGACCAGATCGGTAACCACGGTTGGAT
>CAUYTZ010000441.1:0-3493 GCA_963575695.1 uncultured Gammaproteobacteria bacterium | reverse complement strand
CGCTCCGAACGTCGTTCGATATTCCGGCCGATTCTCGCGATGAGCAATTGCTTAGGATCGTTGAGAGCAGCCTGAAATTCGTCAAGGTCATCCGGCCGGGGGAGTCCATTCCGCGCGAGTTGTTGGATGGGAGCGCGTCTTGGTCGGTCGAGGATCGCCACCGCGCGATCGCCCGTGGACGGTTGGCGTTTCAGATCACCTCCTGGATCACCGGCAATGAAATCGTGATCAGCGATTTGGCGCAGTTGGAGCAGATCGTCGAAGACCCCAAGACGAAGGAACGGGTTCTGGAAGCCTTCGCCGTGCTTGCCGAACGGCTTGGGCTGCCGCCGGAACGCAAGCAGGAAGTCGCGGATCGAATCGATGCCTTTGGCCACGAGCTGTCTTATATCGAAGCCCTGCGCGAACGCTATGGCATGGTCAAGAATATACTGGCCAAGATTGGTGATTTGCAAAGAATTTACCGCTCTGACCGATCGGTGGTCGAAGAGATTGTACAAATGCGCAAACTGTTTGCGAAGCCGATCGCACAGTTTGAGAACGTGTTCCTACAGGTCGATGGCCAGACCGGCGAAATTTTGGCCTTGTTGAAGAAATATGATGCCCAGGTTGGGTTTACCCGTAAAATGCGCGATAATCTGCATACCACGCTGATGGACTGGGATGACATGATTACGAAATGGGAGGCGCTGGAAGTCGGCCGCTCCGGCGAAGCCGAATCGCTGTTGAAGGCGACCTATCGGTTTTTGGCCCAGCGTTTTCTTAATACAACCGTCTGGAAGCGGTCGTGATTTGGCAGCGAGCCGGCGGATTCGGCCAGGCTAATCCCAAAGACCAAGCTACGACCCAAACCGGTCCGGAAGCAACGGAGCAAGCCGGCGTCGGCTCGATCGCGGACGACAACCGCAGCAATCTGTTTCTGATTTCGTTACGAAACTTACGTATTTTCCAGAAAATTTTGATCATCCCTGTGATGGCGGCGGCAATTACGCTCGGAATCGGGGTTGCCGCGCTGTGGATGGTTGCGTCGTTCAACCAAGTCTTCCAGGAAACGGTCAATATCAATGTCGTCAAAAATGACATCAGCGGTGAAATCCTAGGCGACCTGATGGCGGCTCACTCCGTCCTGCATCGGGCGTTGAGCTATAGCGCGATCGGCGAAACCAAGGCCCGGGTTCGGGAAGTGGCGGCCGGGTTCGAACGCAATCTGTTTTCGGTCGCGCTCAATCTGGAACGCTTGCGGACCGGTTTTCCACTTAACACCGAAGAATCGGGCATGTTGGCCGAAATCCACGCCATGCTGGCGGAGGCGCGCGACGATGGCGGCAGCGTCACCGACTTTCTTGGAATCGATCTGGTGGCAGCGGCCTCATTCCTGCGCACCTATGACAACACCTTCGAGAGGCTGGCCACGCTGGTGCGTCGGTTCACCGATGTTCAACGTCGGCAGGTCGCCGAGCGCCAGGCCGCCCTGCATCATCAGGAGGTGACCGCCGAAACCGTGCTCGGCCTGGGCACTCTGATCATTCTGGCTGTGTTCGCGGCTGTGGCCGGGGTGGTGGTGCGGGTCATTTCCGGGCCGGTGGTGGCCTTGACCGGGATCATGACCCGGCTAGCGGAAGGCGATCTGCGCATCGGGATTCCAGCCACCGAGCGACGGGATGAAATCGGCGCCATGGCTCGGGCGGTGAGCGTGTTCAAGGATAACGCCATCGCCCGGCGGCGGGCCGAACATGAATGCGAGGTTGAAGAGCGGCGCTGGCGATCGATTCTGGAAGAAAGCCCGGTCGGGATTTCGATTTTGGCGATGGACGACCACCAGCGGCTGTACACCAATCCCGGCTATGATGCCCTATTTGGCTTTGCCGTACATTCCGCCGCCCTGACCCGGCCGATCGCCCAATCCTTCGTTAACCCAGACGATGCCGACCGTCTGTTCGACCTGTTCAGTCGTGATGGCGCGGTTAGTAGCCTGGAATTGCGGCGCCGTCGGGCCGATGGCTCGATCTGGTGGAGTTTGCATGATGTTCGACTGATCGATTTCATGAACCGTCCGGCCTATATCGTCTGGCACTACGACGTTACCTTTCGCCACGAAGCCGAACAGAATCATCGTGTCGCCAAGGAACGGGCCGAAGTGGAAAAGGAACGGGCCGAAGCGGCCCTGGCCGAACTGCGCGCCACCCAGCACAGCTTGATCGAAGCGGAAAAAATGGCTTCGTTAGGTGGGCTGGTCGCCGGCATCGCCCATGAAATCAATACCCCGGTCGGCATCACCCTAACCGCCGGCTCGATGTTGGCCGATACAACCCTCGAGATCAAAGCTAAGGTTGAGAGTGGAACTCTGCGCAAATCGGAATTCAACCGTTACCTCGCTGTGGCAGTCGAAACCTCGCAGCAGATCGTGTCCAACAGCCTGCGTGCCGCCGAGCTGATTCAAAGCTTCAAGCAGGTGGCGGTTGACCAGACCAGCGACGGGCGGCGTCCGGTTAATCTTGGTCATTACTTGAGTGAGATCTTAATTAGCTTGGGGCCGCGACTGCGGAAAACTGCGGTGAAGGTGACGATCGACTGCCCTGACAAGCTGATGCTCGATACCTGGCCCGGACCGCTGGCACAGGTGGTTACTAATTTCGTGATGAATTCGTTGATCCATGCCTTTCCAGATGGCCGTTCAGGGCTGATCTCGATTACAGTCTCCGTGACCCCGGACAATGCCGTACAAATGGTTTATGCTGATGATGGCGATGGTATCGCTCCAGAGTATTTGTCGAAGATTTTTGATCCGTTTTTCACCACCAATCGAGTCGGCGGCGGCACCGGCTTGGGTTTGCATATCGTTTACAACATTGTCCAGCAGAAGCTGAAGGGCAAGATAACGGTCGAAAGCACTTTGGGCCACGGTACCGCCTTTACCATCATCTTTCCCAAGTGATGATTTCAGCCGCCGCGACAAACTCGGTTCCAACCGCTGAGCTTGGCCTCCGACAAGTAATGATCGGCCATATTGACCAACGTCTCCGAGTCGTTATCAGTACCGGGCTGTAGCGAGGCCACCCCCAACGATACCGTTACGCGATCGCTGGCCTGCGACTGCTGATGCCGTATCGCCAAATCGGTCACTGCCTGGCGCAGTTTCTCCGCGACTGCGGCCGCGTTGTCAACCGTACTTTCGGGCAAGAGGCAGACGAATTCGGTGTCACCATAGCGAGCAACCAAATCACCGCCGCGCATGGCCGTACTGTCGAGCACCATCGCGACCTTTTTCAGGCACTCGTCTCCAGCGGCTTGGCCATAATCATCGTTAAATGCCTTGAAGTGATCGATCGAAATCATGATCAACGCCAGTGGGCGGCCGTTACGCTGGCAACGACGCCATTCACAATCAAGGGTTTCGTCAAACCGTCGCCGGTTGGCGATGCCGGTTAGGCCATCATTCAGCGAAAGCTGCTCCAGCAATTCTCGTTTGTGCTTTAGTTCCAGGTGAATCCGA
>CAUYTZ010000440.1:0-1114 GCA_963575695.1 uncultured Gammaproteobacteria bacterium | reverse complement strand
ACCGTCCCCGCCTGACGGGTTTCCGGCCGGCGATGTCCTAGACCTTACGACGAGAGATCATCATGGCAACGAAGAGCTCCCCCGCAGCCGCTGCGGTTCTGGTTCGGCACCCGATCAAGGCCGCCACCCTGCTCTACAGCGCGCCGTCGTTCGTGTTGCGTGGGCCGATCTACATGATGTTTGTCACCATGATCGCGATGTTCACCTACTCGTTCATCGCCACCACCGACACCCTGGTCCGGGCCCCGTTGAAGCTGGAACGGCTATCGATTCCGATTCCGGCCATTGGCGGTGGTCGGGTCGAAGACATTCTCGTTAAGGAAAACACCACGGTCCGCTTCGATACGCCGCTGGCGATCATTCAGGAAAACTATCGCGCGGCGCTGACTCCGGAACAAGAAGCGCTCTACCGGCAACGTGACGATCTGGACAAGCGCAAGCAGGAAGCCGAGCGCAACGCCAATTTCCGCATTCAGCAACTCGAGTCCCAGGTCGCCGAATTGCGCTCGCGCGCCAGCACCGGCAACATCACCCAGCGCAACCGGGTCGAGCAATTGGAAAACCAGTTGCGCACCGCCCAGACCGCCTTGCCCGGTCGCCAGGCCCAGGCCGCCACCGCCCGTCAGAGCCGCGATCGACTGGAACCGTTGTGCCGTGAGCGGATCGTGCCGATCACCCAGTGCGAGGCGGCGCGTACCGGCTATGACTCCGCCGAGCAAGGGGTGCGTTCGGCCGAAGCCGAAATTTCCAACGCCAAGGTTTCTCTTGATTCCGCCCGCGCCGAATTGCGCCAGCAGGGCGACCAAAGTTCGGTTCAGCGCCTGGAAGCCGAACAGGGTAAGGCCAGGGATGACCTAAAAAAAGAAACCGAACGGTTGGACAAGCAGATCGACGACATCCAACGCCGGATCAGCCAGTCCTACACCCTGGTTCCCGGCGTCACCCCGCTTAAGGACGAGCAGGGTCAGCCGACCGGCAAGGTCCGCTATTCCAGCCAGGATGAAGGCATCGTCACCACGGTTCACGCCCAGACCGGCCAGTTGATCAGCCCCGGCCAGCCGATCGTGACCATCGTTAAAAACAATGCGCCGCTGGTCGCCCGCCTGCTGGCCCA
>CAUYTZ010000439.1:0-1986 GCA_963575695.1 uncultured Gammaproteobacteria bacterium | reverse complement strand
GCAGCCGGACGCCGTGCGGCAGGTCCAGCCAGTGGGGTTCGCGCGGCAGATCGAGCCGGATCATGGGCTTTGGTCTCCTTCAAGAGAACGGGAGGATTGGTTCCGTGCCGCGGCACGGGCAGTGAGGTAGTCGGCGACCGCCTCTTCCAGGCAGGCCAGCGCCTGGGAACAGCCCTGATCATTGATCCAGAGCACGGCGGCGGTGATGACCCGGCGCTCCAGGTCAGTCGGTACAGGCGCAGTCAACGCTTTCCTCCTGATGCAGCAGGTCGATCAGATCGCCCTGGCGCTCGGCGTCGCGTTTCATGACGGCGTATCCGGGGCGGTCGATTCTGAACAAAGCGCCGCTGGGCTTGGACGGGCGGGCTTCGGCCTCGCGGGCGACCCACCAGTCGGCCAGTTCAGGCCGGTCGCGAATGATGCCCCGAATGGTGGCCTCGGCTTTGAGGAAGCAGAGATCGCAGTTGCCGAGCGGGGTGACTCCATCGTGGTTGGGCAGGTTGAGATCGAAGGGCTGGTCTCGCCACCATGCCGCCACCTCGCGCCGGGTGACGCCGGCAACGGCCAGGGGACAGGCGTTGGTCCAGCGCTCGCGAGCCATGCGGGCGGGATCGGTCAGCTTCACCACCCGCCGCATCTCGTCAGCGCGCAGGCCAACCACGTTCAGCCAGTGCGCGTGGCCGCAGACATGGTGCATGAACATTTTTAGCCGCCTGATTTTGAGTTCGGTCGTGCAGAACCGGACGACCGGGTTGGGCAGGAAACCGCGATTGGCGATCACAGCCCGGAACGGCTCGCCGCCCCGGCTGGCGCTGGCGTGGGTGATGATGCGGGTCTGGTGCGGTGCATCGGGATCGTATTCGAGCCAGACGACCGACACCGACCAGCGTCGGGCGCATTCCTCGACGAACGCGAGGGTTTCGGGCATCTCCCGGCCCGTATTCGCAAAGCAGACATGGACATCCGCCGGCAGCGCGCCGCCATGAGCGTCGAGGATGTGCCGGAGCATGAAGGCGCTGGTCCGTCCGCCCGAGAACGACACCAGCGCCGGCCCGGCGATCCGGTAAGGATCGTCAGGCATAGGACTCAACATCGTTGCGCAACGTCACGGTGACGAAGGCCCCGGCCGCCGGCTTGGCCGCTTGCCAGTTGTATTTCGCCTCGATGCCGCCGGGACCGCTGATCGGGTTCTTCGCTTTCGGCAGATAGACGGCCGGCAGGTCGAACAGCAGCGAGTGGTCAGCGTCGATGATCCAGCCGAGCGTTAGCGCCACCGGCGTGCCGGCGGACGCGGCGTCGAGCAACACCGTGTCGGCGAAACGGACGCTGATCTGACCGGTGCAGGCGGCGACGCCGAGCTCGCAGCCGTCGATCTTGCCGTCGTCGCGGATGGTGCGCACCGCCGACAGCTTGTTGGCGTAGGTCAGTTCGCCGCCGGTAACGTTGCCGAGTGCCGTGCCGTCCTTCCGGACCACCCCCATCGACTGCTGGAACCGCCGCAGCACCCGGCCGGTCGGGGTGCCGCCGGTGCTGGTGGCCGCGTTGGCCTCGCCCTGGGCGATCACCGCTACCGTGGCGTTGGCCTTGCCCGAGGTCGCCCACGGGAACTTGATGCTGTCCACCATGCACCCGGTATTCAGGAAATACCGCGGCACGTCGGGCATGCCGACTTCCAGCGCCAGCGAGGGCAAGGAGGTGGCGCCGCTGGTGAAGACATGGGTGAAGGCGGGCGTGCTGCCGGTGCTGACGGGGGCACCGAACAGCCCCTTCAGCCACAGCCCGATATCGCGCAGGTCGACCGGCACCACGACGTTACCCTGGGCGGTGACGACACCGCGCGAGGGTTCGGGCGGATCGCGGCCGAGGCCGAGCACATCGTTGGCTTCCAGCGGCTGCTCGGAGCCGAGGTCGCAACTGATGAAGGGCAGCCGGGCGTAATTACCGCCGGGGGCGGTGCCCCATATGCGCTAGGATAAGGATTTTTGC
>CAUYTZ010000438.1:0-1491 GCA_963575695.1 uncultured Gammaproteobacteria bacterium | reverse complement strand
TGCGATTAAGCGTGGTCTTGGGCGAGAAGATTTCCGGGTTGATGTTCGGCTTTTGCGCCGGGGGTTGCTCGACAATGGCTATCAAGAGGTGACATCACCGGCGAGGCCGTGGATACCATTGTGAATGCCGCCAACAGCGCGCCATATGCTAATCTTCCCCCTGGTCAAATTGTTCCAACTCTTGCGGATCTTCCAGCAAGAGCTTTGCAGCCGCTGACAAGCGCTCCGGCTGACCAGCCGCCCACAGTAGCAAGTGGGTGTCCAAAAGCAGCTTCATGGCGAAGCGCCGAATAGCCGCTCAATCTCTGCACCACCCATCTGGTCGAAATCCTCAGGAACCGCGATCTGACCGGCCATAAACCCAAGCCGCCGATTCGTATTGACGGAAGTTTCAACGGCGATGACCTTGACCAACGGCTTGCCGGCACGCGCGATCACAAAAGATTCACCATGGACCGCCTGTTCGACCAAACGGGATAGGTGAGTCTTGGCCTGGTGAATATTGATGGTCTGCATGGCTGCACCCAATTCTGAACTTAGTCCACTGAGTTTAGTCGTTTTTGCCGTTGTTGTAAACTCATTCCAGGCTTGTCGCTCGTGGCTGTGGCAATGACCAAGCCGATCAGCTCGTTGATCGTCGCCTATGCATCGGCGTCGAATTTTGAGCCACCGAGATGTTATCGCTATCTCATTGAAAATCAAAAAGATAACCATCTTGTGGTGGCCTTCGATCGACGTCAACTAAGGGCCACCTCAGCAGCAAACTATAAACAGCTTCAATGAGATAGATTGAGATTCTAGCGATTCCAAATCGTGCCCGAGCTTTTTGAGCGAAGTGCGGCGCACGACGCCGATCGTTAATGGCCGTCATCCCCGCTTTCCCTGTGATGATATCGGCCGCCGTTTTTTAGTCCGGCCCCTTTCCCATGCCGCTTGAGGCCGGACGCTTGGCCCCGTTTTAGAAAGCGTGAAAGGATCCCATGCCAAGATGCTGACGCGCCAGTTGGTTCGGCGTTTTGATGCACCGCGACCAGACATGGCACGCCGCCGCCTTTCTGGTATTCGGAGCGTCACTACGTCGTTGTCCGGGCCGGAGCCGGACGGCAGGGTGACGGTGACCGTGTGCGCGGTCTGGTCAGACTTTTTGACCCACTCCCGAATGGGGCGGCCTTTGTTGTAGCGGGTGGTGATCTTCTCCGCCGTCAACTGGCGGAACCATTCAGCATCCCTGTCCAAGGGAAAATGGCAATACCCTGGCCCCGGCTCTTTCAAACGCAAGCGGGAGTAGATGGACTCTTTCGCTGCATCGACGCCCACCATAAAGTGCGGCACCCGGCCCTTGTTGTTGTGGCTGGAACGACGCGGCCAGATGGGTTTTCCCATACCGCCAAGCCCTTTGATGGCCCAGATCCGCCGCTCTTGCCGAGTACGGCAAAAAGTGTAGGACTCCATGGAGCGGTGGCCGCCGGTATCGATGGCCGCTGCCCGGAC
>CAUYTZ010000437.1:0-26211 GCA_963575695.1 uncultured Gammaproteobacteria bacterium | reverse complement strand
CCTCGGAAACCTCGACCTCAACGACCGGTGGTTCGCCAGGTTGCGTGCTTGGTCTCGACACCAGCGCGATGTACACGATATCAATGAACAACAACGCCAACGTTAACTGTGGCGTCGTTTCCAATTCCCGCTGCCAGGGGCCGAGTTCGGCCTTGTGTACGCTGGATAGCCCGGCTGCGGATTGCCATGCGACCAATGATCCACAGTGCGGTGCCAGTCTCTCCGCGACCAACGCCTCCAGCGTCAGAATGGAAAATAACGCCTATGTTGGAGCGTCGAGCAAACCGGCCGGCGTGCAGGCGGCGGGCAAGATCTATCTGGCCAACAATGCTAAGATCTGGGGTACCCAAGCCGCTAACTCAACCCAAGTGACCGACCCCTATGCCGCACTGACCGTAACCGGCGTGCCGACCACGACCGTCGCCGCGACGATTACTGGCAGTGGGTCTAGCGGCAGTCCCTATCTGGTTAGCATCCCAGCAGGTAAATGCTCGTCAGATATCATTACTGCCACCAACAATAAATACATGACTATTTCTCCTGGTTGCTACGGTGGCTGGGATTTCGGCAACAACGCTGTCGTCAAACTTTCTGCTGGCACCTACTATGTTACGACGAAACTCTTGACCGGCAACAATGCCGTGATCAACGCCACCGGGGGGACAACCATCGTTATCGCGGGAACCGGCAGCAACTCCTATGCCCTCAGTGTCGGCAACAATGCGACCTGGAATGTTACCGCCCCGGCCACGTTGAGCACCGCGACCCCCTATCCAGGGATCGCGATCATGAGCGACCCGGCTGCAGCGACCAACATCACCCATAAATTCACGAACAACGCCACGCTCAACGTTAAGGGTGCGGTCTACTTCCGCAAGCAGGTGATGTACTTCGAGAACAATGCCGGCAACAATCCAAATGGTTGTTTGCAATTGATCGCGCGCCGGGTGTTGTTCGACAACAACGCTAACGTCGTCATCGGTCACACTTGCACCGGCATCGGCATCACCGATTTCACCTATGGCCAAACCGTGGTTACGACCACGACGCAAGTGCCGCATACCTCGACCACGACCACCAACGTCACCACCAGCACCACCACCACCGTAACCGTTCCCGACACCACCAAGCCCAATGTGGACCTGACCAACTAGTGAACAATCGGTTGCTTCCCTTCTCCAGCGGGATGAGGAAGGGAAGCAACCGGGACTGGGATGGTATCACTAGGGGAGGGCCGACGATGACCAACAAGAATAGACAAAATTGGAAAAGCGGCAATACGGCAATCGAATTTGCGCTGCTTTCTCCCATATTAATTTTGATGCTGGCCGGAGCGGTTGATTACGGGCAAGAAGTTTACACGAAAATGCAGCTTCAGAACGGGGTTCGTGCCGCGGTGCAATACATGAATGCCACCTCTGATTCAGCCAACATCAACGCTGTGATTAAACAGGCATCGCGTTTGGATGGGGCCTTGATCAGAACCGCATTCTCTTCATACTGCCGGTGTGCGACCAGCACATCCAACCTTCCCGATTGTTTTGGCACCTGTGGAGATGGCAGCTCGGTTGGGCATTATTGGTATATTTCAGCCGAGTTTGATTACGTTCCGCTGGTCGGTTATTTTTCATCCCAGGCACAAACGCTGAAATACTCTTTGAATATTCGCACCACTCAGTGAGTGGACATTTCAAGGCTGGTTGGCGTCGAGAAACACGCAGGATTCGATATCGGGTAGGTCTTCTTCTTTATCGGAATACGGGTGAACGGCAATGGTTAAGTTTCTTAAAATAAAACCAGGAAGCACTAGATGGTTCGGCAATGGATTGTGCGACCGCCGTGGAACGGCGGCGATTGAGTTTGCGTTAGTTATTACACCATTTCTACTGATGATCTTTAGTCTGATTGAATTTGGACGCTATATGTGGCTGCAAAACTCGCTAGAATATGGTGTGGAAACGGCGAGCCAATATGTCTATTCAAATCTTGCGGCATTTTCTGGGGCAACGGCCACTTCAACCCAACAAACGCTCGTTAAGAATTCAGTTTACGGCGCATTGACTGGTGTTGATACGACAACTGTTACCGTAACTTTCGCCGTTCCCGCTAGTGGTGCAGCCATAACGAGTTTGGTCGATGGTACGGTCACAAACTTCAGAACCATCACCGCAACCTATCCGTTCAGTTTCCTTGGTATCCTGGATCTGCCGGCACTGACCATCACCGCTACGTCTGTAGTCCCCGTTCAGTAACAAGCCCCGGCCAGCCGGAGACAAGCTATCGGCCGATCGCGCCGGTGAAATCGGCCTTGGCCACCGTGGCTCCGGTCAGGTCGCAGCCGGTCAGATCCGCTCCGCGCAGATTGGCCCCGCTCAAATCCGCCCCACGCAAATTGGCCGAGCGCAACACCGCCCCGGCCAGGTTGGCGCGGATGAACTTCGCTTCGGGACAGCGGCAGCCGGACAGATCGGCACCGCTCAAGTCGGCATCGACAAACTGCGTAAACCACTTGTTGGCCTGATTTTGCACCGAGACCACCGGGGAGAAATCGGCATCGACCAGACGCGCTCCGGTCAGTAGGCACTGGCTGAAATTGGCCCCGCGCGCTTCAGCCAACGTTAGATCGGCGTGCGTCATCCGGCTGCGGGTGAACGTGGTCATCGACAGCTTGGCCCGGGTCAGCACGATGTCCCGCAGATCAACGTTAAGCAGTTCCGCCGCCGACCAATCCACGCCTTTCATCTGTAGGCCGCGCAGATCGCAATCCTTCAACACCAGCCGCCGGCCTTCACGCGACAACGACACCACCCACTGCTGGTGTTCAAGAATCCGGTCCCGCAGCGGTTTATCGATTTCTTCCAGGCGACGAACGATCTTGGCCTGGGCGAATTCCGGTTGAGACAAATCAACCCCGGTTAGATCGGCGACCGTGAAATCAGCATCGTTCAGGTTGGCACCAGCAAAAACGCTGTCGGCCAGTTGGGCTTGATTAAACTTGGCGTTGGCCAGGTTCGCTTTTTCAAACTTGACCGCTTGCAGATTGGCCCTGGCGAAATTAACCTTGGCCAGTTCAGCTTCGCGAAAGCTGGCTCCGGCCAAATTGGCCCCGCTGAAGCTGGCGCTCCGGCTTTCACGCTGCTCTTGAACATCAACCAGATCACCACCTTCGCGATGAAAGAACAGCACCCCATCGCGGCAATCGGCACCATCCAGATTGGCTCCGGACAGATTGGCGTTGTCGGCCTTCACCCCACGCAAATCGGCCTTCGACAGGTTGCAGCGCTCCAAATTGGCGTCGCGCAGATCGGTGCAAAACAGATTGGCCCCCGACAGATTGGCCCCGGTCAGCGTGCAGCCGATCATGATCGCGCCATGCAGATCGGCACTGGCCAGATTGACTCCAGACAACGTCATGCCCGACAGCTTACGCATCGACAAATTCAGCCGGCGACCGTTGGGTTTGCCGGTCAGAAAGCGGAGGTGCTCTTGCAGCGTACGCTGCAATTCCAAGGTCGAGACCGGCACACCATCAATCGCGTCATCGTAATTATTGAGCATCTTGGCGCGCGGCGTGGCGAAGGCCGACAGGGTGCGATCGCCGCCGCTCAAAGCCAGCGGAGAGCGCGCGATGGTGCGGGACGCGGCAGCCAATGCCGCAGGCGACTGCGCCGCCGGAGTCACAGGGGCTACGGGGGCTGCGGGGGCTGCGGGGGCTGCCTGCGGCTGAGCACGGGCAGCCGGGAACATCGCCGCCGAAAACTCAGCCACCGAGCGCCAACGGGCCTCCGGCTGCACCGCCACCGCACGCATCAGCGCCGCTTCCAACACCTGCGGCACCATCACCTCGATCGCCGACGGCGGTTTCAATTCGTCTTTCTGTAGCCGCTGCAAGGCATCGGGCGGCTTGACGCCGGTCAGAACATGCAGAAAGGTCGCGCCGACGGCGTAAATGTCGGTCCATGGGCCGTGGTTGCCGGTTTCCATATACTGTTCGAACGGCGCGTAGCCGGGCTTGAGAATCACCGACATCTTCTGCGCCTGCTGCGACAACGCGGCGCGGGCGGCCCCAAAATCAACCAGCTTGGCGATACCGCGCTCCGTAATGATGATGTTGTCCGGACTGATGTCGCGGTGCAGCATGCTCTGAGCGTGAACCTCGGCCAGTGCGGCCAGTACCCCGCGCAAAATCGGCACCGTTCGATCATAGGTCATACGTTTGTTGGGCTGGGAACGGTGCATGTCCTTAAGCGTCGCGCCTTGCAAAAACTCCATCACGATGTAGCCAGTATTGTTCTCTTCAAAGAAATCGAATACCGAAACCACGTTCGGAACCGAGCGAAACCGGGCCAGCGCCCGCGCCTCGTTGACAAAACGCTCCAGGCCGAAGGTAAAGGCCTCTTGATTACCGGACAGAACCCTTACATTTGATCCCTGTGATCCCTGGACATCACGAGTCACGCAGCCGAAAGGCAAAAACTCCTTGATCGCAACCTTGGCCGACAGCTTGTCGTCCCAGCCAAGATAGGTAGCACCGAATCCGCCCTGGCCCAGCAGGCGACCAATGTAATAGCGACCACCAGCCAGGGTTGAGCCAGGCACAAGCACCATATCCAGCGGCTCTTGCCCCTGGAGATAATGGCAGGACGTGCAAGCGGTGCCTAACCAGGATTCGGCAAAGCAGTTCGGGCAAATCCGCGGCGGCAGGGGCATCGCTGGTCCAGACTTCGGCGTTCACTGAGTTCAGAGCATTATTCGCAAATTACCCTTAAGAAAGGTATACCGAAAATGACCTTTCGGATGCAGTTCTTAATATGATCCGGATCACTGATCTGGATCGTCAAAAATGAGGCGTTTCCTCCCCCTACCCTCCTCCACAAATGGGGGATGGAGGGGCGCGTTGCTAAGGGCAAGCCCTGGATGGTATGGGTACCCAAGCGTAATTTTCTCGCACCCTATGCTGTCTGTCCATGGCTAACGAACCATCCTCTTCAGGTGACGGCTCCAGAGCCGCAGCGCAACCGGTCCAACTTGGCGACCGTTGCGAGATTATGCCTGATACGCCAATCCCGGACCTGGACAGCCCCGGGGGCACCGCCTATGCCGCCCGGCGTCTGCGTGGCTCGAAATCGGAAGCCTTCGCCCTGATCTGCCATGGCACGATGGCACCACGGCTTGAAATGGCCTCGACCCTGACCGGCATGGATAGCCAGGTCATGGTCAAGTTGCAGGATTGGGGCGTGGTTGACTGGCCGGACGGTACCGGCCGACGGATGGCGCTGGTGTTCGAACGTCCCAACGGCCGGCGGATGATGCCGTCGTTGACCGACACCGTCGAGCCGATCGCAGAGGATGTGCTCACCCGTCTGGTGGTGCAACCGGCGCTGACCGCGTTGCGCGAGTTGTCGAGCCGGGGCTTCACTCATGGTGCCGTGCGCCCAACGAACATGTTCTTGCGCGATATCAATAGCGGCGGCTTTCAATTGGGTGAGTGCGTTTCTGCGCCGCCCGGCTATGCCCAGCCACTGTTGCTAGAAACCATCGAACGTTCGATGGCCATGCCCGCCGGGCGCGGCCCGGGTACGATTCTGGACGACATCTATTCGTTAGGCGTATCGCTGCTGATTCTGCTGCTTGGGCGCAATCCGGTACTCAACAGCAACGATGAACAGGTACTGCTCGCCAAGATCGAACGCGGCAGTTACCCGGCTTTGATCGCTGGGGCGCGCATTCCGACCGGAATCAACGAAGCCTTGCGCGGCATGACCGTTGATGATCCTAAGCAGCGCTGGAACCTGGAACAGATCGACTTGTGGTTGAGCGGTCGTCGGCTCAGTCCCAAGCAGCCACAATTACCTAAACGCGCGACACGGCCGTTGGAATTTCGCGGTGAGGATTACTGGAACTGCCGGGCCCTGGCGCGCGGACTGGCGGCGGCACCGGCGGCAGCGGTTCCGCTGATTGAAAGCGGTGATCTGGAACGATGGATGCGGCGCAGCCTGGGCGACGAACCGCGCACCGACGCGGTGACGCAAGCGATCCAATCCGTGGTCGGCGACAAGAGTCCGAATCTGACCGATCGCATGGCCGCCCGAACGTGCATCGCCCTCGACCCCCAGGGACCGATTCGCTACAAGGGCAAATCCGTGATGCCCGACGGTATCGGCGGGGCCATCGCCGACGCCTTCCTACGTCGGGAAAGCCCTCAGCATTTGGTCGAGATCCTTCTTAACCAGATGCCGTTGTTCTGGGTAAGCGTACAAGGCGAGTTCCGGCCCGAGTTCGGGCCCATGACACAACTCTGCGACTCCCTGCGCAACGCCTTGGAGCGACTGGGACCAGGATATGGCGTGGAACGGGTGCTGTACGAAGTCAGCCCGATGATGCACTGCTTGAGCCCAATCGTGGCCCGCCAACACGCCATGACTCCGATTGACCTGCTCCAGGGGCTGGATGCCGCCGCGACGGAAAAGGACCGGCCGCGCGAACAGATGGACCGCCACATCATCGCGTTTCTAGCCGCTCGCCACCGTAGACTTGACGACACCCTGCTGGCGCAATTGGGCAGCGGCATTGATCCCATGCGGCGGATGGTGGCGATGATGACCATCTACACCGATATTCAAGTCCGCAATGGCACCCCTCCCCTGCCCAATTTGTGCGGCTGGTTCGTAAGCCTGATGGAGCCGGTGGTCAGCCGTTTTCATCACCGGCCACGTCGGGAAGAGGTGCGCAAGCAAGCTGAAATCGTGGCCCGAGCCGGCCGTCTGGCCGAACTGATTCGCATCTGCGACAATCCAGAGGCGATCCGAACGGATCAAGCCGGCTTCGCCATCGCCCTACGCGACTACCGCGGAGCAGAGGCGGAAATCAACAAACTACGCAAGCTGCTGTCCAACCGCACCGCTCTGGTTGAGGGCAACGGCCGCCAGGTGGCGGCGATGATCGCCGGTGGTACCGCCACCTTACTGACGATTGCGATTGTAATTATGCTCGGCTTTGGTTGAAACTTTGGAGAACGGCCATGTCCGAATCGCGTTCCGGCAAAGGCAAAGCCGCCAAGAAGAAGGGCGGCGGCAGCATGACACTCTTGATGTGGCTGCTGTTGCCGGTGGCGTTATTCCTAGCCCCGACTTCGATGTTGGTCCTGGTCGGTATGATTCCGAGCATGGTCGCCTACATCACTGACTCCGATGAAGACAAGGCCACGACCATGATTGTGGGGTCGCTTAACTTCTGTGGTGTACTGCCGTTCGTGATTCTGCTGTGGCGCAAGCAGCATACCCTGGCGACCGCGTTCCAGATGATTTCTGATCCGCTAACGCTCGTGGTCATGTTTGGGGCTGCGGGTGCCGGGTGGGTGCTGTATTTTATTATCCCGCCAGCAGTGGCCAATTTTGAGGCATCCCGCGCCGAAGCCCGAATCGAGCACCTCAAGAACCAGAAACGAGATCTGATTCAAGAGTGGGGTACCGAAGTGATCGGTGAAAAGGAAGAAACGGCACCGGCCAGACCTGCCGCCCGGTCTTTGGGCTAACGAAATAAAGTGGAAGCCAGATAAAGTGGGGGCCAAGGGCTATTTTCTTGGAAAGGTTGTACGACTGCGGCACCACCACTCAACCAAACGCTGGACCACGCCCACCCGCTGCTCAGTCAGCAGGGCCAGGGTCTTATCGCGATCCTGTTCCAGTTGCCGAACCAGTTGCTGACGCTCGCCGGCGTGTTGAGCAATCAACCGCGACAACTCGTTCAGCAGGCGGTCCCGTTCCTGCTGTAGATTACCAACCCGGTTGCGCAACTCATCGATGGTGGCGTCGGCAGCGCTCAAATCGGCGGCGAAGCGGTCGCGTTCGACCACGGTTTCTTCGCTGAAGCGGTGGAACTCGGCCCCCAACCTCAACACATCTTCCCGCAAGCGATCGATTTTGCGCTCGTCTTCAACCAACCGGTCGTTAACCAGGGAGACCAGCACCGACGACGAAACCCCACCTTCGGCCGCAGCCTGCGTTTCGTCCTCCGTTGGGGCCAATATCTGTGTCGGGTGAATCTTTGTCCTAGCCGAAGGCGACAGCGCCTCCGCCAAGACCTCGGCAGCCGACCCGGCCGCTGGCACCGCCCCCCCCTTGGCCGCCAAACGCGACGGCCGTACCACCGCATCCAGACCCAGTTCCGGTCTTTTGCTCATGCCACGGCCCCTTTCGCAAACAGCTTTTTGGCCAGGATCGCCCACAGCTCATTAATTTCTTCAGCGGCCTTGCTTTTGGGGGTCACTTCGCCCGCAGTGCGGCCATCGATCATAGCGGTAGGAAAGTCGACTCGATCAAACACCGTCGCCGCCACCCGGCCATGCCGAGCCAGCGCGGTCAAAGTTTGCAGCGTCAACCGCCCCTTGGGCTTGGCGGCGTTGATCACGAAGAAAAACGGCCGGTTGCCAGCGCCCTCGATCATGTCCAGGGTGGTGCCAACCGAAGACAGATCAATCGGCGACGGCCGGGTTGGAACCACGATCAGATCGGCAACGCCGAGAACGCCGGCGATCGAAGCGGTGATGGCCGGCGGGGTATCGATCACCACCAGCTTGAAGCCGGCTTTTTCCAGATCGACCAGGGTTTCGCCCAGTTCCTCGAAGGAGGTCCGGGCCATAGCCGGCTGTTCTTCGGAACGCAGGTTCCAGGCTGCCGATAGCGAGCCTTGCGGATCGAGATCAACCAGCACCACCGGCCCATGGCCGGCGTTATGCGCCGCCACCGCCAGATGCAAGGCCAAGGTGGTTTTACCCACTCCGCCCTTTTGCGACGCCAGAACCAGTTTATGCATGGTCGCCATCGGTTGTATCCGCTCAGGCCTGCACACCGACCGCCGGTCTCCGCTCTCACCGCGCCCGGACCCGGACCCGGACCCGGCGCGGCGTTGGTGAGCCGGCGTTTTCAGGAAAGCGGCACGAACCGGCCATCCGACCGCTCATCATTCCCAGCTACATCTAGCGTTATTGGCCGCAGGCGTGCAACCAGATTCGGCAACCGTCGGCGATTCTCATGATGGTTTTCGGCCGGAAACTGCGCCATAATGTCAACGGCTGGTACGATTTGGTCCGAATTGACAGCGCCCGCGCCCCGCCCTATGGTCTGGTGTGTGCGAGTCTTGCTTGGCTGGCCGGCCGGCTTGCTGGTTCACTGGCAGTTGCACGGCGAATTCTCCTGGTTGAGGAACACGCGAATGAAGGTTCTTGTCACCGTCAAGCGAGTGGTTGATTACAACGTCAAGGTGCGGGTTAAGGCGGACGGGTCGGGGGTTGAAACGGCCAACGTTAAGATGTCGATGAACCCGTTTGACGAAAACGCAATTGAAGAGGCCGTGCGGCTGAAGGAAGCCGGCATCGCCACCGAAATTATTGCGGTCAGCCTGGGGGTTCAGGCTTGCCAGGAAACCATTCGTACCGCGTTGGCCATGGGTGCCGATCGCGGCATCCTGGTTCTGACCGATGCTGAATTGCAACCGCTGGCGGTTGCCAAGGCGCTGAAGGCAATTGCCGGGCGCGAATCGCCAGGGCTGATTCTGCTCGGCAAGCAGGCGATCGACGACGACAGCAACCAGACCGCCCAGATGCTGTCGGCGCTGCTCGGCTGGCCGCAAGCGACCTTCGTCTCAAAGTTGAAAATCGCCGACGGCGAGGCCACGGTGACTCGCGAAGTTGATGGTGGCTTGGAGACGTTGGCGGTTACACTGCCGGCGGTGGTCTCGGTCGATCTGCGCATTAACGAGCCGCGCTACGCCTCGCTGCCCAACATCATGAAGGCGAAGAAGAAGCCGATCGAAACCTTGACCCCGGCCGCACTGGACGTGGACGTGACGCCACGGCTGAAGACGATCAAGGTCGCCGAGCCGCCCAAGCGCAAGGGCGGGGTCAAGGTGGCCTCGGTCGAAGAGCTGATCGGCAAACTTAAGAACGAAGCGCGGGTGATCTGACATGGCCATTCTGGTTATCGCCGAACACGACAACGCCGGAATTCGTCCCGCGACCCTGACCACGGTCAGTGCCGCAGCGAAAATTGGTGGTGAAATTCACCTGCTGGTGGCTGGCCAAGGCTGCGCCGGTGCCGCTCAGGCCGCGTCCGCAGTTGCCGGAGTGACCAAGGTTCTGGTCGCCGATGCCGCCGAATACGCCCATGGTGTGGCCGAAAACTTGGCCCCGCTGATCGTCGGGCTGGCCAAGGGCTATGGCCATGTGTTGGCGGCAGCCACCTCCGGTGGCAAGAATGTCATGCCACGGGTGGCGGCACGGCTCGATGTCGCCCAGATCTCCGACATCATCGCGGTGGACGGTGCCGACACCTTCCAGCGCCCAATCTATGCCGGCAACGCCATCGCCACGATCCAGTCGGCCGATGCGGTTAAGATCATCACCGTGCGCGGTACGGCGTTTGAGCCGGCGGCCGCAACCGGTGGTTCTGCGACGGTGGAAAACGTCGCCGCCACCGGCGATGCCGGGATGGCGCGCTTCGTTGGCCAGGAGCTGTCGAAGTCGGAACGGCCGGAACTGACCGCCGCGCGTGTGGTCGTGGCCGGTGGTCGCGGCCTGCAATCGGGTGAGAACTTCAAGCTGCTGGAAGCGCTGGCCGACAAGCTGGGCGGCGCGGTTGGTGCCACCCGTGCGGCAGTCGATGCCGGCTATGTGCCGAATGATCTTCAGATCGGCCAGACCGGCAAGATCGTCGCCCCTGAACTGTACTTCGCGGTCGGTATCTCCGGCGCGATTCAGCATCTGGCCGGAATGAAGGACTCCAAGGTGATCGTGGCGATCAACAAGGATGAAGAGGCACCGATTTTCCAGGTTGCCGATTATGGTTTGGTCGCCGATCTGTTCAAGGTAGTGCCGGAAATCACCGGCGCTCTCTGACGCTCGATCCTGGGGGCTTCGCCCCCAGACCTCCGGCCGCCGAAGGCAAAGCCCTCAGTTAACATTCCTCCAACCCAGGAAGCTGCCATGATACAGAGAATCGGGATCATCGGTGCCGGCCAGATGGGCAGTGGTATCGCTCATGTCTGTTCGTTGTCCGGGTTCGAGATCAAGATCTGCGACATCAACCCGGAGGCGCTGACCAAGTGCCTGGCGTTGATCGAAAGAAATATTGAACGTCAGGTTCATAAGGGCAAGGTCCAGGCGGATGACAAGGCTGCGGCGCTGGCTCGGATCTCGACCAGCACCGATATGGGTATTTTTGGCGATTGTGATCTGGTTATCGAGGCGGCGACCGAGAACGAAGTCATTAAGCGCGAGATTTTCAAAAAGCTGGTGCCGTTTCTGAAGCCGTCGGCAATCATCGGCACCAACACCTCGTCGATTTCCATCACTCGCTTGGCTGCGGTCACTGACCGTCCGCCAAAATTCATCGGCATGCACTTTATGAATCCCGTGCCGTTGATGGAGTTGATTGAACTGATCCGGGGCATCGCCACCGACGACGAAACCTTTACCATCGTTCGCGATCTGGCGATTAAAATCGGCAAGAAGGTGGCGGTGGCCGAAGACTTTCCGGCCTTCATCGTCAACCGCATTCTGTTGCCCATGATCAACGAGGCGGTTTACACCCTTTATGAGGGTGTCGGCTCCGTGACCGGGATCGACACCGCGATGAAGCTGGGCGCGAACCATCCGATGGGGCCGCTGGAACTGGCTGATTTCATTGGCCTGGATACCTGCTTGTCGGTGATGCAGGTGCTTTATGAGGGATTGGCGGACAGCAAGTATCGTCCGTGCCCGCTGCTGGTCAAGTACGTAGAGGCCGGCTGGGTTGGACGCAAGGCTGGGCGTGGCTTCTATGATTACTCAAAGAACCCGCCGATACCGACCCGGTAGTCGTTCGTCTCTTCCCAAAGAATGGGGGGCCAGGAGCCTGAAGGCCCCTGGCCCCCATTACTTTCGTTTATCCAGGCTTTTGGCCCCAACCAGCCAGTAATAAAACGCCCGCGACAAAGCATAGTGCAAGCCGGCCCGGCCATCCAGAAACCCCAGCCGCCAGAGATAGCTGTAAACGAACGCCAGCAGCGGCCGACCGGGCAACCGATTGAAACACAGCTTGGCCCAACGTCGACTCCGGCCTTCATAGCCGGCCAAAGCCGCCAGTCGGCCATCGGCACGCAACGCCGCTTCCCAATCGGAATAACGGTTGTGGCGCTCGACCCAGGCATATAGGCCCTTGTCGTCGGCATGAAGCAGGGCGTGACGCAAACGGCCGACCGAGCCGGCAATGCGCGGCTGGTAATGGCCTTCCACTTCCCACATCGTGGTCACGTCCAAATCCGGACAAGGCGGAAACGCACCGTGGCGGCGGTCGAACAAGGCCAGTTTCAGGTTATGCTGACCAAAGCGCAGCGCCCGGCCCAGAAACACCGGCTCGCCGACGATGAAATAGCCGTGACAAACCGGGCCGATCGAAAACAAAATCGCGATTTCCGCCACCAGTTTCGCACTCAGTCGTTCGTCGGCATCGACGTAGAACACCCAGTCGTGGCGGAAAGTCAGGTTTTCCAGGCACCATTGCTTCTTCTTCGGCGCACGCTGGTTCCACTCGAACCGCACCACCTCTGCCCCCCAGGTGCTGGCAATAACGGCGGTGTCGTCGGTGCTGGCGGAATCCACCACCACCACTTGGCCGAAGGGCGCCAGCGGTGCCAGACAGGCGGGCAGATTAACGGCCTCGTTGCGGGTCAGAATCACCACCGTCACCGGAATCGAACCGGCCATCAGCGGTCGCCCACTTTGCGACGCCGGAAGCAATGTTCGGTCCAGGCCGAGCGGCCGTAGACCAGCATCACGCCCAGACCCAGGCCAATCACAGCGGCCAGCGACAGCACCAACAGCGGATTGGGCCAATCGACTTGCCGTGGGGCTCCGGCCGGCTCGATCGCATCGGCGGCGAACGGCAGTTCGGGTTCGATCATCATCGCCATCCGCTCGCGTTCAGCCAGCAGGCTAATCAACACGCTGCGGTGATCGACGTTAACTTCACTCGCCAGGCGGAGCTTGAGATGTTCAATCTGCATTTTGCCGCGCCGAACCGCTTCGGCACGCAGGTGCTGATCGGTGGCCGCCACCAGCCGGCTCAAGACTTCAATCGCAAAGCCGCGGTCGTGATGGCGAAAGGTCAGCCGGCGCATCGGCGTGGTGCCGATGCCTTCGATCACCACATGCCGACGCAAATGGCGGACGATCTGTTCGGGATCGGGCACCATCCAGTCCTCACGCCCGGCCAAACGGAACAACGCCGCCCGCAGCCAACCCGACACACCTTCCGGCGTATGCCAAGTGGCGGAAACGCCATCCCACCGTTCGGGAAACAAGTTCTGAACCAGTCCCGGCGTCGCAGCCAGACGCTCGGCCACTGGGGCCGAGATCAGCAACTGGATGAAGCGAGAGAAATCCGACAGCGTTTCATCGGCACCGCCGTATTCAACCATGTCGATCGAAACCACATCGCGCCAGGCGGAAGGGGCCCGCCCTCCCATCGCGGCCATGCCCTGGCGCGCGGTTGGGCCGAGCACGGTCTGAGCGGTGTATTCGGCCGGTCCCAGCCGCAGCGCCGCCGCCGCCACGACCACGGCGAACACGGTGCTGACCACCACCAGCCGCCAGCCGGCCAACCCGACGCGGACGAATTCTGTGACCGACAGCGGATCATCGACCAGGGACCGGGGGAAGACGTCGCTCATGATTCGGTCTTCCTAGCCTAAAGCGATTGGGCTGTCGCCCAATCGAGACTCCCGGGCTGTCGCCCAATCGAGACTCCCGGGCTGTCATTTGATTCTTTTTCAAGCTCTGAGACGAAACCAGTCAATTGCGTCCTGCAATGCCTCCGGCGCGGGGCGGTGGCGATAGCCCAGTTCCCGTTCCGCCTTGGCCGAGGTGAAGAACATGTGCTTGCGCGCCATGCGCACCCCATCCAGCGTGACCATTGGATCGCGCATCCCGGTCAGCCGGGCCCAGCCTTCGACCACCAGCGCGATCGGCAAGACCACGGCATGGGGCAGACGCAGCCGTGGCGGGGCGTGGCCGGTGATGCGAGCAATTTCATGCAAAATATCGCGCAAGCTTAGATTATCGCCACCCAACACATAACACTGACCGATCCGGCCGCGTTCGAACGCCAACAGATGGCCGGCGGCGACATCCTCGACATGAACGATATTCAACCCGGTATCGACATAGGCCGGCATCCGCCCGGCGGCGGCATCGGCGATCATCCGCCCGGTCGGAGTCGGCTTGATGTCACCCGGGCCAACCGGGGTGGAGGGATTGACGATCACCGCCGGCAAGCCCCGCTCGGCAACCATGGTCCGCACCACCTCTTCACCCAGAAACTTGGACCGCTTATAATGGCCGATCATGTCGTCCAGCGTCACCGGCGAGGTCTCATCGGCCGGGGTGGCGTCGGCGTGCAAGCCAAGCGTGGCCACGCTGCTGGTATGAACGATTCGGCCCACCCCAGCGGCCAGGGCCGCTTCCATCAACGTTCGCGTGGCATCAACATTGGTCCGGTAAATCGTGTCCGGATCGGGCACCCACAGCCGATAATCGGCGGCGATATGAAACAGCCCCCGACACCCGGCCAAGCCACGTTCCAACGACCGGCGGTCGTTCAAGTCACCCTCGACGGTTTCGACCGCCAAGCCATCCAGATTGCGACGGTCGCTGCCAGCGCGAACCAGCACCCGCACCACCTTTCCGGCCGCCAGCAACTGACGAGCCACCGCCGACCCGATAAAGCCGGTGGCGCCGGTGACAAATATGGTCATGGAGCGGCTCGCTCTGCTGGAAAATCGAAGTGGGATTACAGAGGATGACAACCGCATTATAGCATGGTTGTCATCTGCCGCCAGCCCGGACGGCAGTTCTAAGGAAAGTGGGTTCAGGGGCCTCTAGGCCCCCGGTTGATCAGACCGGAAAAATGCAATCGGCTGGGCACGACTCGACGCACTGCGAAGTCTCGAACTTGCCCTTGCAGTCGGTGCATTTCTTTGGGTTGATAATGTACACGTCGCCCTTGGGCGAAATTGCGTGGCTCGGACACACCTCCTCACAGGCACCGCATCCGGTACAATCTTCAGCCACGATTTTATGAGCCATACCCGCTAACCCTTTGCTGTAAAGTCATGACTTCAGGCTGCGACTCCGGTTGCGGCTGCGGCCTCAGCCACCGCCCGCCGCCCGGCCTGGAACGCCAAGCGATTGACTGAAGCCAACGCCGGCTTGCGCGCCTTGAATCGTTCCACGATCTTCTCTTCCATATCGGTCGGCGTAAACGGCAAATACTCGGCGATCGCGCCCAGCATGACCGTATTGATCAGCCGCCGCTCGCCCAAGCCCAGCGCGATCGCGGCGGCGTCGATGGCATGCACGCTCAAGCCGGCGGCGCGCATCTGCCCGACCGGATCATCGGGATAGGAGAACAGGCCACCCGAGACCACCAGCGGCACCAGCCGCTGAGTGTTGACCACCACCTGACCGCCGGAACGAACCTGATCCGCCCAGCGCAAGGCCTCGGCCTCTTCGAACGCAACCAGCAGATCGGCACAACCCGGCATGATCACCGGCGACAACACCCGTGGCCCGATCCGAACATGTGAGGTCACCACCCCACCACGCTGGGCCATGCCGGCGATTTCGGATTTCTTAACGTCAAAGCCATGATCGATCGCGGCCTGCGCCAGGATCTCCGCCGCAGTCATCACCCCCTGGCCGCCGATGCCGACGACCAGGATATTGATCGCACTCTTCACGCCTTTGGCTCCTGCGGTGGGGCTCATTTCGCGCCTCCCACCGGCAGGATCGCGTTCGACGGGCACACCGCGACGCAAATCTTGCAGCCGGTGCAAGCCATCGAATCGATGGTGGTGAAGACCAGATTGAAGTCTTCGCCGTCGATGGTTTCGGTTTCGCGTTTGCGCACCGAAATCGCCGGACAGCCGATGTCCATACAGTTACTGCACCCGGTGCAAGAATCGTCGATCACCTGAAACGGCATCTGCCGTTCAAACTGGCCGATCAGCACGCACGGCCGGTTGGTGATGATCACCGACGGTTCCGGAATCGCGGTTTCTTCACGCAAGACCTTGAACAGGGTTTCTGGTTCATAGGTATCGACGGTGCGAATCCGTTCCGGCTTAATCCCTAGCGCCTCGACCAGACGGACGAAATCAACACTCGGTGCCGGTTCACCATGCAAATCGCGGCCGGTGCCAGCGTGGTTCTGGCCGCCGGTCATGCCGGTGGTGCGGTTGTCCAGAATCAGCGCGGTAACGTTGCCGCGGTTATAAATAATGTTGAGCAGACCTTGAATGCCCATGTGCAGGAAGGTGGAATCGCCGATCACCGCGACCACGGCCTTCTTCTGGTCGGCCTTGCCGCGAGCCTTGTCCACACCCAGCGCCATACCCATCGAGGCACCCATGGAAATGCAGCAGTCGAGCGCGTTCCAGGGATGGCCGGCACCCAGGGTGTAACAGCCGATGTCGCCGGTGATGATCACCCGGCGGCGCATGGCGTAGAGCGCATGATAGATGCCCAGGTGCGGACAGGCCGAACACAGCGTCGGCGGGCGCGGGAAGACATTGGCCTTGGCCGCCGTTGCCGGCACCGCCGGTTCCGGTTCGCCCAACAGCTTGCGAATCGCCGGCCCGACCACATCGGCGGTCAATTCGCCGGTACGGGGCAAGATGTCTTTGCCATGAACGGCGATACCGGCGGCGTGCAATTCCCGCTCAACCAGCGGTTCGGTTTCCTCGATCACCACCAGCTTGTCCACGCTGGCGGCGAAAGCGCGGATCTTTTCAACCGGCAGCGGACAACTCAGGCCCAGCCGGAGCACCGGCGCGGACGGAAACACTTCGCGCAGATGCAGATAGGCCGGACCGGAGACCACAAACCCAACCCGGGAGTCGCTGCCGACTTCGACCGTGTTCAAGTCGCTGGTTTCGCTGTATGCGGCCAGAGCCTTTTCACGCTCCAGCATCAGGCCCAGGCGTTTCTTGGCATAGGCCGGAACCATCACCCAGCGCGACGGCTCCAACTTGAAACCGGGGGCTTCCCGCTCTTCCCGCTGGCCGGTGGTGACCACCGATTTAACGTGGCAGACACGGGTGGTCAGACGCAAAATCACCGGGGTTTCGAACTTTTCTGACAGTTCAAACCCGAACTTGGTGAAGTCATAGGCTTCTTGAGAGTCGATCGGCTCCAGAATCGGCAAATGCGCGAAGCGGCCCCAGAAGCGCGAATCCTGTTCGTTCTGTGACGAGGACATACCGACATCATCGGCGACCGCGATCACCAGCCCACCCTTGACCCCGGTCAGAGTAATCGTCATCAGCGGGTCTGAGGCGACATTCATCCCAACATGCTTCATGGCGGTAAAGGCGCGGGCCCCGGTCATGCTGGCACCGAACGCCACTTCCAGCGCCACCTTTTCATTGACCGACCATTCGGCGTGCAGTTCCGGATAGAACGCCAGCGTTTCCAGAATCTCGGTCGAAGGCGTGCCGGGATAAGCGGTGGCCACTTTGGTCCCGGCTTCCCACACCGCGCGGGCAATCGCCTCGTTGCCAGACATCAAAGACCGGCTGCCGGTCTTGCCCGTAATCGCCATGTTCATGTGTGTGGTTTCCTTAACGACACCCCCCCGGGAGCACATCAGCCATAATCGAAGGGCCGTTTCCTTTAACCGGAAACCGATGCGTTTGCCAAGTCCGTATGGTCACGGGTTGCGGCCATAATCAGGACCGCTGCCAACTGTCGCGCAAGATGGCGATTTCTGATATTATCCATCGCGAACTATCCCCTCCTTGATCGGGCGTTATCAATGCGCGGCAAACTTAGTATGGCTCAAGTGCGGGAGTTGGCCCTGGTCGCGGGGCCGGCGATTCTGGTCGTTCTGGCCGCGTTCTGGATCGCCGCACAGTTTGTCACGCCCGCACCGCCCAAGGAAATAACCATCGCGGCGGCCGCCAAGGGCAGCCCTTATTATGAAACTGCGCAGCGCTACCGCCAAGTTCTCGCCGAAAGTGGGATCGAGTTGAAAGTGCGGGAAACCAGCGGCTCGATGGAAAATCTGGACCTGATTAAAGACCCGAATTCAAATGTCGTCGCCGCTTTTCTTCAGGGCGGTCTCGCCAACAGCAACGACGCCCCAGACGTGCGCTCGCTCGGTCGCATCTTCCATGAACCGGTGTGGATTTTCTATCAGGGGCAGGCAAAGCTGGAAAGGCTGACCGATCTGGTCGGTAAGCGTGTCCTGATCGGCCCCGCCGGAAGCGGAACCGCGGCGCTGGCCACGCGCCTGCTCGCCGCCAGCGGCGTAACCAAGGACACCGCGACCCTGATCACCATGGGGTTGCCGGATTACGTCGAGGCGCTCGACCAGAACAAAGCCGACGCTGGCGTGCTGGTGCTGGCCCCGGAAGCGCGAACGGTTAAGCGTCTGTTCGATAACCCGAAAATTCGCCTGATGAATGTGGTTCAGGCCGATGCCTATGTCCAGCGTTTCCCCTTCCTTCTGCGAGTCGAGTTGAAGGAGGGCGTGGTCGATTTCGCCCGGGACATACCGCCTGCCGACACGCAGATGCTGGCGACGACCACCGGGCTGGTGATCAAGGAGGATCTGCATCCGGCGCTGGCCAACCTGCTGACCCAGGCTGCGGTCAGCATCCACCGTCAGCCCAAGCTGAACGCCAACGGCGAGGCCGGTATCTTCCAGCGGGCCGGCAGCTTCCCGATCGCGAACGATCAGGAATTCCCGATGTCGCTCGACGCCGTACACGTCTACAAATCCGGTTCGCCGTTTCTTCAGCGTTATCTGCCATTCTGGCTCGCGACTCTGGTCGATCGCTTGATGGTCATGCTGCTGCCGGCAATCGGCATTCTGTTGCCTGCGGTGCGCGGGGCCCAGGCCCTGTACACTTGGCGAATCCGGCGTCGGCTTTTCTATTGGTATAGCGAGTTGGTGAAAGTAGACGCCGAAGTCTATACCCACTCGGCTCCTGACCAGATCGCCGAAACAATCCGCAAGATTGACCTCATCCAAGATGCCGTCAACCGCCTGCCGATTCCACTTGGCTTCGTCGATCAACTTTACAATCTGCGCGGCCACATCAACGTCGTGCGCCACGGACTGCTGGCGAACCGGACCAATGCGGGCAGTGGAAGCTGATCTTCCAATGATCGCGCTCCGTCAACCAACCGGAGCTGATTACCCGTTCGTAATCTTGATGTTGTCGCCGAGCGCCGCGACGGCCCCCTCCAGCACGTCAGGCCCCACAATGCGAAGTAGATAAGCGCCGAGAAGGATAGATTTCCCTCCAGGTGTCCCATCCTTCACGCCCTGATGAAGCATTTTAATTTGCTCGGCGGCGTCCTTTTGCTCTTCCGCTGCCAAGTTTTGCACCAGCACAAAGCACAAAGCCGGGAGATCCGTCCGCGCCTTGTCGAAATCAACATCGCGCATTATGTTGGCCACATCCACAGCCCGATCCTGGGCCTGATCGCGATCAACCATGCGGTCAGCCGCATCCAGCAATGATTTCAAGACGACACTGGGGCCAACACCAATATCGGTATTACCAACCCGGACAGTGAAGACCGCCGTCCGAAAAAAGGCTGCGGAGCCGAAACTAGCCAGCAAAACCTCATAAAACCACCGTGGATGAGCGTCGTTGAGCGCCTCAGTACGTTGCACAATCAGCAATGCACAGAGGCTGGCGGCAACGTTAACGAGAATGTACGCGCTCGCCGGCCATGACGCCAAAAGCCTGGACACGCTGTCTCGGTATCGCGAGACCAGTTCCCCGTACCCAACCAGTCCACCGAAAGCCGCGACCACGACCAGCTCAGCAACGGCCTTCCAATCTTCATTAGCTGTCGGTAACAAATAAGTTGCTGCCACGAGAACGAATAATCCGACCCCAAGCAAACAAAAGCCTGAACCGCTATCCTGTCGTCTCTGAAGTGGGCGAACCACCTTGGCCGCGCCCAAAAACTCTGACGTTCGCCGCCATAGTCCTTCTATCATGGTTCACCATTGGCTCGGGCAGAGAGCGCCTCCCGCAGAACACTAGCCAACTCCCGGCCTTGATCGGTTAGACGCAAAGTATAGGTCGGAGACACATCCACGAAACCAAGTTTCGCAAGCTGCTTAGATGCCTCAATGAATGTCGACAGCGACCCGCCAGTCAGAGAAACCAAATCTTTGGCTCCAAGTTCCTCCTTCTCGGCCAAAGCTTTCACGATTTCATTCAGCGGATCCGATGCGATCGAAATCCGTGCCGGCTCCCAAGACGCTTCTTCGTCACGATAGCTTCGGGAAATTGGCTCTCTCCGCGAAGCGCTGCCAGACCCCGACTGCCCAGACCCCGACTGCATCGAGTCTAGAAAGGTTCCGAAATAATTAACATTGCGCGTGGCCATGATTCCCACCCTTCAGGAGCATACCTCCCGATCCATCTCAGGCGTCGAGAAGACGCCCAGCCTCAATGGTGACGCCACGATAAGGCTGCCGTCACACGAGGTACCCTTGACACCTCACCCTATCATAACCGTCGAGGCGTCGCCTCCGTACATGTTTTTATATGATAGAAGCCTGGCGGATTGTAAACTCCAAGAGGTCAGCTCTGAGACAAACCGACCAAGAAACAACTTAATGCGTTTCATCCCAAATAAAGTGGGGCCAGGGGCCTTCATGCTCCTGCTGGGTCCAGGGCGACCCCCTGGTCGGGGGTTCGGGCGGCGAAGCCCCCGGTTGTATGGTCCCTTGATTTGATGTCAGTGTACCCTCCGGGGAGGGTACTTGAATGAAACTGATCTTTCTGGCCCGGCAACTCAGTCGCGGTGGGGCCGAGCGGCAGTTGGTCACACTGGCCGCCGGACTGGCGGCGCGCGGTCATCAGGTCAAGGTCGCCACATTCTATGGTGGTGGCGCACTGGAGTCGGATCTGGTTGCGGCCGGGGTGCCGCTGATCGTGATTGGCAAAAGCGGACGCTGGGATGTGCTGGGCTTCTTGGTCCGACTGGTGCGTCTGTTGCGCGCAGAGCGCCCGGATTTGGTCCACGGCTATCTTCCCGTACCCAATGTTCTGGCCACGCTGTGCCGGCCGCTGGTTTCTGGGCTTAGACCCAGACTCAAGCCCAGACTGAAGGTTGTGTGGGGGGTGCGCGCCTCCAACATGCTCACCAGCCGCTACGATTGGCTATCGCGGCTGTTTTACGCCGCCGAACGGTGCCTAGCCGCCGGGGCGGATCTGATCATCGCCAATTCCGCCGCTGGAGCCGAGCACGCCCGCGACCAGGGTTTTCCCAGCGATCGGCTGTGGGTCATCGCCAACGGTATCGATACCGATCGTTTTAGCGGCGAGGCCGCACCCCGTTTTAGCGGCGAGGCCGCACCCCGCACCCGCGTTCGCACCGCCTGGGGCTTTGACAAGGATCAGGTGGTGATCGGGCTGCCGGCGCGGCTTGACCCGATGAAGGACCACCCAACCTTTCTGGCCGCTGCCGCCCTGGTTGCGGCGCGAGAACCACGGGCCCGCTTCGTCTGCGTCGGTGATGGCCCGGCCGACTATCGCGCCGACTTAGCCGACTGTGGCCACGCCTTGGGTCTGGACGGGCGGCTGATTTGGGCTGGCCCTCACGACGACATGCCGGCAGTGTATTCCGGATTCGATCTTGGTTGTTCGGCCTCGGCCTTTGGCGAGGGCTTTTCCAACGCACTGGCGGAGATGATGGCTTGCGGCGTGCCGTGCGTGGCGACCGAAGTCGGCGACGCCCGGCGGATCATCGGCGTGACCGGCGAAATCGTGCCGCCCGGGGATGCCGAGGCGCTGGCTGCGGCGCTGTTGCGGCTACTGGAACGACGGGCCCTCGATCCGGCGGCGTTGGCCGCAGCGGCACGGGCGAGAATCCTCAACTATTTCAGTGTCGCGGCGCTGGTTGAGCGTTCAGAAGCGGCGCTCCTGGAGATGCTGTCCAAGCCTTAAGTATAAGCCTTTGGCGAGGCCTTAAGTCAGCCTTCGGCGACCGGGGCGTTGCCCTGGACCCACTTGATGTTACCCCGTGTTGCCCAGCATTCGGTCAAGCCACGCCTCTTCCGGCACCATCCGCCAGGGCGGAAAGGTTATCCGAACCACAGTGCCCTTTCCTGGGTGGCTGTTGAGCGTGACCACCGCATCATGCAGATGCGCCAGCGCTCGGACCAGCGATAACCCCAGCCCGGTTCCGCCGACTCTGCGCGTCTGGGTAGAGTGAACTTGAATGAACGGATCAAGCACGCGCTGTAAGTATTCTTCGGGAATGCCGATGCCGGTGTCCTGAACCTCGATCGCGATCGCACCGCTGTCCAGCGCCATCGCCCGGCAAATCACCACGCCTCCCGCCGGCGTGAACTTGATCGAATTGGACAAAAGATTGAGCAGGATCTGCTTGAGCGCACGATCATCAGCCTGAAGATAAAGCGATTGCGAGGAAATCTCTTCCATCAACCTCAGGCCGTTACGCCCGGCTTCCTCATGCATCAGGGCGCAAATGGTGTCGATGGTGTCGGGTAGGTTGATGGTCTGCTCTTCGAGGACATAGCGCTCGGCTTCGATCTTAGAAATATCCAGGATATCACCGATAACTTTAAGCAGGTGTTCGCCGGCGGAATGAATGTGGCGGACATATTCCTTGTATTTTGGAGAAGACATAGAACCAAACAACTCCGCACACATGATTTCGGAAAAGCCGATGATCGCGTTCAGCGGCGTCCGCATTTCATGGCTCATGTTGGCCAGGAACTCGGTCTTGGCCCGGCTGGAAGCCTCCGCATGATCGCGCGCCGTGCGTAGGGCCAATTCCACCCGCCGGCAGCGGGTGGTATCGTCGAACAACCACAACGAACAGGCCTCTTGCCGGTCGGGCGTGGTCAGACGGAACAGCCAGCGTTGGCTGATGGTCAAGGTCCGTTCGCCCGCCCCGGCGGCGATCAGAGTCACGCTTTCTTCTTGCCCCGATTGGCCGGCAACCAGTCTGCTTCCGTCCAGGCCAACCCGGTTCAACGCCTCCGCCAGCGGCAGCCCGGCCACCGTCTCAGCATCGATCTTGAACAATTGGCGAAAGGCGCGGTTGGTCGTGCGCACCCGCAGTTCGGTGGGCGCGAAGGCGGCGTCACCGCGCAGACCCGCGATCAGCGCTGGCCCGTTGATGGTGTTAAGCAGGACATGGGCGAGCAGGTCGTTAAAAACCTCGGGAAAGGTCATAACTTCGATATCGGAACCGAGCAGCGCCACCAGTTGGTCATAGCCGCCGTGGGCCGAGGCGAGCCAAGTTGGCAGGCTGCCCCAGGCCACCAGCGCTTCCGGTTCCCATGGCCGGCAGCGCCCGGTAACGGTTTCGCGCCACTGGGCGAACGAGCGCGCCGGAGCACCGGCCTTGTCCACGCTCCTGAGCCGGGACGACTCGCCAGGAGTGGCATTGGCATCGCCGCCCCACAGCACCTCATGCACCACTTCACGTCGGAATGCCGCGACCACCACCGGTGGATCGTAATTGATGAACGTGGCCAGCATACCGGATGCGGTCTCGCGGAATTCGGCCGCAGCCGGGTCCAGGTTGGCCAGACACTCGATCGCGACCACACCCTGCTCCGCCTGGGTCTCGATCGCATCGAACAGGCGCGGCAGCCACTCCGGATCAGGGGTCAGCCCGCACGACACCACCGAACGGCCATGGCGAATCGCCAGACCATCGGCTGAAACCAAATCGAGCAGGCCGGGATCGCCATCAATCAGGGCCCGGATGATGTTGTCCGAGCTGGCGACCGAGCGCTCCAGCCCGGCCAGCCGCCGCGCCACTTGCCGTTCGGTTTCAAGAAGATCGGCCAGTTCGATCCGCTCCAACGCCGACGAAGCCGCCTTGGTGATCGTGGTCACGGCGAGACGCTCGCGTAGCGTCGGCAGGCGCGGGCTACTGTGATGGCAGACCGCCAGCCCCCATAGCCGACCGCCGGTGCGCAGAGCCGCGTGGAGCGTAGCACTGACGCCCATCGCGCGCATATTGTGAATATTGGCCGCACAGCCGGAGCGCAGTAACAGCGGCCCCAGATCGGTTCCCGTGTCGGTGTCTGGGTGGCGGGCGGGCAGCAGCGGCACGGGTTCGCCATCGACGTTGGCGATCAGGCGCAGGTCGTACCGACGATAATAGTCGCGGCTGTGTTCGGGAAAGCAGGTATGGGGAAAGCGCAAGCCCAGATAGCTGGAGCCGGCGCCGTTGCGAACCTCCGCCGTCACCTCGCCCGACCAATCGGGCAAGAAGCGATAAATCATAACCCGGTCATAGCAGGTGATCTCGGCCAGCGCCTCTGCGGTTAAGCGGGCAAGCAGGAAGCCATTGTCAACCTTGGCCACGGCCAGGGTGAAATCAGCCACCCGCCGCTCGTAACTGCCAGCGTTCCGTGCTGGCGGTGCGGGACGCTCGGCTTCGAGCAACACCGCTCCATCATGGCGATGCAGGGTAACATGCAGTTCCGATTCGCCAATCGCAATCAACCGCTTCAGGCTTGGCCGCTCCAGGCACGGTTGTGACGCCTCCGGAGCCTCATCCAGGGCCGCTCGCAAGCTTGCCGCCGCATCCCGCCCGATCACCTCGGCCAACGGCAACCCAACCACCGCCTTGGCGGCGAACCCGATGAAATCCTGCGCGTTGCCGCTCGCTTGACATACGGTCAGAGATGTTGGGTCCAGAACCAGCACCATGCCATAAGCCTGAACCGTGCCCGCAGGAATGCAGGTTTCGGCAAGGGGTGACGAGGTTGCGCTCATGGTCCAATGACTTTCCCGTCAAGCCTAATGATTAACACACCGGTTTCCGGGGGGGCACCCCTACCCCCGACCAGGGCTTTGCCCCGGTCACCCCTTATGTAGTGCAGCAATCAGAATTTTCCTAAAAATATGTTCAGAGACTTCAATCGGCGCTGGTCAACGCCAATCCGGAACGCCGTAACGGGCTAGAATCCGTTCCAGCCCGCCGGTGCCGCGCAATCTGACGATCCCGTCCGACAACGCCCTGGCATACAACGCCGAAGTGGGCCGTGCGGCGGAAAAGCCGATGAACAGGGGGTCATCATCGAAGCGGTGGGCGAATTCGATCCGATCACGGATACCCAGCGGATCCAGCTTGGCGATGATCACGTTGGCGTCGTCGATCATCACATCGAGTTGGCCGCCAACCAGCGCGCGCAAGTTGATGTCCAGGGCGTCATCGCTGTTGGAGGTAACCTGAACCGCCGCCGGATCACCGACATGGGCTTTGAGGTAAAGAACGATCTCAGGGTCATAGCTGTAGCCGGCAATCGCGCCCAGCCGGTGTCCGGCCAGGGACGAGGCATCGCGATAGGCGAAGCGCTCTCCCTTGCGGACCGCCAGAACATTGAAGGCAATCCCGATCGATTCAACCGGATAGATCAGTCCACGCCCGGGAACCGCCGACGAGCCGATCACGCCATCGATCCGCCCCTGTTTCGCTTCACTTAGGGCTTGCTCCCAGGCGGTCAGTTGGACATCGAGCGTATAACCGAGGGCGGTAAACACCTCGCGCGCGACCTCGACCGCATAGCCGGGATGATCCGCAGCCGGATCGCAGACATAGGGACAGCCCTTGTCGGCACGCAGGGTAATGACTTCGGCTCGGACATCAGCCGAAGTCGCGGCCGACCACAGGATGAACCAGGTCAACAGCGCCGAGAGGGCCGGACTGAGGAGCCGGTCCGCAGCGCCAAGGCACGAACGGGCCAAGGTCATGACCGATTCTCCCTATGTCGCGATAGGCTCCTGACCAGGAAGGTTTGGAGGGGTGCGAAACACCCCTCCAATAACAACCATCCACCCGTTCTTAGTCCTCAAGCAGGCTGATCGACACCGCCTCACGGCCCTTGGGGGTCTCGATCACGCGCATCAACACCGCCTGATTCTCGGCCAACCGGACCACGCCCGCGCCGAGCACCGAGACATGGACGAACACATCCTTGCCCTGGTCGTCTGCGGCGACGAAGCCGAAGCCCTTGTCGGCGTTGAACCACTTGACCGAACCGTTCATCTCCACCGCTGCGGACATATCCGGTGTGCGCCGAGGCGGCCGTGGCCCCCCAGCGCCGCTGGCACCGCCGGCCGAAGACCGGGGCGGCTGCGGCTTCGCGTCGGTCT
>CAUYTZ010000436.1:0-3219 GCA_963575695.1 uncultured Gammaproteobacteria bacterium | reverse complement strand
TCGATTGATCTTGAAGCCATGTCCGCCGCTGAGTTGCGGACATTGGTGATCGAGTTGCTGGGGCGTTTGGCGAAAGCAGATAGCGGACAAAACGACAGGGCGCACTCTGCAGACTGATGCCGTCGATCTCCTGCAACTGGCTCAGAACCTGACGTGGCAGATAGCCGCGGTAGACGCCAAGTTGACGGGGCAGATAGCCGCCGTGCGAACGTAACTGAAGGCGGACATTGCGCGCTTTGACGCCAAGTTGACCGGGCAGATAGCCGCCGTGCGAACGGAACTGAAGGCCGATATCGCAGCCGTGGCGGCTGACGTTGCGGTTGTGAAAGCCGACGTGACCGAATTGAAGGCCGGTCAAGCCATCATCCTCGACCACCTGGACGTGGTGGAACTGAAGGGCCGGGTTGAGGAACAGAGCCGCATCATCGCGCAGTTGATCCCGACCAGGGTTGCTGCGGTTCCGGGCCGGTGATGACCACCGAGCGGCTCGCGAAGGCATTCGGTACCGAGCCGAACAACATCAAGGTCAACCACAGCCGCAATCCAGAGCGATTCGAGGAGGGCGTCCACCTCTTCAAACTCAAGGGTGCGGAACTGCGGACGTTCAAGGACTCGGTTACTCAAAGTAACCCAGTCGACCCGCGCGCTCCGTCCCTCATGCTCTGGACCGAGCGCGTAGCGCTTGCGGCGCACCCGGCCGCTCGCCATCGGCGATCAGGTCGAACAGCCACTTGTGGCCGGTTTCATGCAAAAAGGTGCTGGCGTCGGCCTTGGCGAACAGGCTGATGATCGCCCGTCCGTCCTCGACCCGGAAACTGCCGCGCGCGCCGGCTGGGGCGGATTGAAGCAGATCAGACCCACCGATTTTTCCCGTGACAGGGCCGTTATTAAGAGAGATAATGTCTCTCAAGCCCGCTCCCAGAGCATCACGACTAAACGTAGGGGTGCCCTGCATAGCCGTGGAGTGAGTACCAACCTCGCCACGCGCATCGGGCTTACCAATCTCCCATCCCGTCAATAGCCATGTTTTCTTGCTCCCGTGCTCATCGAGAGAAAGCACGGCTTCAGCGCCATCATGTTCAACATGAATGGTTTTCTTGGCTTCAATAAATTTCGTTACGTTACCAAGCTCTACCGCCCGAATAACCCGAATAACCGTACCAAGCCCGCGCTTGCTCCCAATATGAAGAATGCCTTTCTTGCTATCACCCCAGATGAACGAGACATCTGTTGTGCCGCCATATTGAGCAAGGTCAGGCCTTAGCCCAGAAACGGTAGCTTCATCCGCGCCAGAAGCTATTTCATGGAGGGCGGAAACGATGGACGTTCCAGACTCCCCCTGAAACATCCCGCCCGGCCCGGCATCGCCACGCCCAGCCTTATCCAGCGCCGCGCGGATATCGGCGGCGCTGGTGGTCTTGGGATCAATCCCCACCCCGCGTCGGCTTGATGCAACGTACGGCATGGTTATTTGTCCTTCATTGTGAGAAAAAAGCTCTTCTGCTGGCCTGTGCCTTCGGCGACAATCGAGCCATCAAGCATCATGCCATCAAGTGCTTTGGTAACATCTTCGGCGGGAAGCCCGGTTGCGCGGACCAACGCCGGCAGCCGGGCGGTTCCGCCCTCGCGGGCAGCCGCGCGGATCGCGTCGAGTACCCGCTTTCGGGTTTGCCCAAGCTTGGCGGCAGGGTCCGGCTTTGGTGGCGGTGGGGGTGGCAGCGGTTCGGGTTCTTTCGGCGCGACGGCACGAGCCGACGGCGGGGCGTCGTTCTTGCTGAAAATGAAACCCGCCATCCATGAAGCCAGAACCTTTGCCCGCGCGTCATCATCGGGTGCGCGTTGAAAGGCGATTTCCACGATGCGGAAAGCGGCATCAGCGTTCATCACACGCCCCCGCCCTGACCACGGTCGCCCGCGACAGCCCCAGCGCTGCGGCAACGTCTTTGACCGACTGACCGTCAGCCCGGCGGCGATGAATTTCAGCGTTGCGTTCGGCCTTAGTCTCGCCGGTCAGCCAGCGCCGCCTCGTCAGATGTCCCGTGCGGCCGTTCTGGGACTCGCTGGGTGCGGTCTGGGACTCGTTCCCTGTTTTGGTGCCGGAAATGGTTTCGGCCATCCCAGCGAGTTCCTGAACGACTCCGGCGACGGTGCCGTTTTCTTCGATCGCGTCCCGGTGATGCGGACGGGGCAACCGGGTTTCAAGTGTCAGCACCCGCAACGCCAAGCCGTCAACGGCTGCCACGTCCGCCTTGTCTGACAATTTGGCGTAGATTGCCTCAATCTGGCCCCGTAGCCCCACCAGCGCACCCGGCGGCACGTCCGCCGAGTCCGCCGCTTGCTCAATCAGGCGCGTGATGAGCTGCCCGAGCGTTACGTCCGCCTTGACTGCCAAGTCCGCCGCCGTGCGCTGTGCTGTACGCGAGATACCCCGAACCGTCCATCTGTCTGCCGCGTCGGTCATGGCGTTATTATCCCCACTTGTTGAATGGCCTCGTCCGGCGAGCGAACCACGCCAGCCAAACCGCTGGCCCGGCTAACGGCATCGAGAAAGCGCCGTTGCGGCTCTGACACCCGGCCGGTTTCCAACCCCTCCAGAGGCCGCTGAATGCGGTCTGAATACTGTCCGCACTCCGCGACCAGCAACCACCCAGCGAGTCCCTGAGCAGCCGGGCGGGGCATATGCGAGGGCGGCACTCATGCGGCCCTGGCTTCGGGCAGATATTTCCGCCCGTCGCGGTGGTCATGGGCGCTGCGGTACTGGTAGGTTTCGGTGTTGAACCACAGCCCAACCCGGCCTTCAAAATCACCGTTGCGCTGTTTGGCGATGTTCAGGACCACCGGCGGCTTGTCGGCCAGTTCCCGGAGCTTCAGTTCGGCGATGCCATCGCCCTTGGCGGCGGCTTCATTGGCCTGCCTGATTTCGTCCTCAAGCTTGCGGTTGCGCCAAATCCCGAGCACATTGGCCGCGTTGCTGGCGATTTCGCTGGTGCCCTTCACGTCTTCGGCGTCGGGGATGGCGTGGGCGGCTCCCATGGCCCGGTTTTCCTTGCGGGCATGGGCGACCAGATGAACGTGAACGCCCTTTTCGACCGCCCACGACACCACCTCGAACACCGCCTTTTCTTGGCCCTGATAGTCCTCGCTGCCGACGCCCAAGCGCATCAGGCTATCGACCACGAACACGTCACAGCCATAGCGGCAACGGGCATACTCAAACAC
>CAUYTZ010000435.1:0-2648 GCA_963575695.1 uncultured Gammaproteobacteria bacterium | reverse complement strand
GGAAGATGAGCTGGACATTGGGCAGGCGACCCGCCGCCTTGTACCCCAGGATCGTCTGGTAGGTGTCGGTCAGATAGTAATCCGTCACCGCGATTGCCTCGATCTTCGGCGTGACGGTCTCAAGCGTGCCGAGATAGGTTTCCCAGGGCGTGCCACCGCCGAACTGGTTGTTCAGGACGGTGCCCGGCGCGTGAATATGCGGCTCCCAGCGCCGCCATTCAGATCCACGACCGATCATGTTTTCTCCTTCAATGCCGGTCGCTGTCCGTCCTGACGGTCGTCCTCCCGGTCGATCTGTTCAAACCCAATATAAAATCGCCCGAACCACCAGTAGAGAGGTTGAGGCACAGTAACATCAGAAAGTCAGCGGCTTACGCGATATTTCCAACCCAGCTGGTTACGTTGGTCGTTCAGGCCATCTGAATAGCCGTGGAGGACCGCCTCGATCTCGTGCTCTTGCAGGGTGGAGGCGTTCTCGAGCGCCGTTTGGTTCCAACCGACGTTCCAGATCGTCAGCAATTCAGGCTTGTCGCTCCAGCGCGGCAGGAAGAACGTGATCGCCATCAGCGTGGGAAACTGTCGCAGAATGCCTGTCTGGGTCTGATGGCCTGCAAGATTGCTTCTGCCGTCGAACTCAGGGAGCGACAGTATTTGTTCACCCGGCAATCCAAGCGCGACCTGCCAAAGCTCACCGCTCACGCAGCTTTCGGCCGGCGGCGCTTCGTGGAAGAACACCGGCAACAGGCCAGAAGGCCCTTGGGCGATGCTGCTGAGGCGTCCGAGGTCGATGACAAGCACAGTCGGGCCATATTCGATCTGCCCGGCCTTGATGTTGTTGCTGATCTTCTGGATCGTGTCGTCGATCCGGGCGACCGAGTCAGCGTTTGGCAGATGCCCGGATATTTCGTGCGGCTTGCCGAAATGGACGCCGGGTTCGCGAGCTCGCCCATCCAACTCGGCCGCGATTTCCAAAGCTTCGTGACCGATCTCCTTGTGGCGCCGCAGTGGCTCGGCGATTTCGAGAGCCTTGACCTCGAAATAGAGATGGCCGGACGCGTGCGAGTATCGGAAGTCCGGCCGTTTCGCCTGGTGGCCGCCGGTCCCAGGAGTGCGCTCCAGAACGACGCCTCGGTCCTTCATCGCCAGATAGAAGGACGCTTCCGAATAGGCCTCGTAGGCCTGCGCCATCTGAACATGGTCTTCTGGCGCGGTCACGGCCTTGAACTTGGCGCGCAACTCGCGATCCAGCGCAGCGAGCGTGCTGTCTGTGGCCGCTTCCTGCGTGATCCGCTCGACCTGCTCCCGGGTCATGATCATAACGGGGACCGACACGGTCAGGTGGGACACCAATTGTGATACGCGGATGAATTCGTCGGTGGATTTCGTCGTCATCTTTGTCCTTACACGCGCCGCAGAGTCCGCTCGACATGGATAAGCCGATCATCTTTACATTCGACTTATAGCGCATCTTGACTGTATGGGCCACATCTTATTGCGATGTGTGATTATAAAATTTTGGCAAAAAATAGAATAACTGGCCCTGAGAATGCCATCTGTTGGATGGCGTCTTTCAGGTTTCAGTTGTGTTATGCGACAAGGAGTCTCGGTTATGGAAGGGGCGTGCGGTTACGTACCTTCGCGCACAATAAGCACATCAAGTCTGGCATTGTCCGCTATCGGGAAATCGCATGACCCCGCTTAACGACCGCGATGGGCGCTTTTCAGAAGATGACGCAAAAATTCAGTTCCATGAAGATGCTGAAGCCGCACCTCTGCACCGACCACGGCCTCACGCCGACCGAATACTGGGCCAAATGGAACCCGCCGTCCGACTACCCGATGGAAGCGCCGAACATGTGGCCAAGCGATCGAAGCTGGCGCGGCCCATGGAACTGAGGCACAAACAAACGGGCGGCAGCACCAGAGCGCAGAGAATAGGCGGAGGTCAGAATAACTATTTGATCGGACTCATGCTGAATTGGGCTGAGTTTGCAACAAGCCGCTGCCGGAACTCCACTCACCAATAAAAATAGCGCGCAGGTTCGGAACCTGCGCAGTATGGCTAAGTGATTGTTCTATTTATAGTGCGCAGGTTGGCAAAGCTGCGCAGTGAATTTGGGGCAGTGCGCAGGTATCGGAGAATAGGGCCGGAGAGAGAAGGAATTTCGGCCTATCCGTCGTTTTGGCAGTGCGTAGGTAGACGCGCAAAGGCCCGGAATTCTTTGACCTTTTGGTCTGGAATTCCGGGCCTGATAGCGTTTATTTAGAAGGGCTTGGTTGAGCGGATGGGACAGTCCGCTAACTATTATCCGATAGGCGCGCTTGGTCTTGATCAACGATTTTGAAGAGCCGAACGACGGGCGGAGGTGACAGAAAGCGGAAACTGCTTTAGTAATTTCAAGGACTTGAGTTGCTCCGTAGTTCCCAGGTTACCTGAGTTTCAATTCAAATCCGCTTGTAGGCGGGTGGGATTTGGAACCATTGACGCCGCAAACTCGGTCACCGAAGTTCATATCCCAAGCGCCTGCCAGTCCGCCCCATCAATGCTTCTGATCCATGCCGAAGACATCAGCCAACTCGTGAGCATCGACGAACCGGTCAAGCCACTCATCCAACTGGTCGCTGCTGGCGGCGCGAACACGGTCTTC
>CAUYTZ010000434.1:0-3474 GCA_963575695.1 uncultured Gammaproteobacteria bacterium | reverse complement strand
CGCGGCCCCGCGCCCCACCCGTACGCCGTCGGCGCCAGCCCACCAGCCCGGCACTCCCGAGGACACCCCGCTGCCGATTTCCGCCGCCGTACTGCCGGGCAAGGACCATGATCCGGATGGCGATGCGCGGACGGTGGCGGTCCACGTTTCCGTGCGCCAGATCACCAGCGGTTCACCGGTGGCCATGGTTCGTGATGCCCGGGCTAAGTCGGGGGTAGCGGCCAGGAGGCAGCTCCTTCGCCAAACCCAGCGTTTCCGCCCCCAGCACCAGCGCATCGATGTCGCCAGCATTGCCGGCATCCAGCACGACATCGTCGCCGTCGCCACGCAGAATGGCATAGGTGTCCGAACCGGACTCGCCGGACAGCGTGTCGTCGCCCTTGCCGCCGATGAGGATATCGTCCCCGCGTCCACTCAGCAGACTATCGTCGCCGCGGCCGCCGAGCAGCCGGTTGGCACCATCATTCCCTTCCAGATTGTCCGCAAACTGAGAGCCGGTCAGATCCTCGATCCCAGCCAGCGTATCGCCCTCGGCATCGCCGCCTGCACCCAGACCGGTCGCCAGCGAAACCCGCACGCCCTCCCCAGACTGTCCGTAATCGGCCGTATCAGTGCCGTCCCCACCCAACAGACTGTCTGCACCTGTGCCGCCAATCAGGACATCATCGCCAGAGCCGCCATCCAACAGGTCGTCGCCTGCGCGGCCATCGAGCGTATCGGCACCGGCATTGCCCTTGAGCGCATTGGTGCCCGCATCACCATAAAGCTGGTCGGACCAAGTGGAGCCAGACACGCCCTCGATATTGAGATAGACGTCGGCTTCCGCGGTTCCTCCCTGGCCAACACGGGCATTGAGATCAGCGCGCACGCCGATGGCGGAATCCGAATAATCGGCGGTATCGAAACCGTCGCCGCCGTCGAGCCGGTCCGCGCCCTCGCCGCCGCGAAGCGTATCATCACCGCCCCCTGCATCGATCAGATCTGAACTCTCCAGACCGACCAGGGTTTCGTCATGATCGGAGCCGAGCAGCAAGTCGTTGCGTGCCGTACCGGTGATAACCGTGGCGGTTTCGTTGGCGACGGCGACCGTCACCGCGCCGGTTGTCGAGCCGCCCTGGCCATCGGAGACCAGATACTCGAAGCTGACCAGACCGCTGAAACCGGCCGGCACCTGCAGAACCGCCCAGGTGCCGTCGCGGACCGAGACCGTGCCGACACTGGCGTTGCCGATGGAGTCCAGGGTCAGGGTATTGTTTTCCACATCGGTGTCATTGGCGATCAGATCCGAAACATGAAGGGTAAATGGCACATCGAGGGTGGTCGATCCGGCATCGGCAACCGCGACCGGCACATCATTCACCGGCGCAACGGCCACCGCGACACGGCCGGTATCGGTGCCATCGCGGCCGTCGCTGACCACGTAATCAAAACTCGTCGTACCAAAGTAATCCTTGTTCGGCGTGAAAACGATGTCGCCATTGTCCTCAATCCACACGGTATCCCCAAGCCGGTGAGGATGAACCGCGACAATCGACAGCGGGTTGTTGTCGATGTCGGTGTCATTGGCCAGCAGGTCGGCGGCATGGATGACCAGCGGGGTATCCTCCAGCGTGGCCGCATTGTCGTTGCCGGCCACCGGTGGGCCATCCCGAACCGCAGCGATATCAATGCTCGCCGTACCGACGGCTCCCCCGCCATCGCCATGGCTATCGCTGACCAGGTATTTGAATGATGCGGCACCGAAGTAATTCGCGTCAGGCGTGAACAGGATGGTGCCATCGGCCTCAAAGCCGACCGAACCATGCACCCCGTCCGAAACCGAGAGAATCGTGAGCGGGTCGCCATCCGGATCGCTGTCGTTGGCCAGCAAGGTGGCCGGATCAACCCGCAGCCCCTCATCCTCGATCCCCGGCAACGTCCCTTCGAAGATCTCATCCTGCACCAGAGGCGCATCATTGACCGGGGTCACGGTCAGGTCAACGTGGGCCAGAGTCACGCCGCCTTGTCCATCCGACACTTGATAGTCAAAGCCCGCCGGGCCATGATAATCCTTGGCCGGATCGAAGCGGACGGTGGCATTCGGGCGCAACTCGACCGTGCCATGCGTGGCGTGCAGGACGCCGGTGATCGCCAGCGGATCGCCATCCGGGTCGCCGTCATTGGCGAGCAGGTCGGCCGCCGCGAGGGTGATGCCCTGATCTTCGGCGCAGATGAAACCGACATCGTTGCCCGCCACCGGCAGGTCATTGACCGGGGTCACCGTGATTGAGGCGGTCGTCCTGGATGTACCGCCGTGGCCGTCGGTCACGGTGTAGATGAACGAGGCATCGCCGAAGAAATACCGGGTCGGCGTAAACAAGACGCTGCCATCGGCATTGAGGACCGCTTCGCCACCAACTGCGCTTGACACCGAGTCCAGACGCAGCACATCCCGGTCAACGTCGCGGTCATTGCCGACCAGTCCCGCAGCGCTGAGGATCAGGGCCTGGCCTTCGGCGGTGATAAACCCGGCATCCGCCACCGCCACCGGCGGGTCATTGACCGCCGTGACATCGATCGAAACCTTGGCCGAGGCTTCTCCGCCCTGCGGCAGGCTTGCGGTGTAGACGAAACTGGCCTTGCCGTTGAAATCCGCCGTGGGCTTGAACACGATGTTGCCACCGGTGGCCAGGAAAACCTCACCGTTCACGGCTTGGCCGACCGAACTCAAGGTCAGCAGATCACCGTCAAGGTCATTGGCCAGCAGCCGCGCCGCCGAAATCGTGATCTGGGTGTCTTCCGCAGTCGAAAGACCCGCGTCGGCCCTGGCCGACGGCTGCGGGTCGATGCGGACATAGGCCTCCGCTTCGGCCAGGCCGTTGCGGCCGTCGGAAACCGTATAGCGGAAGCGGGTCAGCCCGGTGAACTCATGGCCGGCGAAGAACACGACATTACCGCCGGCATCAAGCTGTACTGTGCCGTGATCCGGTGCGGTCAAGGCGACGATGTGCAGCGGATCGCCATCGGCATCGTGATCGTTGCGCAACAGGCTGGCGGCGGTGATGACGGTGTTTGCGTCCTGGAGGGCGGTGAAATATGAGTCCGACACTGCTATCGGAATGTGATTGGACAGGAGCGTGTTGACGTCGGCCATGGTCCAGACCGTGCCGTCATCAAAGGAAATCCGTTCGATGATGTCGGCGCTGCCGGTCCCCAGCGTATTCAGCATCGTAATCCGGTCATCGCTGCCGGCAAAGGTCAGCACCAGACCATCATCGGTCTTATACAGGCGATTGACGGCAACCTCCCCGGCCTGATAGCCGTGAACGACCAGGGTATCGTTGCCGCTGCCTTGATCCTGGATCAGGTCATGGCCATCGCCCCGGGTGAAGACGTAGCTGTCGCCACCGCTGCCGCCCGAAAGCCAATCGTCGCCGCCGCCGCCGGTCAGCGTATCATTGCCAGCGAAGCCCCAGATCTGGTCGGCAGCGCTGG
>CAUYTZ010000433.1:0-3115 GCA_963575695.1 uncultured Gammaproteobacteria bacterium | reverse complement strand
AAAACGTGATCTCTTTCTGGGCCTATCTCGGTGATCGCCTCGGCATCAACCCTGGCACCGTGGCCTCCCTGTCGGACCTAATTCGGAAACGGACAGTCCCGCAACGGGCTTGAACGCCACCGGTTATTGAGCGTTCACCATCAGTCGCTCCGGGTTCACGACTTGGCGGGGCGCATTCTGGCTCGCCGGCGGGGTCAACGGCAACGCTCCTAGCGATGCGGTGTGGTCCTGGTTTCCTGGGTAATGTTCGTAGAGTTTCCCTCCGGGCATAGACAAATGACAAGGAAAAGAAATGACTAATGTAACAGGATTCCTGCTCAGAACATCCTTGAGTGATACCGGTACGCTGCCACGCACAGGCAGCTGGACCGGATGCCCGGACATCATCCCCGCCGGCATCACCGCGATCTCGAGGAATGATCTCGTTACGTCCTATGGCAGCGTCACGGACAAGACCCTGACCCAGGGCTTAACCAATTACTTGTATTTGCGCGCGAAGAACATGAACACCACGCCGCTGACGCAGGTTGCCTACATGTTCCAGGTTCCTGGAAGCCTAGTCCTGCATCCAGAAAATTGGTACAATGTAAGCCATTTGGTCGGCTTCGATGTGAAGGCCGACGGTAATCACGACGGTTCACCCGACGATCCCAAAATCATCGCGAAATACGCGCAGACTCTAAGTGCGCAGCCGGGCGCGATTGTCGTGACCGAGGCCTATACCTGGATACCCGATAGTACCGAGCACCACTGCCTGGTGGGCGTTGTGGCCGACAACTGGCAGGACGTTCTTAAAAACTTTAAACCTGCCGGCTCAATGGATGATCTGGCGAACTGGATCTACGGCAACGGCAGCATGGGCTGGCACAACGTAACCATCCAGCCGCTCACCACGGCAATCTACGAGTCACAGATCCCATATTCCCATTCAAGTCAGGATGAGTCGATAACGTTCACGATCGTTGCGGAAAACGTTCCGGTCGGCGCAAAAGTCAGCTTCTCGTCGAACTCGTCGACGGCGGCAGGCGCGGTCATCGGTCAGGACTGGACCACCGTCTCGGCCCCCCCCAATGGTGCCAAGATCAATCCTGATTTCGAGGTCGGCACGACGCTCACCGTCAATTCCGGATACAAGACGATCATCACCTATCGGACGGATTTCAACGGTCTCACCCCCCCGGCGAATTTCAAGATGCACATGAAGGCGACGGTGCCGATGACGCCGACGCCGCAGGCCAAAGCCTCTTACGCTGCAAGCAACAGAGTGGCCGATAGTTTCGAGCAAAGCTATCATCGCTCCCACTCGATAAACGCTGTCTTCCATGGCCCCTCCGGCGAAGTAATCGGCCACGGAATTGACGGCTATTCCAAAATGCTCTGCGCCGCCGCGCCGCCCGGCAGTGACGACGGGGATCTCGAGGATACGGTGGTGGTGGTGGTCGGTTCACATACCACGACACCGATCAGTTCTTGATTGCGCCATGACTTAACGCACCAGAGATACGAGGAGCATTAACGATGACGAACAACCCGTGGTTTGTTCTGCGCAGTCAACTTGAAGTCGGTGTGCCTGGTGGCGCTTCGCCGGACATCATTCTCGGCGGTCCGAAGTCGGACCCCAACTACTCCGAGCAATACGATACCGCATTCAACCGAACCGGTAAATTCGGCAGCAGCAACTTCGTCTACGTGCGTGCCAAGAACACGGACACAGACACGGCACCGGGGGTCGGCAGCGTGTCGGTCTTTGCGACCCGTCTTGGAAGCCTACAGAACCAGAGCCAGTGGGTCAAGCTGCGCACAAGCGACGGGCGCGAAAGCACCAACATCAGTGCCGGCCCCGGAAAAGTTGGCGTCAACGGAACCCCGCTGATCTGGGAAGCCGGCGAAACGCCCCCGGCCGAAGCGCCATGGTGCCTGATCGCGGAGATCGTCGGCGACAACCACCCGCTGATCACGGTCCCTGAGACAGTGAAGGACAAGAAGAGCTTCGACGCCTGGATCGCCACCCAAACACGCATGGCATATGTGATCGTGCAGACTCCCGCCGTGGTGCCGGTTCAAGCACCGACCTTCGGCTGGCAGCAGGTGGTCAATCTTGCCAACAACGCCGAAACGACGCTCGACATCTCGTTGACCTGTACGAAGGGGACGGCCGGAGGTTTCCTCTCCTATGTTTTCGATAAGAACGACAGCTCCGGACAGGAGATCGGGGTCGGCAAGACCCAGTACCAGATCAACACCCCATACTCCCAGGGCCGGAAGGTGCCAGCCGGATTCAATTCGACGGTTAGCATCGCCTACACCCCGGCGGCGGACGAGGACGCCGAGGCGGTGTTTGTCTTTCAAGTGGCCACTGAAAGCGGCGATGGCGACGACGGGGGTCTCGGCACGACGACGACAACCGTGGTGGTCAACTACACCTTGAGCTTCGGTCAGGTCCGCGGCGCGGCGTAGGTTCCTTACGCTTTTGCTTCTGCAAATCGTGTCGCGCGACAATCAGGATGAGAATTCGTCGCCGGTGTTGTCACGAAGGGAGGGCGTGGCCCGACCGAAGAAGACCACACCGGCGACGGCGTGCCCAACATCGGCCCGTTTGGTGGTCGTGGTCGTGGTGGTATGGCTTGGCTTTCTCACACTTACAGAAGCCTTGCCGACCGCCGCCTCCAAGGCGGGATTTAGCACCTGTCGCAATTCATTTCGAAAGATCATAACAGTATTAGAATTGCGTGCCACGTATATTGCCCTTGGCGTCGGCATCATGCTTTTGTTCAGTAGAAAGCATTTTTTCGAGCCGAGCACGCATAGTCTGTACGACGGTATCGTAATCAGTCTTCCTGTTGGCCTTAAAAGCATCTGCAGCTTTTATCAAAATATTGTCAAAGCTTGGAAGCATAAGTATCGATTTCAGCGAATCTGAAAAGTCACCCTTCAATTTATTGTAAAAACGCTCCATTTGGTCTATTGATGCGAATGACTGCAAAAACATTTTTATTTTCACATCGGAGAAATGCTCTATGTTATCAATTATTATTTTGAGGGCAGCCGCGTGTTCTCTCAATATGTCGATATTCCGAGTATGAGTATTTAGCGTCGGCCAGGTGACCTGACCCTT
>CAUYTZ010000432.1:0-2671 GCA_963575695.1 uncultured Gammaproteobacteria bacterium | reverse complement strand
AAACGTGATCTCTTTCTGGGCCTATCTCGGTGATCGCCTCGGCATCAACCCTGGCACCGTGGCCTCCCTGTCGGACCTAATTCGGAAACGGACAGTCCCGCAACGGGCTTGAACGCCACCGGTTATTGAGCGTTCACCCATTAACTCCCTAACCGCGAGCACATCCAGGTCAAGATCACTGCTGATCACTGTCTCCCCCATATCGCCCCCCGTAGCCATAGCGGGAGGATCTATCGCATTTAATTTGAATTCCAAGCCTGTTTAATGAAAATTTTACCCTCACGGAGCGATCCCGATTGCGGTGGTATCGTCTGAAACTGAGACTTAGGCTCCAAGTTTTACCAGATGAAAGCCCTGGAAAGTCTTGCTCCATCGCCAGTATTCATTATCCGGACTGAACCAAATGCTGGCACAAGCTTCGGGCAGCGACAAATCAAGATGGGTCAAGCCGCCGACTTCTATCACAAGATTATTCTCAATTGTATTCATGAACTGCTCTTTTGTCTGTAGATCACTCAGGAGATAGACCGCAACATGGCGCTTGGGATGAACATCGCGCCGCGGCCGCCCAACCGGGGTGCGGTCCACGAACTTGAACAGGTTATGCAGGTTGCCTTCCAGAATTTCGGCATTGAGCAGGTCCGCGTGCGGCTCTTCGGGCTTCAGATAGGCGTAGTCGAGAATGGCATAGCTTTCCATCGATCATCCTCCCAGTCCGACGGCCACCGCAACGGGCGGCGTATTTTATCTTAACTGATAGTAGGAGGTTTGATCGCCTCGCGCTTGAGAATTCCATTTCGGGGTCGGGCCGGCTCTTGGCAGCGCAGGGTTTCGGCGATAGAACTGCCTGCGGTGTTCGGCGCAACCCGGTTCGGGCGACCCGGCCCAAGACGGTGCCGGCCAGTTCGAATAACTTCACCCTCTCACCCTGAAGATCAAGCCGGCACAATGGAGCCAAAAGCCAAGCAGAGCCAAACGGCCAAATCTTCGCCCCATGAGGCTGAAGAAGAGGTAGAACTGTGCCGAACGGTCGAGGATCTTCGAAGCTGGCGCGGACGGATGGCCTTGGGCCAGGTGATGCGGCCTTATCTGGACGCCTATTCGCTGACCCCCGTCGAATTACTCTGTTTCCCCCAGCATCTGAAGCAGGTTCTGGAGCGCAGTACGACGGTTGAAAGCGTAATCGCCAAGACCGCACTTGGCCAGACGCGCCAGAGCGGCGAAGACGCGCGCACTCGGCGCATCGCGTTGCAAAAACTGATCGAGCACTGCGCCGAACGCGCGACTCAGGCCAACCGCAACCTGAGCGAACTGCCGCGACGAAGCAGCGCCGTACAATCCTGGCTAGAATCGCCGGCCGCGATCACAGCCAAAACCGGGCATCTAGATACACTCTACGCCGCGCTATGCCGCGACCTGCTCAGCGTGCGCGGATTAGCGGCCAAATGGGAAGCCAAATTCGACACCCTGCTGACCGTGCTCCTGACCAGGAATGACGCGCGTGTGCAAGCGGCGGCTGATGACCTGATTGCCGACCTGCTTATGACCCCCCCCGCACTTAACGAGCTGCTCGGCGGTTCGCCCCACCTGGGCATGATCTTGTACCGGCTATACCTGCTGATCAATGGCACCCTACCTGGGGGGGGCGACTATCCGCCCTCTCGTCATGCCGCGCCACTCAACAGCCTGTTTCAAGCCGGGCGATTGCCGACGGCCCGAACGGTGGCGTTGGAACGCCTGACCCGGACGCTGCGCGGTGCGGAGCCGTTGGCGCAGCTCAACCCAGAACTAGAATTGGATCTGCTGAACAAACTACTGACCTTGCTGATCACCTCGGAAGGCGTGATCGGCGGCAGTACCATGGCCGAAGCCCTGACCCTGCGCTACGCCCGCCGAACCGATGAGCAGGGTGGGCGGGCCGGATTTCAGCAAGCGGTGTTTCGCATCAGCCAGAGTCTCAACAGCCTACTCAAGAGTCTGGTTTACCTGGCGACAATTTCATCCACACCGGTTGCGATCAAGAATCAGGCCGTGATCGTGGACTGTGCCAACGCGTTGCTCGACGACGACAAGGTCATGTGCGCACTGCTGACCCAGTCGGGCAGCTCAGGTGGTCTCAAAACCACCCTGCGCCAAGCGGTAGCGGCGGTCGCCGGCTCGGTGCTGACCGATGAGCCACGCCAAGCGCTGACTCAGCGAATCGGCGCGCTGCTCAACGACCACGCAATCTCAGGTAAGCTGTTCGAATGGGTTGAGAAGACCGAAAAAAGCCCAACCCGTCAGGTCTTGCAACTGACGCAGCTGGCTGCGGCCAGATTGCTGCGCTCGGCACCAGCAATGCTGGCCCTGCGCGCCCGGTTGTCAGAGTTGCTACAGGCACCGGAACTTCAGGCTCTGTTGGCCCCCCCGACGCACGATGGCGGCAACGAAGCCCATGCGGCAATGCGGCGGCAATTGCTGGAATTGATGGCTCAGCTTCAAGGTGATAACGAGCGAGTCGTTCTCCGCACCCAGAACGGAACGGGAGAACCGCGCACCAGCGAAGCCACGCCATCGCCGAGCCTTCCGACACCACCAACCGATCAAACCTGGGCCACAATGGCCATGGCCGAAATCAACACGGACTTGACTGCGGGTGCAGAAGCCCAACGACCGCCGGAATCAGTTTCAG
>CAUYTZ010000431.1:0-4950 GCA_963575695.1 uncultured Gammaproteobacteria bacterium | reverse complement strand
GTACTTAATGATCTGCTCGATTTCTCGAAGATCGAAGCCCATCAGGTCCAGTTGGAAAACGTCAATTTCAATCCGGTGGAGCTAATCGAGTATACGGTCGATCTGATGCGGCCGCGTCTGGCCACCGAGGTCTCGCTGACGCTGGCCCTCGCGTCCGATGTTCCGGCGGTCATAAGCGGTGATCCGGTCCGGCTTCAGCAAGTGCTGTTCAATCTGCTTGGCAACGCGATCAAATTCACGGAGCAAGGCTCGATCACCTTGCGCGCCTCGCTCGCGCCCGACTCTGGCTCCGAAGTTGGCTCTGGCTCCGAAGTCGGGGGCGTTGGTGGTGACGATGACCTTCGGAACACCCCGCAGGTCCGGGACGGCAGTTCCGGTTCGCGCCGGGTGTGGCTGAGAGTTGAGGTCGAAGACAGCGGGATCGGCATGACCGAGGAACAGCAAACCCGGCTGTTCAACGCTTTTATCCAGGCTGATGCTTCAATCACGCGCCGATTCGGCGGGACTGGTCTGGGTCTGGCGATTGCCCGACGGTTGGTCGAGCTGATGGGCGGTAGGATTGGCTGCCACAGCCGCTATCAGGATGGGACGCTGTTCTGGTTTACGATTCCGTTCGAGAGCAACCCGGCGACGGCGGTCGAGCCGGTCGTCCAGAGTCGCGTGATTCCGTCCGAGTTGCCGCAACAGTCGTGCCGGCGAGTGCTGGTGGCGGACGATCATCCGATCAACCGGTTGATCATCCGTAAGGGGCTGGAGGCGCTTGGTCACGAGGTGGAGGAGGCGGAAACTGGGGAACAGGCGCTGCAACGGGTCAGCGTCGGCGGTATCGATTTGGTGATCATGGATGTGCATATGCCGGTGATGTCGGGTGACGAGGCGACACGCCGGATCAGGGATCTGCCGTCGCCAGTCGGGTTGGTCCCGGTGCTGGCGTTGAGCGCCGATGCCATCGAAGGGCGGCGTGAGGAGTATATGGCCTGCGGCTTCGACGATTATCTGACCAAGCCGATCAACTGGGCCGATCTGGGCAATACGATCAGCCGGGTGATTGCTTGCCGGCGGAATCGGCCGGATGATGTCGGCTAAAATTCGTTAAGCCGGCCACACTCTGCGGAAAACCACACCATCCACGATTTTCCGTATTGTGAAACGCGCGCCATGGCGGCATGACAGGGGACGGTGGCTCCGGGTTTGGAAGCCGCGCTCCGGTGAGGACTCGTCATGCTGCTGCGGTTGTTTCACGCCTTGATGCCCAAGGAAGAAAAGTTCATTGACCACTTCTGTGCGCATTCGAAGAAGATTGTTGCCGCCGCTGACGCCCTGCATGCGCTGATGATCGAACCTGACGACGCTCCGCGCCACAGACGCACCATTTATCACAACGAAGGCGAAGCCGACCGCATCACCCGCGATACTCTGCTGGCAATTCATCGCACTTTCATCACCCCGTTTGATCGGGCCGACATCCATGGTCTGATCACGGCCATGGATGACACGATTGATTTGATCGAGGAAACCGCGCAGAGGACTGAACTGTACGAGGTGAGCGACTTTACCACCGAAATGAAGGAAATGGCGGAAAGCGCGCAGAAATGCGCTATCATCATTCACGATACGGTCCCGCTGCTGGGGGCGATCAGCAAGAATTCAGATTTGATCAGCAAGCAGTGTATCGAGGTAAGTAAAATCGAGGGCCATGCCGACCGCAAACTGCGCAAGGGGCTGTCGGAGTTGATCAAGAGTGGGCGCGACCCGATTGCGGTCATGACCCGCAAGGAGATTTACGAATCTCTAGAATCGATCATCGACCGTTGCGACGACGTTATGAACGTTATCCAAGGCATTGTCATTGAGCATGTTTGAAACGAGGCCGTCCGGGCGCGTTCGTAAGCCGTGGTCGTCGTCGCACCATTTTCTCTTTACTCAAGGACTGGACCATGGATGCCGCGCAGATCGCAATGCCGCTGCTGGTACTACTGGTGGTGGTGGCGCTGCTGTTCGATCTAATCAACGGTCTGCACGACGCCGCTAATTCGATCGCCACCATCGTTTCTACCCGTGTGCTGTCGCCGCAGGCGGCAGTGGTGTGGGCATCTTTTTTCAACTTCATCGCTTTTCTGTTCTTCGGTCTGCATGTGGCCACGACTGTCGGGACTGGCGTGGTTGCGCCTGGGATCGTCGATAGCCAGGTGATCTTCGGGGCGTTGATGGGCGCAATCACCTGGAACGTGTTAACTTGGCAGTTGGGGATTCCGTCCAGCAGTTCACATGCTTTGATCGGCGGCATCGCCGGGGCTGGGTTGGCCAAGGCCGGAACCAAGGCGATCGTGTGGGGGGGCTTCTCCAAGATCGGCTTCGCCATTGTGCTGTCGCCTTTGGTTGGCTTTTTGTTGGCCCTGCTGTTGGTGCTGGCGGTGTCGTGGATTTTTGTGCGTGCCACCCCGTTTGCGGTCGATCGTCGTTTCCGTCAGTTGCAGTTCGTCTCGGCTTCGCTCTATAGCCTCGGCCACGGCGGCAACGACGCCCAAAAGACCATGGGCATCATCGCCGTGCTGCTCTATTCCCAGGGCTATCTGGGCAGCGAATTTTATGTGCCGCTGTGGGTGGTGCTAACCTGTCAGGCGGCGATGGGGTTGGGTACGTTGTTCGGGGGCTGGAAGATCGTCAAGACCATGGGGTCGAAGATCACCAACCTCAAACCGATGCAGGGGTTCTGCGCCGAAACCGGCGGTGCCGTAACCCTGTTTGTGGCGACTTGGATGGGGATACCGGTTTCAACCACCCATACCATTACGGGCGCAATCATTGGCGTCGGCACCGCGCGCAAGGTTTCGGCGGTACGTTGGAACATTGCTGGCAACATTTTGGTTGCCTGGGTGGTGACGATGCCAGCTTCGGCCCTGGTTGCAGCCATTTTCTACCATCTGGCCACCTGGCTGTGGTGACATCAAGCTGTTCGGAAAAAAGGTGTCAAGGGATCGCCTCAGAGGTCGTTGACAGCCAGGGCGAACGTAGCTAACATCACCCTCGTGATTGCGAGTGCGTTGCGGACAAAACGAACAACGTGCTCGCATTGGCGTTGGAGAGGTGCCGGAGTGGTCGATCGGGGCGGTCTCGAAAACCGTTGAACCCGTAAGGGTTCCGAGGGTTCGAATCCCTCCTTCTCCGCCAATATCGCTCGCAAGCCATTGAAAACGGCCGATAAAAAACCAAGCCTGATTTTCAGCCCACAAACCAACCCCCAAATCGTCCGTGGATTGGTGTGGATGGCCGTGGAATATCGCTCTAGCCCGTGACGGAATGTCGCACCCGTGTTCCCCATTCATCCACTAGGCGCGCGGCCCCTGCGGTTCTGTCCGCGAGGTATGATCGTACCGCAAAGCCGTGGCCGTCGTGCGAATCGGCGTGGCGCGGCAGGTGGCCATCTTGGGAGGGGTGCCCAACCCTGCCCGCCCGATCCACCCCCACCCCTGCCGCGAGGTATGATCATACCGCAGCCATCCCGGCCCGCCCGATCCACCCCTGCCCGCCCGATCCACCCCCCGGGGGGCACCCGCCGGGCCGTCTGCGAATCATGACCACCTCGCCGCGAAATTTTCCGGAAAAAACCCGAAGCCCAGATGCGTGAAGCAAGTCGTTCATTTTACGGTGTTACAGGTGTTACAGGTGTTACACCTTTGATGTTACTGACGTATTCCTGTAACACCGGTCTAAATCGTCGGTGTTACAGGTGTTACAGAATTTGAAGCTCCCGACTTGGTGGCTGGGTCAGTATCACTGACCTATTTTGCTCAGGGGGGCCAATGCGGCTGGGGACTCGCTGGCGTGGCCTTCGGTTGGCCGGGCTGTCTCCGTAGCGGCTTTGGCCTGGATCGACTCCAGCGAGTCCCGAAACCGACGCCAGCGGCATTCCTGAACCATGCCACCCCTGGCAGCACAAACCCCGCGTCACGGTGGCGCGGGGCTGTGGTGGTCGAGTGGCCCGGCTGGTCAGGCTGCGGCCCTGCCCTGGCTGGCCCACGGGCTGGCGGCGATCAGCGCCGCTGGTGCCTCGCAGCTCGGTTCGTCCGGCTTTGGTCCCCAGCCCGACAGCCACGGGCCACCGGGTCCGCTGGCCAGCCGGTTCCGCCACTGGATTTCCACGGCATCGCCGAACTGGACAACCGGCGATTGGTCCCGACGACGGCGGGATGGCTTTTCAACCCTTGATTGATTTCCAGTTCCTGCGCGCTCAAGCCTTTCACCGGATAGCGGTGTATCTTCGCCAAAAGTTCGCTCATGCCGCCATTGTGCACTGCATCACGGGTATGTCAACCAGAGCAAGTGCAACCGACCACGTTCTCTTGCCGCTAAACTGATCAGCGCGGAAAGCGGTCGTCGGGAATCGGCCGTTCAAGTTTGGTCGTGGGCGGTGGCAGATCGGCTGTGGCCAAGACCACCATCAGCGCGGCGATCAGCACCAGGCCAACCACGGCGATCACGCCAATCATCCGACTCGATGCCCTGATCGAAACGGTACTGCCCAGGGAATTGCCCCGAAATCGAAAAGCGGTCACGGCTTTACAACCTTTGATTGATGGCCATCGGGCAGTTTCGGCCGAACTTGCTTCGAGATTCCGGGCTGCGTTCGATCATTCGCAATCCTGATCGACGCTTCGGAAACGCTTGTGCTATTCGACTTTGCCACCGGCATCAGTTTAGTCGCCGATTCACCCGCTTGCAACCGGACCTCGTATCGCCCATGCCCGACCGCGCCACCCTGTGTCTGCAACGAGCCACCAAAACCGTGGTTCTGGTTGGCTTGATGGGTGCGGGCAAATCCAGCGTCGGCCGCCGGCTGGCCGCGCGACTCGAGCTGCCGTTCCTTGATGCCGATATCGAAATCGAAGCCGCCGCTGGATGCACGGTCGAGGAGTTCTTTTTCCATTTTGGCGAGTCGGCGTTTCGCGA
>CAUYTZ010000430.1:0-7373 GCA_963575695.1 uncultured Gammaproteobacteria bacterium | reverse complement strand
GCCCCCGCGTTACCCTACCATTGTGACCGAATCAGAGCCACTTTGATTCCAGTCGCACCGCCGGGGCCGGCTGGCGGGCAAGCGCATCGATCACGTCCTCAACTTGGCTGACCACGGTAAACATGCGCCGGTTGCCGGGTTGGGCAAAACCCTGATCGACCACATGATCAATCAGCGCGACCAGCGGCCCCCAATAGCCATCGATATCGACGAGAACCATCGGCTTATCGTGGAGCCGGAGTTGCTTCCAGCTAAGGATTTCAAAGGTTTCATCAAGGGTGCCGAAACCGCCCGGCAGAACCACGAACGCGTTGGCGCGATCGATCATGGCGCGCTTGCGCTCGTGCATGGTTTCGACCACGATCAAGTTGGTCAACCCGGTGTGGCCGACCTCCAGCGACTGGATATGTTCCGGAATGACACCGGTTACCCGCCCGCCCGCAGCCAGCGCCGCATCGGCGAGGATGCCCATCAACCCGACCCGGCCACCGCCATAGATCAGTTCGATGCCGCGCCCCCCCAGGATCGTGCCCAGCCGGCGCGCCGCCTCCTTGTGGATCGCATTAACGCGGGTTGATGCGCCACAGTAAACACAAACCGAGCGTAGGGATTCCATCGAATGAGCCACCACATAGCGCCTGGGCGTTGAAACTTGATCGCATCGTGACCAATACTGCTAAAACGTCACCTTGTGCCCGGCATTAAGTCGGTTACACCATTGCTTCGCCAAGCGCAAGCCCGTCGGCTATCTCGGCTGCTACGCTGGTGTCAAGGACAGCGGGGCGTCGCTGACCGATGGTTGGGGGTTCGAATTCCCGGGTTGATTTTTAGTCTAATATCTGTGCATGTGGTCGTCGCATCTGGGGTGCTGGTCGCGATGGTGCGATCCGGCTGAGAACAGACCCATCGAACCTGTCCGGGTAATGCCGGCGAAGGGAGGGTAAGTGAGCGATACCAAAATTCAGAACCGCGCGCGTCCGAGTGTCGCGGTCATCGGGGCTGGAGCGATCGGTCTCGGTATCGGTTGGAAACTGGCGCGTGAAGGCTGCGCCGTGACTGTTTATGACCAAGGTGAGGCCGGTCACGGTGCCAGTTGGGCTTCAGGCGGCATGCTCGCAGGTGGCGTTGAGACCGAACCGGGCGAGGAGCGCTTGTGGCGGTTGGCCACGCTCAGTCAGCGGCTGTGGCCGGAACAGCGTGACCAAATTCAGGCCGACAGCGGTCTGGATATTGGCTATCGCGACGAAGGCACCATGGTGGTGGCGCTCAACCATGACGATCAAGAACAACTACGGTTCACCTACGAGTTCCAGATCGGCCTGGGCATCGAACTGCAATGGCTGACCGGTGCCTTGGCCCGGGAGCGGGAGCCCTATCTTCACCCCGGGACCACAGCCGCTGTCTATAGTCGTCATGACCACCAAATCGACAACCGGGCACTGGTGGTGGCGCTAAAGGCGGCGCTGCTCAAGGTTGGGGGAACTTTGCGCGAACACTGCCCGGTGGCCGGAGTTGAACTGAGCAACGGCCGGGTAAGCGGGGTTCGCATCGGCGACCGGATTGAACCGGCCGAGGTGGTCGTGGTTGCCGCCGGAGCATGGTCGCGGCAACTGGAAGGCCTGCCAGAGGTGGTACGTCCGCCGGTTCGCCCGATTCGTGGCCAATTGATCTATTTGCGCATGAACCCAGATGAACCGGTGTTGCGTCATGTCTTGTGGGCACCCAAGGCCTATCTGGTGCCGCGTCGCGATGGTCGGTTGCTGATCGGTGCCACCACCGAAGAGCGTGGCTTTGTGGTTGAAAATACCGCCGGCGGAGTCTACGCCCTGCTTGATGGGGCTTGGCGCGCGATTCCGGCGATCGAGGAACTGCCGCTGGAGGAATTGGTGGTCGGTTTCCGCCCCGGCAGCCGCGATGATGCTCCGATCCTGGGGCCAACTGCGATCGATGGGCTGGTCATGGCCACCGGCCATCACCGCAACGGCATTCTGCTGGGAGCGGTGACGGTGGAGGCGATTAGCCGCTACATCCTGACCGGTGAGATCATGGACGCCATTCGTGATTACGCTCTAGACCGGTTCCAACGCGCATCATGACCACAGCCATGTTCCGCCTGAACGGCAAATCCGAACCGCTAACCGTTGCGACCATCGCCGGTCTGATCTCAAGTCTGGGGTTGGCCGACCGTCAGCGCGGCCTTGCGGTAGCGCTGAATGGCGAACTGGTGGCCAGAGCCGATTGGCCTCTGACCAGGCTGGTCGAAGGCGACGACGTGGAAGTCGTGACCGCACTTCAGGGCGGGTGACTTTATCAGGTAGCAGCCCAGGCACTTCGATTGGGCTGCCGCCCCTGATCGCCGAAGGCAAACCGGCTAAATCCAGCCCAGCAGCCGCCACCACCAGAAATTCAGCGGCAATAACAGCACCATGGTCACGGCCGCCAGCAGTAAGCATAGGTTTTGCGCCACCAGCAAACGCACTCCACCCAATTGCATCGCCACCACCAGCGGTGCCGATTCGAACGGCAGCACCGGATTCGAAAAGCCTAAAACCTGGCTCATCAGCACGGCTTCGATCGGCAAGCCCGAAGCACGCGCCATTTGTTCGGCAAGCGGTGTCAGGACGGCCGGCACCCCGGGTAAAGTGGTGATCATGCCGACCAAGGTACTGACCGTGGCCAGACCCCCGAAATTCATCGCCGCATTGTCTGGGGCTAGCGGTACCACCTGGAGAATGGTCGTGGCGAGCCGGCTGCCCAGCCCTGATTTATCGACCACCGCACCCAATCCCATAATACCGGCAACATAGAATAGTGAACCGAAGTTGATCTGTTCGTTGAACGCCTTTTGCCCGACGAGACCAATGCCGGGCAACAGCAGGACGATTGCCGCCAGCAAACTGATCCAGGCCGGACTGATGTGGTGCAGGAAATCACTCGCCCACAGGGCTAGAGCCGCTGCCAGCAGCCAAGCCAGCCAGCGCTGGTCGGTAGTCATCGGCCCCGAAGCCAATGCTGATGCCGCTTTTTGGGGCCGTGGCGTATCTGGCCACAACCACACGATCAGAATGACCAGGCACGCGGTCTTAAGCAGCCCAAGCACTGGGAAATGCAGCAACAGGTAACTGCCATAGGTTGGCGTGTAATGGTAAAGCGTTTCCGCAGCCCCGATTAGAACCAAATTGGGCACGTTGGCCGGAAGAACTGCAAAAGTTGGCACATGACAGCCGAACGCCGCTGCCAGCACGACACCAATATGGCCGTTGCTGCCGGGAACGAAACCGAATCGCTCGGCCAGAATTAGGGCGATTGGCATCAGCAGGACCGCCCGGCCCATTGACGAGGGCATGACGAATCCCAGCACGACTCCGACCACGGTAACGCCGGTGATTATCCCCCAATAGCTGGAGCCGAAGCGCCACGCCAGCCGTTGGGCAATGCGCGCACCCAGGCCAGTAGACTTGACCGCCACGCCCATGACCAGACCGCCGAAGATCAGCCAGAACGCGGTCGATTCAAAGCCGGAGAATACCACTCCGGCTGGGGCAGCTTTCAACAGCATGGCCAAGGCGAAGAAGATTAGCGCGGTCAGCGGCTCTGGAATGACACCCGTCGCCCACAGACCGATCGCGGACAACGCGAGCGCCAGCACCTTGGTCTCGGCCCATGGCAACGGTGCCAGCGCCAACACCAGCCCCCCGGCGAAAATTGCCCCCCCGGCAAGCCATCGGGAAGCTGTCGCTTGGCGGGGCAGAGGCAACAACCGCCCTGCCCTGCCGAGCAACGCCTTGCGAAAAGGTGTTGCCACCTCTCCTCGATCAGATCCCGTAATCAGTTGAACGGCCAGTTCCGTTCGGCATACCACCAATTGCCAAACATGGCCCCGACCACAACGCCAGCGGCGGTAACATACTGGCCTTCAAGGAAACTATCGGCAAGTGCGCCACCGATCAGCGCCCATGCGCCGATCGACAACCATTGCGGAGGCCGGAAATTCTGGACATCGGTGGGAAACGCGACCTGAAGCGTCTGCCCGCCGATCGGCTGGTTCTGAGCCAATGCGGTCTGCGGCATCAACGGGCCAGCAAACAAGGCCAACAGGGCCATCAATACCATCACTTTACGCATGCTTTCCTCCCTGCGGGTTGGTCCCGGACGCACTTGCTGGCGGTTCACTCCAGGATGACGGTGGTCAATCTACCATAGTTATAACCGAACGACCACCTTCATCCCCACGGTGCGGTCAGCCCGCATTGGCCATCGCCATCGCGGTATCACTCATCCGGTTGGAGAAGCCCCACTCGTTGTCATACCAGCTTAGGATACGGACGAAGGTGCCGTCGATAACCTTGGTTTCGTTGAGCGCAAAGATCGACGAGCGCGGATCGTGGTTGAAGTCACCAGAAACCAGCGGCTCAGTGTAGCAGCCCAGAATACCCTTTAGCGCACCGCCGGCAGCTTCTTGGATCGTGGCGTTAATTTCTTCCCTAGTCGTGGCGCGCTTGGTCAGGAACTTAAAGTCAACCACCGAAACATTGGGGGTCGGCACGCGAATCGAGGTTCCATCCAGACGGCCCTTCAATTCCGGCAACACCAGTCCAACCGCCTTGGCGGCACCAGTCGAGGTCGGAATCATGTTCAACGCGCCGGAGCGGGCCCGGCACAAGTCGCTGTGGTTGGTGTCAACGATGCGTTGATCGCCGGTATAGCTGTGAATGGTGGTCATGAAGCCCTTTTCGATGCCCACCGCATTGTTGAGCACGAAAGCGACCGGAGCCAAGCAGTTGGTGGTGCATGAGGCGTTGGACACAATCTTGTGTGCCGAGGTCAGCTTGGTGTGATTAACACCATAGACCACAGTGATGTCTTCATCGGTCGCCGGAGCAGAAATCAGCACTTTCTTTGCGCCGGCTTCCAGATGCTTGCCAGCCGCTTCACGTTTGGTGAAGATACCCGAGCATTCGAAGGCGATATCGACGTTCAGATCCTTCCACGGCAATTTGGCCGGGTCACGTTCCTGAACGACCTTGATCGCGCGGCCATTGACCGTAAGAGAGCCGTCGCCGGATTCGACCGAAAACGGGAAGCGGCCGTGGACGCTATCATATTTGAGCAGGTGCGCATTGGTCGGCCCATCGGCCAGATCATTGATCGCCACCACTTCCACGTCGGTGCGGCCAGATTCGTAAATGGCCCGCAGCACCAGCCGACCGATACGGCCAAATCCGTTGATCGCAACCCGAACCGCCATTTTTGCCTCCTTGACAAAGTGCACGCCAGTTTCGGTTTCCGCAGCCGTACGTCGTCCGGCCAGCCAGCTCGAACCGTTTTGCCCACACCATCATGCCGTTACCGCAATGCAAAATCAACATTCATCCTTAGGTTCTCACTCGGATCACCGGACCAACCCCAGCCAATGACTGCGCAAGGGTGGCACCCGCAGCCAGAGGTAGCACCGCCAAGGTGGTCGAAAGCGCGTCGGCCACCGTCGCGCTCGCGGCAACCACGGTGACGCTCGCCAGATAGTGCGGCGAGCGGCCACTGGCCGGATCGAACAGATGATGGAAGCGGCCGGCGGCGTCGAAACGGGTACCATAGCCACCGGAAGTGGCCAGCGCTTTGCCATCAAGGTCCAAAGTTTCGAGTGTTTGATGTTTGGGGGCGGCCGGATCGGCGATCCCCACCCGCCAGGGACGGCCATCCAGGTCCGGCCCCAGGGCCAAAGTCTCGCCCAGATCGAGCAGGACATGGTTCAGGCCGTTTGCGCGCAGCAAATCGCCCACCCGATCGGTGATGTAGCCCTGGGCAATACCGTTAAGCGTGATCGCCATGCCCGGCCGTTCCAGCGTGACCCGGTCCGGCGACACTTTGACCGCCTTCCAATCAACCAGCGCCCGCGTCCGTTCGATCGCTTCGACGGATGGTCCGGCCGGGTCGGCATCGGCTCGGGAGAAATGATCAGCGTAAAGTGCCCACAGCGGCTGCACGGTAACGTCGAACGCGCCCCCGCTCAATTGGCTAAAGCGCTGGGCTTCGGCCAACAACCGGACCAGATCCAGCGGCGGAGCGAGCAACACCCCGGTGCGGTTCAGTTGGGACAGCGCCGAATCCGGCCGATAAAGGCTGAATACCCGTTCCAGGCGGATGATCTCGTCCAGACAACGCGCGATCAGCTCACGCCCCTCGGCCGGATCGGGGTGGGCGAGAGTGATCGAGGCTTCGGCACCCAGGGCCACACCCCGCCAGCGGATCAGATCCTGCCCGGTCAGGGGGAAACCGGCTTGGGCCCCAACTTGGACCAGCCCCGGCAGGGCGGCGACACCGGCGGCGATGGCCAAGAACCGGCGCCGAGACAGGTGCGGACGAGAGCCAAAGTTAATGTTGGACTTGGTCATGGACAGGCTCTTGGGCCGGAGCGAAGGAAGGGGGCGGGCCAGCGGGATTTTGGTCCAAATCCCGTGGCAGCCGATCGAACGGGACCACCTGACCGCCGTACGTCTTAGTGTACGTCTGGGCAGCGACAGGATCGGAAAACGGCACCATTTCGCCACCGCCCATGGCTGCGGGGCGCTGACTGCCGATCACATACCAAGCGGTTTTGGCCGAAATCCAGGTGCCTGGTTCCGGTTTGGCCCAAGAGGCGCGCCCCATGTCGTTAACGTACACCGCACGTACGTTCTGGGTGACGCCGATGGTGAACAGATAGACCAGGGTATCATGGACCGTGGAAAACCACAGCGGCGTTTGATCATCACCTTGAAATACCTGCCCCTTGGGGCCTTGGTGTTCCGACAGCAACATATGACAGAACTGTCCGACCGCATCCGGTCCCGGCTCTCGTGGCGGGGGGGGCGGGGCCGAAGGCTCCAAACAGGCGGTCAAGGCCACAACCAAAGCCAAGGCGAGCACCAAGGCGGACAAACGACAGAGGCGAAGACTCATGGCTCCCGTCTCCGGAACAAGACCACCGCAACCGACAGTGGCAGTGCGATCCACGCTGCCAGCGTCGCCAGCAACAGCCAGGGCGGAAACACAGCCTGTCCACTCAACCCAGCCAGACCAGAAAAGCTGCGAACGTTGTCGAACGCGGTCAGGTTAAACAGGCGGAAGACATCGGCGGGATTGAGCAGCAGCAGATAGGGAAACAACTGGGCATTGATCCGGCCTTGGCTGGCGACCAGCAGCGCCAACAGGCCCATATCGTACAAGATCACGAACACCAGCCAGACCCCAATGGCGATGCCGGCGGCAGAGCCACGCTCGTGAACCAGAATGCTAACCACGGTGGCGATGGCCACGAACACCGCGCCCAACATCACGGAACTAAGGATCAACCAGCCGAACGCGGTCCAGGATTGGGCATCGGCACCGCCTTC
>CAUYTZ010000429.1:0-10966 GCA_963575695.1 uncultured Gammaproteobacteria bacterium | reverse complement strand
TGCCAGCGCAGCATGCGTTGCGGCAGACCCTGAGCAACGCACATGCCCAGAATGCTTTCAACATCGGCCACCGACAGCGCCGTTTCTTCGTCTTCATCGTCGGCGACGCTTTCGCCCATGACCTTGGAGAAGAAACGGGTTGGCGGCAACTGGCGGTCATCGCCGACCACCACCATTCGCTTGCAGCGCCCGAGCGCGCCCAGGGCGTCGATCGGCATGACCTGACTGGCTTCGTCGATCAGCAGCAGATCGAACGCGATCGCGCCTGGTTCCAGGAACTGGGCGACCGACATCGGACTCATCATGAACACCGGCTTCAGCGCCTGGACCGCCGCCGCGGCATGTCGGAGCAGCTTGCGGATCGGCAGATGGCCGCGCTTCTTGGCCAGTTCACCGCGCAACACACCCAGCGGCCCGATCGCGCCCTCGACCTTGGGCAAGCCGCGATGGTGGGCGGCGGCGACCTCCAGGCGGGCGAGATCGATGCGCAGCCGGTCGTGCTGACGGAAGGCTTCGACCAGCTTGTCATGTTCGTCACCATGGAAGGTGGCCAACTCGGGAGCACTGTCGACCATCATCCGCAAGATGATCTCATGATAGCTGAAGTGGAAATCGGACACCGCGTCATCGGCACCAAGCGCGCCGGTGCGCAAACCTTCGACGAATCCGCCCAGGCCCTTGGTTGCCGCGTTCTTTATGTGCTGGCACAGGCTGATCCAGCGGCTGAGATCATCGGGCCGCGCCTGCCATTCGCCGAGCCGGGCGGCCAGGACACACAGGGGAATGGCGGCAAGCGCCTCGGCGCCGAAGGCGTCGGACAGGCTGAGATCAAGGGCGGCAGTCAGGGGGGCGAAGGCGTCCTCAAAAGTCTGCAAGCCGGAAGCGACGGCATCGGCCAACCGCCCAACCTCGGCTTTGTCGGCCACCCGAGCCGCGATCAGGCGGAGTTGGTCGCCATAGCCAGCCTGCTCCAGACCGTGCAGCCAGTCATGGGTCAGGGTGAGCGAGGACCAGTCGCTTTTCTCGCGCCGCCAGGCTTGTCCCAGCACGGCCCGCCCGACCGCATCGCTGCCGCACAACACCTTTGCCGCTTTTTGCGCCGCGATCAGAGCATCAAGCAGCGTGAGGCGGGCCTCGATCGTCTTGGGCGGCGGCCCGCTCAGGATCGATCGCAGCAGCGCTTGTCCCCGGCGGTACTCGCCGTTGAAGCCGCGTAGCCAGGATCGCCCATGAGCGGCGATGGCGCGACGGGCGGCGGTGACATCGGTGGTCCAGGCGACCTCGGCAACGCTGCCGGCGATTGCCCCGGCCGTGGTGCGCAGCGTTCGTTCCGCTTCCAGCAAATCGTCAATCTCCGGCCGCAACTCCATCCAGGCCGGGTTGGCCAGCAGCTCGGCGGGCACGCTAGGCGCGGAAGCGATGGCGCGGGCGACGGTGATCAATGCCCAGGCCGCCGGCATGGTCTGTGCGCCCGGCTGCTCGGTCAGGATCGCCAGACGCTCCAAATCGGCGTGCAGGCGATCCAGCAGGGCTGCGACCTTGGCCGCCTGCGGCATCAGCCGGTCAAGATCGGTGCGCAGGATCGCCGGCAGGCGGGCGCCACGCCAGGGATGCCGGCTGGGCAAGCCCTCATCGCGGATACGGCCGGCGAGGTCGCCCAGCAGGCGTTCGCGTTCCTGAACCTGTTGCGGCGACCAGCTTTCGGCCCCGGTCAGGGGAAAATCCGGCGGCAGCCGCCCGTCCTGGCGCAGGGCGACCAGCCGGCCGATGACGTCGAACGGAGTCAGGCCGCAGGGCACGAAGCGGGTGTTGATCCGGGCGCTGTGGCGGTTGAGCCGGTCCCGCAGCCGTTCCAGCCGCTGGATCACCGAGCCATCATCGCCGCCAACCGGCCGCCCCAATTCGGCGACGCGCTTCAATTCCCCCAGGACTGCGGCCTTGGTGGTTTTATGGCTGTGCAGTTCCAGGCACATCGCGCCCAGGCCGATTGCCTCCAGCCGTCGCTTGACCACATCCAGCGCCGCCATCTTTTCGGCAACGAACAACACCTTGTCGCCGCGCGCCACCGCCCCGGCGATGATGTTGGTGATGGTTTGGGACTTGCCGGTGCCCGGCGGACCCTGAATGACCAAGCTCCGGCCACCCAGTGCCTCCTCGATCGCCAGCGTCTGGGAGGCGTCGGCATCGACCACATGGATCATCCGGGCCGGCGGAATGTGGTCGTCGATATGGTCGTCTTCGCTGATCGGGCTGTCGCCGGCCGGGAAGCCGTCGCGCAGCAGCGCGGTGACCAGCGGATGGCCATCCAGCGAGCGCCCCTCCGGCCAGTTGGCCGGGTCAAGGTCGCGGTACATCAGGAATTTGGCAAATGAGAAGAAGCCGAGCACGATGTCGTCGGGCAGCACCTGCCAGCGCGCCTGGGATGCCACCGCCTCCTGAACCGCAACGCAATAGGCGGGCAGATCAATCTCGTCGCCGTCATCGGGCTGCGGGAGGATCAGGCCGAACTCGGCCTTGAGCTTGGCCTGAAGCGACAGGTTGCCTAAGGGATCTTCCTGGTCCCAGCGCAGCCGGAACCGTTCGGCGGCGCTCTTGCGCTCCAAAGTCACCGGGATCAGGATCAGCGGCGCGTGGCGGGCGATTTCGGACGACGGCGTGTCGTACCAACGCAGCATGCCCAGCGCCAGATAGAGGATGTTGACGCCCTGTTCCTCGCGAAAGGTCTGGGCGTCGTAGAACAGAGACAGCAGTCGCTTCTGCAACCGTTCGGAGGTGAGCAAGGTCTGGAGGCGCAGATCACTGTGGCGCCGCGCGACGCCGCGTTCGTCCATCGGTTCGGCGTCATCGGGCTGCGGCAGATCGCCGAACCCGTCGTCGTCGGGGTCACTTTCGCCATTCTCCGCAGTCGGATCCTTTTTCTTGTCCACGGCGGGCAGGAAGCTCATTGACTTGGTTTCACGAACCAGCAGGCGGTAAATCTCTTCCGATTTCTCATCGGCGATCTCGATGGTCTTGGCCTGCTTACTGCGGCGAGGCACGTTCAGCAGCCGATTGCGGGACGACAGGTCGAGCAGTTCCAGCCGTCCGCGCTCCAATCTTTCCCTGATTCCGGCTGTTTGCGTCATCGGTTCCTCCCCGGCCTCTGATGAACGCTCGCGATTGGCGAGGTTCGATCCTTCGTCATACCGGATCATGATCTTGATGGCGGTGAGCTGTCAACGACGCAGTTCATTGCTCATCACGTGCAATTGTATGCCAGAACCCTGGGCGGGATGATCCTCAATCGAGATTTGTCAGTAGTGTCACCGCCAGCACAGCGACCAGCAATCCGGAAGCGACGGCCAAGGCCAAATCCTGCGACCCGAACGTCCAGAACGGGAATGCGGATTGCGGCTGTTGCTCCTTGGCCGGTTTCGGTTTGGCCCACAGGAAGGCCAGTTCATTCATATGCCGGGCGTGGGCGACGACTACCCCGTTATTTTTCATGGCTTTGACCGAGTTTACCACCTCTGGATCGCTATCACGCCAGTTGTCGAAGGGAAAGACGAACACGTCTCCCTGGCCGGCATTTTGGGCGATAAGCTGGACCTTGTTGAGGAAGGTGCCGGGGTCTACCGCGTCAATTTCGCCCGAGCCGCTCTCACGGATGAGACCGGTAGCGTAGATGCGCCGGTTGATCCCAGTCATACCCTCAAACAGCAAGCGATCCGCAATAGCCAGGGCCAGCCCATAGCTTTCACCGTCGAAGCTATTCTTGGTGTCGGGAAAACGCACAACGACATGCTTGCCCAGCAAGGACGGGGAGAATCCCCGTGCCGCGCCTAAGATATTCGACACCTTTTCATTCAGGCTGTTCTTGCCAATTACCTGGGCGATCATGCTTTTTCCGCTGGGGTCCGGATCATTAAGGCAGCGAAGCTGGGTGATTTTTCCTTCGCCTCCGGCCAGAGGGAAAAACGCCTGGGTTCCTTGGGACATGGCTGTCCTCCCTTCAGCATGGTTTCACGGTAATGGAGTGATCGCGAAGCCGGTCGAGTGGCGATTTCAGATGGCTCCAGACCGTTGAGACGGTACCGTCCTGGTCAGGGGTGCCATGGAACCATTCAAGACCGCCGCTGTCGATCACGGTTACAGCGAAACCGCCATTTTCAAGGGATTGGCGCAACTCGCCCTCGAGCTTGAGGATCATGATCCATTCCGGTTTCGCCGGGTCGGTGTCGTCGCGTTGAAGCGTGAGCGTAAAATCGGCGGTGCGCACCCGGGCGATGTCGGTGTTTCCGCCATCGGCGGCCAGCCTTTGCCCGGTGTTCTGAAGGCCCTGGCGTTTCCAGGCCACGGCCACTTCGGCCAGCCGCAGGGCACGGGCGTTGAAGAAGCGGACGCGCGCAGCCGGAGACAGCCAAAGCTGCCGTTTTTCCTCGACCGACAGCGGCTGGGTTCCATCCAGCGCGGCCAGATAGCGCCGCTCGTCCGGCACGGAGTCCAAGCTGTCCCACGGCTGGGCGTCAAGCGTCGCAACCAACAGGGCGTTTTGGAGGGTGTTTGGGTTCATGGCTGTGATGCTCCTTTGTCAAATGGCCGAATTCAGATCAGATCGTCGAGGGCTTCCTTCAGATGCCTCTTCGCTTCGTCGATCCTGCGATGGTAGGTGGCGAGCGTCATCCCGCTACGGGCGCAAAACGCCTCGATGCTTTCCGCGCCACAGTCGGAAATTCGCTCAAGAAAGTTGTTGAACACAGGCTTGAGGTTTATCGGCAAGCTCAAAAAGGCTTCATTCATGCGCGGACGAATGTCGGTTATTCGGATCATCGCATTTATTTCATCTAGAGAATGCGTCTTTTCCTCCTGCCAGGTCTCATCATCATCTTGGTTCGCATCCATTGACTGGTCACGGCAGCGAGGATCGAACTGCCGGTAAAAAGCCTCAAGCCCGTCGCTGTTACGCGGCAGATTATTGTCCCCGCCCCGTATCAAAGAAGTGATTTCGGCCATCATCCGGTCGAGGTGGTCGCGATCGAGCGGCCAGGACACCGGGCAATCTCGGGTAAGCTCTCGTTCGATTTTGCAAATCTGGCCCCAGACTCTGGCCCGGTTGGGTTTGTCGGGGGACAGGTAGCGCCGCCGCGCCTCGGCCAGATAGTCCTCAACCTTCTGCCCCAGGGCCGAGGCCGGAGCGACATCCGCGAGATTGCCGCAGATTGCGCCCTGTCCCTTGACCAGGAAACGCTGAAGCTGGGCCACGTCATCGAACAGCGCCAAAGCGAACCCCCATGGTCCGCCATAGCCGTTCCTTTCGGCGGCGTTCGCAAGACGCCTGCGCTCGATGTCTTTGATCACGACATCTATATGGCGGGCGGCTGGCCGGCTGGTGGTGAATGGCCCGTTGAAGGGGGCACGCTTTGCGCTGCCGCTTGATCCGGCACCGATAATCCTGGGCCGCTCGAACGTGCAGGCGCGCCAGTATCCCGCGATCGACTTTTTCTTCGCCGATCCCGCCGAAGATGTCAGCGTGTCGCGCGCCCACGCCCAGATCTGCCGCAAGGGAGAGCGTTTCTATCTGACCGATCTGGGCAGCAAGAATGGCTCCTACGTCAACAATATCCGGCTGGTGGCCAGAAGTCCAAGAGCCGCTAGAGGCTGGCAGCCAGATACAACTGGGCCAACTGGCGCTCAAGCTGACGCTGGAGCCGGCGGAAACTTCTTCAACCACCGCGTTTCCGGCGGCGAGGCCCGCGCCAGCGGCCATAGCGACGACTGCAGCGGCGGCTCTGGTCCTGGCCCTGGCGCTTTGGCCCGGCCTTTCCGCCCGGGCGCTGGCGTTGCCCGGCGATTTTAAACCGGGCAACATCCTGCGGGTGGGGGAAGCGTGGAAACTGGGTGATCTGGGTATGGCCCGTCCGGCCAGCGATGGGCATTGGACGCAGTGGGGAGGAACTGAAGACTATCGATCCCCGGAATCCCTTTGAGGGGTTGTGAGAGGTTTGGTGATGGGATTTCGAAGGAATTCCTGGGGCTTCGAAGGATTTGACACCAAAAGAATCTTTGAGAAAAAATGGGCATTTCTGATCAAAAATGAGCCGCGAATGGTTGTGGATTGAGCAGAAACCAAGCAGAAACCGAACAGATTGGTTCCTGCCTAACGATGTCTCGACCAACATTGCCCCGAAAGAAATTCCGCTCCGGGATGCCGTCAGCCCAGCGGCCTCCCGAAGCGGCAGTGCTCCACCAGCAGCGCCGACGCGCTTGCCTCGAAAGGCATCCCGCGCCAGCGCCTGCCCCGTTACCGGCGAAGCAGTACCTCGATTTTGTTCCCGGCGGCGCTGGCACCCATCAGCGCATCCCCGAACACGAACTCCGGCATGTCGCCACCGATCAGGATGTTGCCATGGGCGGCAGCGGACGTGACCGCGGTTACCCCGGCCTTGATCGCGATCTCGCCGGTTGACTTGATGGCCCGGCCCTGGCTATCGCTGATCAGCGAATCGCCAACCGACACGTTGCCGCCGGCTTCGATGATGGCGGTTCCCGAAGCGATCACGGGAAACGGCTCCCCGGCAGCCACGCCGTACCGGGCCACACCCGCGACCTTTTGCCCCTGAGCCGTTGCCTGAGCGCCGGCAAAGCCGACGCACCGATAAGACCCAACCGCACCGCTGGCGGTAAACGTCAATTCAAGTTCGGGTGAACACTGCATGATCATTCTCCAAGGTCAACGACCGATCACGGCCACGACGGCATCACGATAGGAAGCGCCAGGGTGGGATTTCATCCACGCATGGGCGTTCCGGTGAATCTCAAGCCCTCTTTGATCGACGGAATAGCCGGGAGGGATGCTGAAGGCGGCAAACTCAACCGGACCACCGCCCACTTCCGGGCCGGCGATCGGACCGGCCGGGGGCAAACGCGATGGCATGCTCGCCATCAAATCCACAAACACCTGTCGCCGGGGAGCAAGAACCTCGGCATCGCTGCCAAAGGCGGTAAAGCTGATCGGCTCTTCTCCCAACGACGTCATGAACGCCAGCACCTTGGCCCATTCGCCCGGGAGCACCTTGCCACCCGTGATCAACTCTTCAATGGCGGCAGTGTCGGCGTTCTCGCGCGAAACCCGGAGTTGATCAGCAAAGGCGGCTTCACGGCTTTGCAACGCCCTTTCCCGCTCCGCGAGGTTCCATTCGCGCAGATCGAAGGCGTCGCTTTCCGTGAACTCGATCACCCCGGCACTGTCAGCACCGAACGAAACCGGCTTCAGGCCGGTCACCGCCGGGGCGGCGGCGCCCAGAAATCCGACATGCCGGAGGTAGGGCCTCCCGGGCTTCGGATTGCTGGGGTGGTCGGGTTGGAAGAGCGACACCGACACTTTCTTAAACCGGCCAGCCGAAACCATCTCTGAAAAGTTGCGCTCAACCTGAACCGGGGTCGCGGTCAGTACGCCCCCATTTACTGAAAGCCCACCGATCCAGCCATAGGCTGGATGGTTGTCCTTGGGGTGGCCAACCACGATCGGGGCCTGAAAAACGGCAGGGTCATACCGAGAAGCGATTTCGTTGATAGTCGCCTCGGAAAATGATTCGGTCCGTCCGTGCATGTCCGTGAACGTACCGGGCCGAAAGACTTCTATGTCATTCATGGTGCGAAACCTTGAATTGGAGAAAGCCGCGGTTCGGATCACGCCGGGGCGTTGATCAGGAAGCCGGCGCACTGACCGGTCAGGACCGGCTTGCGCTCGAAGGTCACACCGTAGATGGTCGAGCGCTTGTTGTTGTCGTAATAGGGGGCCTCAACCATGGGGTGTCCCTTCATGGTATAGGTGTAGCCGTAGCTCGGCTCTTCCATTCCGTTGGGCTTCTGGGGCGCATAAGCTGGTGAACTCTCTCACGGCTTATGCGTCGATTGGAGCCAAGGCCCTTGCCGGTTGGAATACGAAGATACCCCACTCCACGAAACGCCTCGATTATTCTTGAAGCGGCCTCTGTCCCAACAATATCACCAAGAGTACCGGGATTTTTTACGTCTGATGGTATTGATATGGCTGCTCCACCCCTCTCTTTTATCAAAGCCCTTGCCGCCGCAATTCCGGCTACATCTCTAATTTTTGAAAGAGTTGGGCTTGACGCGAAATCAATTTGCAAGTCATCATGATCTGAGACATGATTCATTTGCGCTCACCCAAGTTGGTTTGCGATCAAAAGGACGAACATCCACGGTATGCGGAATGACGCGGTCAATGAACTCCGAATATCTTCGGTGATACGATCGCTCAGATGCCGTTATCAGGCACTGAAAGCCCGGCTGAGAGCGCGGTTAACGCCGCACAACTTTCCCGGCCCCAAATATCAAAATTAAAGGGTATTTAAAGGGGGTAGCATTGGCCTCTGAAATTCTTCCATAGGTCGGGTGCGGAAAATTTTGATCGCGCTCTACGGGCTTCCTGGGGGGGTCTGATGCGTATATATCCCAGGTGCCCTTTCCGGCTTCAATCAGGGCCAATTCACGCTCGGCATAGGCAATCGCGCGCCGCACCTCCGGGCAGTCTTCCAAGGTGCGCATGTTTGCCAGGAACGCACGGAACACCTCCGCCGATTCAAACAGTTCTGGCCATTCGATCAGATAGCGACGAGGTTCCGGGGAGGCGACCGGGTGTGATCAACGCCAGCGCACCGGTTCAAGACAACCCTGAAATCATCGTCAGAAAGCGAGAGCGCCTTCTTGGCCACATGAAGCAGGGCGATTTTCTTTCGATCGATCATCAAATACCTCCATCTATTCGAATGCAGTAAATCCCTACAGAACTCCGATTTTTCTCGATTGCCGCTGTAATCATCATGATTTGAGTAAGGAGGTAAGGCGGAATTTCGGCGCGCTGTGCTGCGTTGCGAAATGCCGTGGCGGCCCTCTTCAGCGATTTGTGGGCAGCTGGATTGGCGTCCAGGGAGCGGGAAAGCTTTATGCTCATGCCGATGGCCCCAGATTGAGGTTTTTCCAGGCACCCCGAAGATGCTCAATGGCGAGCGGCTTTCCCTGCCCGCTGGCAATCACGCTGGCCAACCGCTGGGTCTTCGCCACCGAACGCAAACCGCCGTGAATCCGGGCAATGTCGCCCAGGAAGTGGCGCTCCTCTTTGCCCTCGATCCCCAGCGCCTCCGCAAGCGCCAGCACGTCCTTCGGGTCCGTGCCGGAAATCGACACGCGCTTGCCGATCCGGCTGGAAAGCTGCGGCGATGATCCGAATCGATCCCACAGCTTGTCATCCCCGGCGAACGCCAAGCCGATTTCGGCGCTGTCGTGAATGCGGCGGGCGGTTTCCAAGGCTTCAAGGCCAAGGTGCTGCGCCTCATCCAAAATCAACAGGCCGCTGGTGTTCAGGATGCGCTCGCAAATCGCGCGCCGCATCTTGGCCCCGCCACCGCCAAGGGTCTTCAGGCCAAGCGCGGCCCCGATTTCCCACAACACGGTTACCGGGGTTTTGGTGTCCGGACTCATGGTCGCAACCCAGGCACGGCAGGCTGTCGATGATCACCCGGCCTTCACGGTTCAGCACCATCACCGGCAGGCTACCCCCAGCGACTGCCGCAAATCCGTATCGTAATGGCCGGTGATCCAGTTGCGCGCGAACTCGGTCCCAGCGGTGATGGCAGCACCTCCAGCTTCGATCCGCACCGCGATCAGCGGCGAAATCCAGCTTTGGAACGGCGCAATGCCGATCGCTTGCGCCAGTTTCCGCGCGGAAACCTCGGTCATTCCAGGTGGCCTTCCGCATCTCATCAACCATGATGCCGTTGCCCACCATCATTCGGGCCGTAGCCTGGTCTTTTTTGGTGATGTCGGTACGCGCCAGGGGGCCGTAAACTTCCTTGACCGCGCCGTCGAAGGTCTGGAGCAACGCTTCTTCCGAAGACGCGCCGTCCGCGACCGTTCGCGCGCGCGGTTCCTGTCCACTACCACTACTACCCTTTTTTTCTAAATCTGAATCAGAATCAGAAAGGGTAGTGGTAGTAGTAGGGGGCGCGGGAGCTGCGGAAACGAGGTGAATTCCACCTGGAATTTTCCGCTTTCCACCGCCGTTTTCCCTGTCTCCTCCACGCTCCGCCGCACCCGTTTCCGCTCCCGGTCCCGCTCTTTCCGCAGCTCGTCTTGACGGTTTTCGCTGCTGACATCCCGTGTTTCGGCGGCGATATCAGGGCTGTAATAACGATTATCGGAGCAAAGGATCAACCCGGCCAACAGAGCCTTTTTCCGCCGTCTGAACGTTTCTACCATCAAGTCCATTCCGGAGAGCTTGGCGAGCGTGGCATCACAGTTTGGCAAAGACCCCATGGGAGATTGCTCCAACGAAGCCAGCATCAACATCAACCGCGCACGATAGTTTTCTCTGCTCAGGCCGAGATTGTCACCTTCAATGATCCTCCTAAGGATTTGTGTTTCACCATTCTTTGTCTTCCATCCGGCGGATATCAGTGGTTCCGGTAGCGTGTCATCCTCCGGCTGTTCCTGGGAGACAAATATCCCGGCCAGCATACCGGCCATCGCAACATTCAGCGCGGACGGAGAAATGCAGGATGCTTGAGTCAGCATGACTGAACTCCCTTTACCTCGGCGGCGTCCTCTTTTTGTCGCTTAAGTGCTCCCAGCACGAGAGGTGTCATGGGGTTGTAGTGCCACCGCCCATTTGAAAGCGTCCAATCCTCATTGAAAATTTTGACATCATCAAGCGTCGCCAACATCGGCAAGACTTTATCATCACTGGTCATTGTCCGTTTCCTTCGACGAAAGTTGACGACGAGCCGACCGTCCCGCCGAGGAGCGCGTCTGCGAGCAGCCCATCGGGGGGGCAGCCTGATCTGGCTTGGGCTTGATAGTGCATGTGAAGCCAGGCTGATCATGGCCGGTTCCCCCGTGGCTTGCCCGGCGGATGCGCCGCCGGGTCCGGATCGGGCAGGCCAAGCGCGGCCATCACCGCGCTGGC
>CAUYTZ010000428.1:0-1481 GCA_963575695.1 uncultured Gammaproteobacteria bacterium | reverse complement strand
CCACGGCTTCGCCGAGGAACGGGAGAAGCCGGCGATGCTGACGGGCGGGCGCTGGGTGGCGACCGCCGAAGGCGATGGCCGCACCGCGGGCTTCCACATCTCGACGCTCTACAGCCCGTTCGAGACCTGGGGCGAGATCGCCATCGAGCATGGTCAGGTCTACAAGGACCCGCCCCGGTTGCAGGTCTGGACCAACAACAAACTGGGCGAGACCTGGGAGGATCAGGCCGGCGAGTCGGTGGAGCCGGACTCGCTGATGGCCCGGCGCGAGCACTGGGGCCTGTTGCTGCCAGCGGGCGTCGCAGCGCTGACCGCCGGGGTCGACCTTCAGGGTGACCGCATCGAACTGCAGGTGATCGGCTGGGGCCGGGACGAGGAATGCTGGGTGGTCGATTACAAGGTGATCTGGGGCGATCCGTCCGGTCCCAGGGTCTGGGCGGATCTCGATTCCGTGCTGTACGCGACCTACGCCCACAGCCGCGCCGTGCCCGACCTTTCCATTCGGGCGGTCGCGGTGGATACCGGCGGCCATCACACCAAGGCGGCCCCCGAAGTGTTTTGGCTCGTTCTGCCGGACGCGCCTTGCCCGCCGTATCTGGGCGATCAAGGGCCGGGGTGGTCCCGCCATTCCGGTGTGGCCGCGTCGTCCCACCCGTTCCAACAAGGGAAAAATCCCGCTGTTCATCGTCGGCGTCGATGCGGTCAAGGACGCCCTGTTCGCCCGCCTCAAACTGACCGAGCCAGGGCCGGGCACCATCCACTTCGGTTCGGATCGGGACGCCGACTACTTCCGGCAACTCACCGCCGAGAAGGTGGTGACCCGCTACGAGCGCGGCCGTCCGATCCGGATGTGGCAACCTAAGCGCGAGGGCGAACGCAACGAAGCGTTGGACACCATGGTCTATGCCACCGCCGCCCTGCACGGCCTGAAGTGCCGCCTATGCCCTGGCCTGCGGAGCGGAGCGGTTCTACGTGACGCAGACCGGCGCAATCGGCTCGATCGGCGTGGTCGCGCTGCACGCCGACCAGTCGGGCGCCGACGAGAAGGCCGGCATCCGCTACGACTATATCACCGCCGGAGATCGCAAGGCCGACGCCAATCCCCATGCGCCGCTGTCCGACGAGGCGCGGGCCGCCCTCCAGGCCGAGGTCGATCGCCTCTACGGCCTGTTCACCGGGATGGTCGCCCGCTGCCGCAACTTACCGGATGCCCAGGTCCGCGAACAGCAGGCCGGGGTGTTCTTCGGCGCCAACGCCGTTGCCGCCGGGTTGGCCGATCAAGTCGGCACCTTCGCCACCGCCCTCACCGATCTTTCCACCCGCGTTGCCGCCAGCCGGAGTTCCGGCCGGGGCGGCGTTTCCGTGCTGTCTCCCTCGAAAGGACCAACCGCCATGTCCGATGCCCCCACGGCCGAAACCCCGGCCGCCCCCGAAGCGACCCTGCGCGAGCAACTCGCCGCCGAGATCACCGCTCAGGTCTC
>CAUYTZ010000427.1:0-3788 GCA_963575695.1 uncultured Gammaproteobacteria bacterium | reverse complement strand
CGCCCCGGGTGGCGAGGCACCGGAGGCCGCGCCATGACAGCCGCCACCAAACCGTCTTCCCCACCCGGGCACCACGATCATCGCGGTGCCCTTTTTGTTGATCCCGGTTCGGGGGGGCGTGACCTGCCGCATCTGGCCGGGTTGATCTTCGGCGCGCCGCTGATGATCGCCCGGCTCAAGCTCGATACCGTGCTCGGCGTGCTGCGGCCGCGCCTGTTCGGCGGTGACCTGCCCAGCAGCGATGGGCACGCCGCCGAACCGCCCCCCTACCTGGTCACGCCGACCGGGGTGGCGGTGATCCCGGTGTTCGGCACCCTGGTCAACCGCAGCTTCGGGTTGTCGGCGTTGTCCGGCCTGACCTCCTACCAGCAGTTGGCGGTGAACCTGGCCTTGGCCGAGGACGATCCGACGGTTCTGGGGATTTTGTTCATCGCCGACCCGGCCCGGGTCGAGGCGCGGGTGCATCTGGCGGTGCGCGACGCCATTGCCCTGACTTCCGGGACCGAGGTTGAGCTTTTTCTAGACGCCGATCCCTTGCGCCCGCTGCCGGCGACACTGGCTTCAGCCAGTTACGAGGCCGAAATGACTCCGTCCGGGGTGATGTCGTATCGACTTAACGCCGCCTTTTCTGGGGAGGCGGCTCAACTGCCAAGAATAGGTCTGCAAGGTACGGCCAAGGTTTATGGTATGCCGGCCCCGCTGGCGCTGGTTCTATTCCGTCGGCCGCTGGCGACACTGCGCCAGACCTTGGGACAGTAAGGCCGTGAGCGGGTTTGCCTTCGGCGACCAAGGGGCTTTGCCCCTTGGATCCCCACAAGGGGCCTTCAGGCTCCTGGCGGGTCCAGGGCAGCGCCCTGGTCGGGGTTTGGGGGCGAAGCCTCCAAGATGGCCATGATCGGCGCTCAACTCCCGCCATTTCTGCCGCCGCTGCGCGACGATCTGCGTCTGCTCGAAGGCCCGCGCGAAGCCGATGGTTCGCCGACCTGGACCGTGCAAGACTTGGTTCGCCATCGTTTTTATCGTTTCGGGCGGGCCGGGTTCGAGTTTCTGTCGCGTTGGAATTTGGCCACCCCGCAAGCGGTCTTGGCGGCGGTTGCGGCCGAAACCACGCTTGAAACCGGCGAAGAGGACTTGCTCAGCTTCCTCGGTTTCTTGCGCAACAACGGTTTATTGCGCGGTGATGATCGCCAGGCCATCCAGGGCTACGTGGAACAGGCCCGTCGAGCCAAGTTGTCGTGGCCAAAATGGCTACTGCACCACTATCTGTTTGTGCGCATTCCCCTGGTTCGGCCCGACCGTTTCCTCACCGCAACTTTGCCTGCCGCGCGGTTGTTGCTGCGACCCGCATTCCTCTACTTGGTGCTGGCCCTGGGCGCAACCGGGCTGGTTCTGGCGTTGCGCCAATGGGATGCTTTCCTACACACCTTTCAGCACTTTTTCTCGCTCGAAGGGGCGGTCGCCTTTGCCGTGACCATGACTGCGGTCAAGATTGTTCATGAACTGGGTCATGCCTATACTGCCCGACACTTCGGCTGCCGGGTGCCGACTATGGGGATCGCCCTGCTGGTGTTGTGGCCGGTGCTTTATACCGATGTCTCCGACGCCTGGCGGCTGGTGCCCCGTCGTCAACGACTGCTGATCGGTGCCGCCGGCGTGCTGGCCGAACTGGCTTTGGCGCTGATCGCGACCTTTGTTTGGAGTTTTCTGTCTGATGGCCCGGCACGAAGCGCCGCATTCCTGGTTGCAACCACGACCTGGATCGCGACTCTGGCGATTAATTTCAGCCCCTTCATGCGCTTCGACGGCTATTATCTGCTTTCGGATTGGCTGGGAGTTTCCAACCTTGGCGACCGCTCATTCGCACTGGGGCGTTGGCGACTGCGCCAGGCGGCGTTGGGATTAGATGAAGCACCGCCGGAGGTCTTCCCATCACACACCCGCCGAATACTGCTGATTTATGCCTGGACAACTTGGCTGTATCGCGCGGTGGTCTTCTTCGGTATCGCCTTGCTGGTCTATCACTTCTTCATCAAACTGGTTGGGATTTTCCTGATGGCGGTGGAAATCGTCTGGTTTCTGGCCCGGCCCGTACTGTCCGAGGCCGGCGAGTGGTGGCAGCGGCGGCACCTGATCCGTCTCAACCGCAACCTGCTGGCGACTCTGGCGCTGCTCACTGTCGGGGCCGTCGCGCTGGTCACGCCCTGGCAAGGCCGGGTCGCCTTGCCGGCGGTGATGCGCGCCGCCGGCTACGCCACTCTGTTCCCGCCGCTGCCGGCGCGGATCATCGAGATGACCGCCGCGCCGGACAAGATCGTCGTTGCCGGCGAGAGTCTTTACCGCCTGGAAGCGCCCGAACTCGATTACGGCTTGCGCGCGGTGCGCTTGCGGATCGCAGTCACCGATCTGCGCTTGCAACGGGCCACCGGCAGCGCGGAGGTGCTCGAAAGTCTGTCCTCGCTCCAGCAGCAACTGGCGACCTTGATTTCGACCGAAGCCGGGCTGATCGCGCGTCAGGAGCGGCTGGTGTTGCGTGCGCCACTCGACGGTGTGCTCACCGATCTGCCCCCGGATTTGCGTCCTGGTCTGTGGCTGAAACCGGATCAGCCGCTGGGCCGCGTGGTCAACCGTGAGCGAACCACGGTACGCGGCTATCTGGCCGCCGCCGACTTGGAACGAATTCGTCCCGGCGCGCGCGGCCGCTTTATTCCCGAAGACCCAGCTCGGCCGGGGTTCGAGGTTAAAGTCATCGCCGTCGAGCAAGTCAACGCCGCCGTACTCGACTTGCCGATGCTGGCCTCAACCCAGGGCGGACCGATCGCGGTCCAACCGGCCCCGGCCCAATCGACCCCGGCCCAATCGACCCCGGCCCAATCGACCCAGCAGGGCGCATTGATCCCAACCTCGGCGGTCTATCGCGTGACCCTGGCCCCAGCCGACCCGCAGCAACCCGCACCCGAGCAGATCATCCCCGGTACCGCCTTGATTGAAGCCGAAACCATCAGTCCACTCGCCCGCCTGTGGCGTTTCGCCGCCAGCGTCTTCATCCGCGAAAGTGGCTGGTAATTGTGGCGTGCCCTGGGCCGTGGAAGATGATAAAGTTCGCCCATGACCGCTCGCCAGGTTCAACGCCACGACCAGTTCTTCCAGCGCCTGCTCGACAAACCGGGCGCGGCGGGTATGTTGGTGGGTGAATCCCGAGTAATGGTTCTGCCAGGGAAAGTCCGGTAATGGCGGAATCTGACTCTCTTTACCACCGGCTGTTCTCGCACCCGATCATGGTCGAGCAACTGGTGCGCGAGTTCGTGCCCGAGGCGATGGCGGTCGGATTGGACTTCGCCCGGATGGAGCGGGTTAACGCCAAGTTTCACTTTCAGAAGGGCAAACGCCGTGAGGGTGACGTAATTTGGTGTCTGCCCACAAATATGGCTACAGATATTTACTTGTACTTCCTGATTGAGTTTCAATCGACGATCATTGAGTGGATGAGCGTTCGAACCCAGGTTTACACTGGTCTTTTGTGGCAACAGATAATCAATACGAAGAAGCGCGAAAAGGTGGAAGATCTGCAACAGATCCTCGCCTCCGGGGTGATCAGCAGGATGCGGAACGGAAAAGTGACGCCCGGCAGGGCTGCCACCATCAGTTCACCGCTCTGAGCAACCATGGCATCCTGATGTTGTTGTTGAGTGTGACAGCGATTATGGTAATGAAGACTACACGGAACATCCAATTATTATTGTTGAAGTCACCTCTGAATCCACCCGGAAGTTTGACCGGACTTATAAACT
>CAUYTZ010000426.1:0-1783 GCA_963575695.1 uncultured Gammaproteobacteria bacterium | reverse complement strand
TCGCCGAAGGCAGAGGTTCACCCAATCACCTTGGGCACGCCGCCCAACGCCCGCACCATCTCGGCGGTTTCCGCCGTCCCCGCATCCAGTCGCTCGGGATTGGTGCCACGCAGCACCAGGCTGACGCCGAAAAAGCCGTTGCGAAAATAGGGATAGCTACCGATTTCCAGATCCGGCCAACGCCGCTGTACCGCCTCCAATCCAGCGGAGAGCACGCCTTCGGCCAGTTCGCAACTGACCGTGCGCGACAACATCGGCTCGCCACCGGTCAGGCGATCGCCCAGCCCCTCGGCCATGGCCTGCATGACCATTGGCACCCCGGCCAGCACGAACACGTTGCCGATTTGAAAGCCCGGAGCCATGCTGACCGGGTTGTCGATCAGCGTCGCTCCGGCTGGAATGTCGGCCATACGCACCCGCGCGTCGTTCAGATTGCTCTGACCGTAATGGCTTTCCAGCCGGCGCATCGCTTCGGGATCGCGCACCACCGCCACACCGAACGCGACGGCGATCGCAGCGGTGGTGATGTCGTCATGAGTCGGCCCGATACCGCCGGTGGTCAGCACATAATCATAGCGAGACCGGCAGGCGTTGACCGCAGCGACGATTTCGCCCTGATCATCGGCCACCACCCGCACCTCACGCAAGCGAATGCCATGACGGTTAAGCCAGCCGGCCAGGAAGTACAGGTTGGTATCCTGGATGCGGCCGGACAGAATTTCGTTACCGATGACGATGACGCAGGCGGTAACAGTCGGGGGGGAGGTCGGCACGGTCACGGTCTCGCCTTTAAACGAATTACTTGCCAGGCGGCTTACCCTGGCCGCGCTTCATCACGTAATCAAGTTTGGCCAAAGCGGTGCGTTTCAGCAACTCCTTGCTGCCGACCGCCGGGCCGAACACCGAAACCTCGGTCAGAGTCGGCGCATGGAGGGCGATCACTTTCAGGTAATTACCGATCCGCTTGAACTCAATCAGAATTTCGCCGCCACCGGCTGCTTGCGCCATTTCGGTTCTCCCCCAGCCCCCGGCATCGGCCCCTAGCGTTGATTTCAGCCGACTCGGGCCAGTTCCAGCAAGGTGCGGACCGTATTTTCGGCCCCGGCCGCAATCTGAGCGATGGTCGAATCGAGCATGTAGCATGGCGACGTAACCACCCTAGCCTTGCGATCGACCACCACTTCGTCCCGGGCGGAAATCGTGTGTCGGGCCCCCATGGCTTCGATCGCCTCACCAGTGCCCGGGTCACTGCCGATGGTCAGTTCAACGTCGCCCAGCAATCGAGCCAGAATCACCGGCGCGATGCACAGCGCCCCGATCGGCTTGCCGGCATCCGCCGTCGCGCGCACGGCCTTGGCCACGTCCGGGTTGATTTGGCACCCCGCGCCCTCGAACGCGAACGACGACAAATTCTTGGCCGCGCCGAAGCCGCCGGGAAAGATCAACGCATCGATCTCGGCCACCTTGAACGCGGCCAGATCGGCGATCTTCCCGCGCGCGATCCGCGCCGATTCAACCAGAACATTGCGCTGTTCAGGCATTTCCTGCCCGGTCAGATGGTTGATGACATGATTTTGGGCAATGTCGGGCGCATAGCACACCGCTTCGGCACCCAACTTGTTGATCGCCAACAGAGTTAGAACCGCTTCTTGAACCTCGGCACCGTCATAAACTCCACAGCCCGACAGCACCACACCAATTCTGATCGGATCATGAGCCATTACGTTCTCCCGTGATAACAAAAGAATCGAAATTACAGTCCAGGAGTCTTGATTGGGCTGCC
>CAUYTZ010000425.1:0-7783 GCA_963575695.1 uncultured Gammaproteobacteria bacterium | reverse complement strand
AAGCCTGAAAAATGCTTCAGGAAAACAACGGCTTCTCCAAGACATCCTGCCCCGTCCATCGTGACCTCCGCTCCGAATCAGTGTGCCGATCGATTCGAAACACAGGCCCCTTGTCAAGAACTGTTTCACCCGATTGCCCTGATCCCCCTCTCACAACACCTTGACACCCGTCGCCGGGCGGCGCATCCTCCGCTGTGGGGCTGAAAGGCCCCCGTCACGAACCGGGCTTCAGAATCCGCAAGTGGCGCAAACACAGCGTAGGCGGTTGCCGCCGTACCCGAAAGACGGTCGAGGGTTCCCTCATGTCTTCCAGGGTCCGCATGGGTATGTCCAGGGCGCGTTCGCGCGCCTAAAGCCATGCGGGCACGTCCTACGCCGTGTTCTGAAACCCTGGGAGGCTTTCGGGCGTCAGAACCCGTGCGCCTTCCGCCATTCGCGTAGGAGGCACACCAATGTCTGACAATCCAGACACCCGGAGTCTGATTCCCTTTGAGTTCGGCGGGAAGACCGTCCGCATCGTTCTCCAAGGCGGCGAACCCTGGTTCGTCGCCGCCGATGTCTGCGCGGTCCTCGGTCTTTCGAACGTCACCATGGCGCTTGAAAAGCTCGATCTAAACTGGGGTGAGAATAAACAGCTCAGAGCGGATGGCAACGGTGAAATCGGTCCCGGCGGCATTTTCGTGGCCGAATATGAGATCAAGGCGCAGAGACTGTTTGACCCTGTGGCGGATGGCTTTTCTCTGTGGAATACCTGGGAGCTGTTCGGCCTTCAGATCAAGGCCATGGTCGGTTTCGACGGCTACGGCGGCGGTGACCCGCTGGTGCTGGACCTGGACGGCAACGGGATTGAGGCGACCCCGTTCAATTCGATTACGCCACGCTTTGACATCGACGGCGATCTTTATGCCGAAAAGACCGCGCTGGCCGGGCCGCACGAGGGCATGCTGGCCCGCGACCTCAACGGCGACGGCAAGATCAATGATGCGCGCGAGCTGTTCGGGCTGGCCAGCGTCTCCGGGTTTTCGGTGCTGGCGACGCTGGACGGCAACCACGACGGCACGGTCGATGCCGCCGACGACGGCCTGGCCGATTTCAACGGCGACGGCGTGGTCGACGGCTCCGACAGCTTCGGCACGCTGCGGGTGTGGCGCGACGCCAATCAGAACGCGACCACCGACGCGGGCGAACTGATCCGCCTGGCCGAGGCCGGCATCGTGTCGCTGGCGGTGACGCCGACGCCGGCCGCCCCCGGCACGCTGGTCAACGGCAGCCGGTTGGACGCCACCGCCGCCTTCACCCGCGCCGATGGTTCGACCGGCACGATCGGCCAGGTCGTGTTCCGCACCAACAACATGCAGTCCACCTATGTCGGCCCGGCGATCGAAATCACCGAGGAAGCGCTGGGCCTGCCCGATCTTTACGCCAGCGGCACGCTGGTGACGCTGCGCCAGGCGATGAGCCTGCGCCCGGAGAGTGCGGCGGCGGTGCGGGCGGCGCGCTGGCCGGCTTTACTTCGCCCGATTTGGCGGTGCTGCGCACGGCGATGCGGCCGATCCTGCAGGCGTGGGCGGAAGGCTCGCCAGTGCGGCAGCCGGACGGCGCGGTCGTGCTCGGCCCGGCCGGGGTGCGCGGCTATCATGACGTCACGGTGATCAAGGTCAACGGCAAAATCGTCGATTACACCTGGGGCTACTCGGAGCGGACGGTTACCGTCGATGGCGAGGCCAAGGTCGAAAGCACCTGGTCGTACATCTCCGGGGACACGCGCACCGTGGTCCACGATCCGGGCGTCACCCCAGCGGCGAGCGCGGTCTGGCCGCAGGCCGGGGCCAATCCGTCGGCGACCTTCGAGGTGATCAGTGGCCGGGAGCTGGGCGTGTGGGAGCGGGTGATCGGGGAATCCCTGGAGCCGTTCCTCATCAAACCCGACAGCGCCGCCGGGGCCAAGGCGGCGATGACCGAGCTGCTGACCAAGATCGACACCGGGCTGGATCTCTACGCCGTGCGGTTGGCGGTGCAGGGCGGGCCGCTGGCCCAATACTTCTCGACCATCCACTATGACGCGGCCGGCAACATCTTTCAGGCCAACGGCAGTGATCAGTTGGGCGGGGTCTATGCCGCCCTGCTGGGCGACGCCGCCCATCACGGCGACCCGGTCGCCTGGCTGCAAACCTGGTGCCAGCACCCGACGCCCGGCGCAAGACCTCCGACCTCGCACCGCCGACGCCGGTCTATTCGGTGCGCATCGCCCTTGACCGTTCCACCATCCAGGTCGATGGCCGCACCACCCCGCTTACCGCAGGCATGGCCGTGACTGCTGAAATAAAAACAGGGCGGCGCAGGATCATCGATTACCTGCTCTCGCCTCTGATCCGCTATCGCGACGAAAGCTTGAGGGAGAGGTGAAGCGCGCTGCGCGATGGGGGGAGGCGCTGCCTCCCCCATACCCCCTCCGCCAGGGGCCGAAAGCCCCCTGGACCCAGGAACTGGGTGATGTCGCGCATGAATATTGCGAGATTAAGCAATATTCATCCTTGCAGAAAAGACATAGGCTGCGAATCAGTGGCGACACATATCAAATATGCATACCTGCGCCATTCTGTCGCATGAAATGAGAGTTGACGCAATTAAGATGGCTGTTTACCCTGTTAGAATTGGTAGGGGCAGATGTATCGGTAATATTATTGCGCGTCCGGTAAGGGATCACAGAAAGTTAATGTTGGCGTGACGTGGAGCGGGTGGGGATCGTGATGATGGACGCAAGGCACCTTGGAAGAGCCGGATCGTGGCGATGGCTTGGCCACCGTCAGGGTCGGGCAGTGTTCGCGCTGATGGTGGCGCTGGTCTGGGTTGCTGCGACACTCGAACCAGGAATTGTCCTGCTTGCCGATGAACCGGAAACAGAACAATCCACACCTTGGCTGATTGGATCTGCATTTGCGGCGCAAGGCGACGTGAACTTTCCTCGATATCTAAATGCTGAAGAAATGCGAGAGCATTTGGAGAAAAGGCGAGGACATGCTCCGCAAAGCACTATAGAGTGGATTATACAGAATGTTGTCCTTTCTGCTGGAACAACTGGGTTCTTTGTGATTGCTTTTGGCTGCCGCTTCATGAGCTGGAGGGTTGAGCGCATTATAAAAAATACTATCCATTTGAAGAGCCGTTCGAAAGACAAAGCTTTTACAGATTGCACATTATATATCCACCTAACAACACCATTTCCAAGGCGTTCTTGCGGGAATATCGTCAGGCCATGATCGAATTGCACACTGTAAGCACTGTTGGATTCGTAATATTAATATTATCTAGTGTTGTTTATCGCTACGTGCGATGATACGTTGCCGCGAGATGTGCTTGATATCGACAAGGCCAATACAGATCATGGGGGGCAAGATGGATCAGAATGCCATATATTATAAAGGGGCGCGTCCGGACTTATCGGCCTTGTACGGACCGGTCGCCGCAAACATGCTCGATGCTCTGTTGCAAGCGGAGGCAAATCATTGGCCCAGCGTCGGCGGCCAGCTTCTGTTCAAATATGCCGGACCTGCGAACGTTGTTGCGCTGCCGTTTTCTCTTATGCGTTCCGGGGAAGACTGGTTTCTGGGCGGTTTCAAGTTCGCCATAGGCCAGGTTCTTACCGCCGTGGCTTCGGACTGGATTTTTCATGGTATTGCATCTGCCCTCGCCAAGGGAACGATGATCGCGGCCGGTTGGGGTGCCGTGGGGCCGGTCGCAACCGCCGGTGGCGTCGCGTTGTTGTGGTCTAACTTCGTTTGGCCGCGGGTCGAAAATCAAATCAATCTTCTCTTTGGAACTCAACCCGCTGAACTTGTGCTGCACTCTCCGTCTGGTACGATACTTGGAGGGGCGCTTTACCCGAATGGCATCCCCACCAACGCGGTTTCCGAAGCGGCGCAACTGGTTCGCGTCGCACTCAGTTCGGATATTCCGGACCCGACGCCTGGCGCTTACATTGAATATCTTTTGCAAAGCAATATAAACACCACTTTCTCCGTCAAAGCCGGCGACATCCTGAAAGCAATTGCAGAACCTGTAGGTGAGAATACGGACCCTGGCCAATGGGGGCCGGCGTACTTTGCTGTTCGTTATATAGAATGCGATCGAAATGCGAGGGGTAGCAATAATGCTTAAATGGTCTTTCGGAAAGTCAAGCCTTAAAGACGGAAAAAGCAATCTGTCGCATTGGCGTGTCCTAACTCTTGTGTTGGTGTTTCTGGTACCTACTAGTATCGGTATGGTGTCCAGTTCCACACCCTCAATAGCAGATGAGGTTGCAGCAGGGGTTGAAGCGGAACGGAAAACTGTCAATGCCAAAGATCTAGTAGAAATAAATAACTCGATCAAAAGGGCAAGAGATCTATTTTTGAATGATAATTATGATGAGGCCGTGGAGCTTTATAAGAAAATATTATCCGTTCAAGAAATAGTAATTGGAGAAAACCACCAAGACTTTGTCATTAACCTTAATGAGTTGGCGCATTTTTACGCCATACAAGGTCGTTGGAGAGATGCTGAGCCAATCATGAAGCGGTCACTCAACATAAGCGAGAAGATTTACGGAGTAGACAATAAGATAGTTGACGATAATTTGTTTGGATTGGCAATATGTTATATTTCACTGACAAAATTTGCCGATGCTATCGCCGTGCTAAAAAAATTGACTGAAATTCGTGAGGCTATACTTGGAGAATTACATCCAGGCACTATTCAAGCTCTTAATCTATTGGGAGTCAGCTATGTTAGTCAAGGCCTACTTTCAGATGCAGAGAAGACATACATGAGAAGTCTGTTTGTTAGTGAAAAAGTGAAGGGGTTGTGGGACGTCACAGTTGCTGACGCACTTGATGGATTAGTGCATGTATATAGTAGTCAGGATCGCTATATTGAAGCTGAGCCTATTGCTAAGCGGTCTCTTGCGATTCGAGAAAAGGTGCGAGGCCTGACGCATCCTGATATTGTTCGCAACTTAAATTCACTGGCTAATGTATCTGAAGGATTGGGGCGCTATGTTGAGGCGAATCATCTCTTGAATCGGTCTCTAATAATTCTCGAGAGCGCTTTCGGTACCGAGCACCTTGAATTTGCCAAAGGTTTAAACCGACTAACTAACTTGAAAATTAAACTTGATCACCTTGTTGAGGCCGAGGCGCTTGTCATGCGCTCTTTGGAAATTTACGAGGGGCATGCGCGGACACTCAAGAAGAAAGCAGAAGGTGCAGCGCCATCCTCAACCGCTAGAGATGCTCTCGATATTGTGTCTATTTTGATAGCAAATGATTTAACTACTTTGGGGGCCATATATGGCAAGCAAAATCTTGATGAAAAACAAGGGGAAGTCCTAACAAGATCGCTTGGGGTTCTGAATGATATTTACTCATCGGGTCATCGTTCTCTTGCTATAGATATCTCTGTGCCTGTTGGCATATCTGCAATTGCGGACCTTTACAGCGGAAAAGGTCGCCATGCTGATGCGGATGTACTGCTTAGGCAGGCCATTGAAATGGCAGAGAACCGTCTCGGAGCCAAGTATGCGTTGATAGCAAATATTTCCACTAGCATTGGCAGCAGTTATCTTGCGCAAAAGAGATACAATGAAGTAGAATCTTATTTGCTTCGAGCATTGGAAATTAGAGAGGGGGGAGGCCAGTTAATTGCTGTGCCGACTTTGAGGATACTTACTATGTTGATGGATCTTTATCAACAGCAAAATCGCCATAATGACGCTCTTGACTTTGCAAATAGATCTCTGCGTATCTTAGAAAGGATAACTAGCTTTCACAGTCAAAATATACTTCCATTTGTGATGGACGTTGCCTATATATATAGAAGCCATGGATATCTGCGTGAGCTAAATTTGTTGTGCGAAATGGTGGCAAACATTGAAATATCATATACCGATATAGCCACTCAATTGGCACTGATGAAATACAGGGCACCAGGAAGCACATTCCCATGCAATTAAATTATATGAAGATCGTCTCTCGATCGCCTCGAGTATGCGCAGCATTGCATCTCGTGAATGTCTGCATAATTTACTTGCTTAGCGCTTACGCTCGTTGCCGCACGAAACAACTTTAGAAGGGGCGTGAAAATGTCTTGCGAATCCGATGCGGAACTTTACGGGACGCTTGCGGGAATTGGCGCAAATCTTGCGTGGGGGCATTGTTTGAGGCACCCCCATTTCTACTTAATGCTCTTGTGCCTACTCCTGGCGGAATTGTTTCTGATGAAGTAACGAAGTATCTCAAGGAGAAGTGTCAGAACCCTACCCCCAATCCGGCACCAGAACAACCTCCCAGCCCTCCTGGAATTCCTGGGGGTTCCGGTAGTTTGATCAATATGAAGCCGCCCCCGGGCTTGCCCAAGGCTCCGGCTTCACCACACGATCCGCTGGTGCTGGATCTGACCGGGGCCGGGATTGATCTGTCGGCGCTTACTGGCTCACCTGCGTATTTCGATTTCACCGGCTCCGGTTTCGCCCGGGAAACCGGATGGGTCAAGCCGGGCGAAGGGCTGCTGGTGCTGGATGATGGCCAGGGGGGGACGGCTACGGTCAACGCCAATAACCTGCTCGGTGCGCTGAGCGGCGACGCCTTTCAGGAACTGGCGGCGCTCGACGGCAATGGCGACGGCGTGATCGATGCCAGTGACCCCGGCTTCGCCACGCTGCGGGTATGGGTGGATGTCGGCGGCGACGGCCAGTCAGCGGCGGGCGAATTGCACACATTGAACGAACTCGGCATCCAATCGATCAATCTGGCGACAACCGATTCGGGCGCGCGCATCAATGGCAACACCGTGGTGGCGACCGCCAGTTTCACCATGGTTAACTCCGGGAACACCGGCACGGTCAGCCGGACCATCGCCGAGGTCAACTTCGCCACCAGCTCGCTGCTGACGGTTTACCAGCCGCCGGCCGGCTTCCACTATGCGCCCGGGGCGCTGACGTTGCCGGAACTGGATGGCTATGGCCGGATGCCGAACCTATTGTCAGTCATGATGGCACCACCCTGATTCTTCGCTTTGCCGGAACCACGGATGAACTTCGCATCGTCAACACCCTGGCCGAAGACGCGTATGACGGGATCGAGTGCATCACCTTCGACGACGGCACGTCTTGGACCACGGCCGATGTCCGCAACCGCCTGACCGCGGCCTCGGGTACTGACGGTAGCGATCGCGTGATCGGTTTCACCGGCGATGACACCATGGCCGGTGGCACCGGCGGCGACAGCTATCGCCGGCAACGACCTGATCACCGGCACCGGTTTCAACGATGTGCTGACCGGAGGAGCCGGTAACGATGTGCTCGACGGCGGGGCCGGCGATGATACCTTCATTTTCGCCTGCGGCGACGGCAATGACCGGATCGAAGACCCCGCTTCGAGCGGTGATCGGGTCGAGATCAAGGGTTACACCCCGGGCCAGGTCATGGTCGATCGCAGCCCGGCCGATGGTCGCGATCTGGTGCTGACTTTCGAAGGAACGTCCGACCGCCTGACCGTGGTCAATACCCTTGAAGACGGGATCAGCGGTGTCTCGCAGATCCATTTTGAAGACGGCACCGGCTGGACCATGGCCGACCTGCGGGGCCGGATCCTGACCGCCCAACAAACCAGCGCTGCCGACCAGATCTGGGGCTTCGCTGGCAATGATACGCTGACCGGCGGCGGCGGCGACGATTGGCTTTCGGGCGGCAGCGGTGGCGACAGCTACGTCTTCACCCGGGGCGATGGCCATGACCTGATCCAGGATC
>CAUYTZ010000424.1:0-8094 GCA_963575695.1 uncultured Gammaproteobacteria bacterium | reverse complement strand
ATGTAAAACGCCGACTCGGACATGGCATCGCCCTCGCCGTTGAGAACTGGCTCGTCAGCAGGCGGCGCAGAAGATCGAACAACCGCTGTCCGCGATGTCCACCGCGCCAACACCTGCGGCGGGGGCGGATCTGCTGGATGTAGCCGCGCAGTCCGACAGGAAACAGCAAGCCCTTGCCCTTGGTCAGTCTCGTCGGACGGCGCGGCCACACCGGCACGACCATTCCGCCGCGGCCCCCCTTGGACCAAGATTTTGCCCCAGATCCGCCGGCCGAGGCGGGTGCGGCAGAACGAGCCAAAACACTTGTGGGGGCGGCCTGGGTATAATGGCCGCCGGTATCGACCGCCACCGCCCGGATGGCCAGATCCGGCGCCGCCCGGCTGTGGGCGAAGGTGGTGTGCAACAGGGCGTCGAGATCGGTCCACAGCCGGGCGCCGCTGGGGTCACCCCACAGCACGACATAGGACACGATCCACGATTCCTCGTCCCGGCCCCAGCCAATGATCTGGACTTCGATCCGGTCCTTCTGAACATCGACCCCGGCGGTCAGCAGCACGATCATCGCCGGCAGGGAAACGCCCCAATCCTCACGCCGGGCCATCAGCGAGTCCGGCTCCACCGACTCTCCGGCCTGATCCTCCCAGGTCTCGCCCAATTTATTGTTGGTCCAGACCTGCAACCGGGGCGGGTCTTTGTACACCTGACCGTGTTCGACCGCGATTTCGCCCCAAGTCTCGAACGGACTGTACAGCGTCGAGATGTGGAACCCGGCGGTGCGGCCGTCGCCCTCGGCGGTCTTGACCCACCGGCCGCCGGCCAGCATCGCCGGCTTGTCCCGTTCCTCGGCGACGCCCTGGCAGTGCGGGCAGACCCGGTGAGCAAGGTGACGCTGGCCTTCCGGCCACTCGATCTGCGCCCACTCGATCACCGCGAAGGCGCCGCATTTCGGGCACGCCACCTCGTAGCGGCGCTGGTCGGACTCCTGATAGGCCTTTTCGATCCGGCTGAAATTCTTCAGCGTCGGGGTCGAGCAGAGGAAGATTTTGCGCCGGCCGCGGAAGGTGACGGTGCGCTGGATGGCCAGACTGACCGGATCGCCGTCGCTGCCGACGCTGCCCTGGAAAGCGTCGACCTCGTCGAGCATCAGGAAGCGCACCGGGGTCGAGCGCAACCCGACGCCGCTGCCGCAACCGACCATCACCAGTTGGCCGCCAGAGAAGATTTTCTTGAACTGACTGTTGCCCGGCTCGCGCGCCCGCGGCTCGACCACCAGCTCGGCCAGCGCCGGACAGGCGGCGATCATCGGATCGATGCGGGCGGTGGTGTTGCGCTTGACCGCCTCCAGGGTCGGCATCACCAGCATGATCATGCCGGGGGCGTGATGGATGCAAAAACCAATAAAATTCAAGCCAATTTCCGTCCCCCCAAGTTGCCCGGCCTTGATCAGAACCACCTTCTCGACCGGATTGCACACCGACAGGCAATCCATGATCTCGCGGGCATAGGGAATGCGGCTGGTCCGCCACAGTCCCGGTTCGGCGCTGATCTCGGGCAGGATGCGGTTGGCGTCGGCCCATTGCGAGACGGTCAGCGCCGGTTCCGGGGCGGACCCGTCGCGCCACAGCAGATCGGCCCACTGCGTGGCGTCGAACGACGGGTCCATGGGATGCCCCTAAATCCGGCTGCCGGCGGAGACATAGACCGTCGCCATGCCGGTCGAGATCGCGGCGAAGGTGTCATGACTGGTGGACTTGCCGAAGGTTTCGGCGGCGCCCGAAGCGATCGGCATGTCGTTGACGGTGGCGGTCTGCGGCCCGCTGCCCCAGCGTACCGAAACCGGCGACGGGCCGCTGTTGTAGATCCGGAGCACCGTGGTCCCGGCCGGCAGCGAGGCGCTGACGCTGGCGGCAAGCACGCTGAGTTTCACAGTCGAAGCCGGGCAAAACTGCTTCGGATCGACCTTGAGGGTTCCGGCCAACAGCGACCGGATCGCCTCCAGCCGCGCCACCGCCGCCTTCCACAACCCGGTCCAGGTCGCGGCCGGAGCCGCCCCGTCCCACGCCGGATCTGTGGCGCTGCCGGCGACGGCATTGCCGTCGTCGCCCTGCAACCTGGTGATCAGGGGCTGCGGAACCGTCATGATCACCCCGCCGGCACTGTCGTCCTGAACCTGTACGGTGGCGCTGCCCTTGATGAACGCCGCCAGATTGACCGAAACCACCGCCCTGCCGCCGTCGGTGCCCAGCAGGCGCAAGGCGGTGACTGACGGCAGCAGCAGGGTGTCGCCGTCGCCGAGACGGGCAATCAGGCCGTCATCGACGATCAGCGGCCGGTGGCTGGTCACGCCCTGGTCTCCTGGTCCGGCTTCGGTGCGGCGAAGGCCAAATCGATCAGCCGCTCCCTGACTCCGGTCATGTGCAAGACCTTGCACCAGTGCAGCAGCAGCGGGTATTCCCGCCAGTCGAAGTGATTGTGCAGGGCCTTGGCGAACGCTTCCAAGGCTTCGTCTTCGTTTGGGCGGGCAGAAGATTTGCGCCGCCGCGCGGTTCCGGTTTCACCGACGGAGCCTTTGCTTGCGGCGCTCATGACTTGCCTCCCGAACCGGAGGACTTGGCCCGGGCGCCTTTCTTCCCGGTCTTGTCCGCAGTCGAACCGACGCCGATCTCTTCCAGCCGTTTGCGCAGGCGGGTCATTTTCAGGGTCTGGCACCAGTCCAACAGCAGGGGGTGCTCCCGCCGCTGGAAATGGCTGGCCAGGGCGTCCGCGAACGCCTCCAGGGCGGCTTCTTCATCAAGCTGGTCCGCGGTCTTTTCCCGCCGTGCCGACACCCGCTCCCCGGCCTTGGCCCGTTCGACCAGCGGCGCCCGCTCGGCCGGCGGCATCGCCTTCAGCGCATCCAGTTCCACGCCGCTGTCCAGGCTGGTGCCCCGGACATCCGTCAGCACCTCGTCGCCCAGGGCTTCACCGCGGGCGGCGTCACGCTCGATGGTGTCGCGAGACTGACCGGTGGCCTTGGCCGTGTTCTCGGCAAAGCAATCCGCAATTTGCGGATTGCTATCATCCGCAGCACAGGCGCGGTCCATTTTCGGCCGCCCCTTTCCTCCGGCCTTGCCGCCAGCAACACCGGCCCGTGTTTCCGGATGCAGCGCAATGTAGATTTGCTTGCGCCGCCGGGTGAACAGCGACCGTTCCGCCGGAGTCAGTTTGCTGCCGCACAGGTTCTCGTCAACCTCGATCAACTGGCGGTGGAGATCGCCAATGGCCAGCAGCACCGCCGGAATCGTCTCCCGCCCGAGGCGCCGGCAGGCCTCCAGCCGGTTGAGACCGGCCACCAGCAGATAACCGTTGCCGAACAGAATGCCGTCGCTGGCCCGCTCGGCAAACACGGTGATCGGGTTGATCAGGCCAACCTCGGCGATGCTCTCCATCAGAATCTTGACCTGTTCCTCGGAGCACGGCCGGAGCCGATCCGAGGGGACGATGACCTGGAGAATGGGAATCTCGACCGATCCTCCGACCAGAACCGTATTCATGACGCACCTCCGATCCGACCGGCCGGAGTGGCGCTGGGTTTGCATGAGCTGGCCTCTGGCCTTGCCTTCTTTTCCAGGGAAATCGTCGTGCCGACGATCCGGATGGTGCCGGTTTGGTTCGGCTTGCACACCTCCAGCTTTCGCCCCTCGAAGAAGGCGTTCCAGGCCAAGGCCGCCGCCCGGGAAACATCCTCCCAAAGCGCTGCGCCGGGAGTGCCGAGATTGTTGAGGAACCGCATCAACGCCTTGCGCGGGTCATTGGCCGACAAGCCGTCATCGAAGACGAAGCCGCTCCAGAACTCCTTGGCCATCGACGGCTGGTAGCGGGCGGTGACCAGCGCCACCGACATCACCGGCGTGATGCGCAACCTCCGGGTGTTGGTCACCGGCGCGTTGGCGACCGCCTCGGCAAGCAGGTTCGCGGCCGTCCGGTAGACCTCCAGTTTCGCAAAACGCGAGTCCCTGGAGTTTACCGAGGTGTTCGAACGGTCATACTGGAAATCGGTCATCATGAACCCGATCGCCGACAGCACCGATTTGGCCATCGGCACGTCGTCGAAGGTTCCCCGGGCCTTCAGGGCGTCGCCCCAGGTCCGGGCCTTCTGGATGTCCAGAACTGAATAAATCGCGGCGGCGGCCTCGACATCCTTGACCTTGACGTAGATGATCACCACCGGGATGGCGATGGCGGTCTTGCGCACCGCCTCACAGGTGTGATTTCCATTCAGCATCCGCATCGAATTGTCTTCGAATACCGCGACGAAGATCGGCGTACCGCGCACGAAGGTTCCATTGATCATCTCGTGGGCGAGACGGTCGATGTTGCGGTCGCTCAACGGCCGTTGACGCTCGAACAGGCAGGTGGTGCGCAGCATCTCCGCCACTTCGGGGGTGAGCATGATGATCTCGGTCGAGATCGCCTTGAGATCGGCATCGCCGTAAGGACTGGTCATGGTCAGGGTCTCCATCGGCTCCCGGCCTGCCAGGCCCCGGAGCGCGTCGGGTGGTTGCAATCAAGCAACCGCCGGGGCCGATGAAGATCGGAAATCCGCACGGTTGCGCTCTTTCTCCACCTGGCAGGCAGAGAAACGAAAAAACCGCCCGGCGAAGGGCGGTTCGGTTAAACTTGCGAAGGGGTGGCTGCCTACTCGGGCAATTCCAGCAGCGGCGTCCTGGCCAGTTCGGCCAGATGGTCGCGCAGATGACGGTCGAGGCAGGAAAACAGCAGCGCCGGATCGACCGCCAGTTCCGAAGCCATCTGCGGCGCCACCCGCAACGCCCAGGCGAGATGCGCGTTGCGTTCCTTGCGGGCGCGGTTGAAGATCGCGACCTTGATTTCGTCACGGTTGACCAGACGGCCTTTTTCGGTTTCCAGCCGCAGCCGGGCGCGGGCGATCTTGACCAGTTCGTGCTGACGCCGAACCTCGGCCATCGGCGCACTGGCTGCCGAAACCGGGGCCGGGGCCGGGGCCGGAGCCGATGGCGAAGGGGCCGGACTAAAAAACGGCGGCCGATATCATCACAGGGAAAGCGGGGATGACGGCCATTAACGATCGGCGTCGTGCGCCGCAGTATTTGGTCCAACCTGAAGCCAGCGTTCTGCTATTTTCGACCTTTTTTGCAGCGTGGAGGCCATCCGCTTGGCCATTTGGTCGGTGGCATAGTACGAACGAACGGTCCGGATACCGTCGGAGATGACCACGGTAGACCCTTGTTGGGTGATGGTTAGTTTGTGCAACATGGTTTCTGTGGAACAGGTATGACCGGTGTGGCTGCGCAGATGTGCTGTGACCGTGACATGGTGATGTCGCTTGGTTACCAAGTAAAACCAGACGGCACTATTTTGCAGGAGGAAACAGATGAAGATGGCAAGAATACCTGGAAGTCATTTTCCAGGCTAGGCGTTCGTCGGGCAATTCTAAACGACCTTTCGCCAATTGCGACGTTTATTACGAATAATTATTTGAGTGCATATACTGCTTGCAATTTAAGTGTCATCTCTAAAAAATTCATTGAAATTATAAGCGAAAAATGGGGATGGATGTACAAAACAAACCATAAAGACGGTAAAATTGCCGGACAAATAAACTATGTAGTATGGAGTGATGTATTTGTTTGCCCGGATTGCTCGTCTGAGCTTGTATTCTTTGATGTTGCATTTGATAAATCCGAAGGAAAAGTTGACGACGTATTTAATTGTGATTCCTGTAATGTATTATTAAATAAAAAAAATATTGGCAGGGCTGTAGAAACCGTTTATGATGCCATTTTGAAAATTCCTATCTCACGCAATAAACAAGTACCTGCATTAATCAACTACAATGTAAATAGGAAGCGATTCGAAAAGAAACCTGATTTAGATGATTTTGAAATATTGACAAAAATAGAGAACTTGGTTGCAAACTCAGGCGTTACTCCAATACCAATGATGCATAAGGGAGGTAAAAGCTGGGGAACCATTTGGCGATCCGGTTATCATTATGGAATTACTCACGCTCATCACTTCTATACATCACGCAATCTATTGATTCTTAATGACGCTTGGGAAACAGCACCTTCAGAACAAGTGCGATGGGCGATCTCAGCTGTTTTGAACTATATCAATAAAAAACAATCATTTACCGGCGGTGGAGGAGGGATGCCTGGAGTTCTTTATATCGCGTCATTGGTTCAAGAAAAGAACTTTATTGAAGTGTTAGAAAGAAAATTAAAGTCACTTGATAGAGTGCTTCCCGACTTGTCGAAGATCACGGAGCGCAATCCGTGTGGAACACAATCCACTGGAGATCTATCAAATATTATCCAGAATGACTCTATCGATTATGTTTTTGTAGACCCACCATTTGGTGCGAATATTATGTATTCTGAAGGAAGTTTCCTTTGGGAGTCTCTATTGCGCGTATGGACAAATCAGGTGCCTGAAGCAATTGAAAGCACCCACCAAGGTAAAAATATTGATGATTATAGAAATCTGATGACTACCTGCTTTAGAGAACTCTATAGAATTCTCAAGCTTGGATGCTGGATAACTGTTGAATTTTCAAATACGCAATCTGCTGTGTGGAATAGCATACAAACAGCATTATCTGATGCGGGTTTTGTTGTTGCTAATGTATCTTTTCTTGATAAAAAGCAAGGAGGTTTTAAATCCGTAGTTACTCCGATTGCTGTTAAACAAGACCTTGTGATCTCCGCCTATAAGCCTAACGGAGGATTTGAAGAGCGATTTCAAAAGGAGGCGCAAACTGAGGAAGGCGTTTGGGATTTTGTTCGAACACATTTAAAGTATTTGCCAGTCACCAAGAGCCAGGGTGTCTTGCTGCAAATAGTGCCAGAGCGCGACCCGCGCATTCTGTTTGACCAGATGGTTGCCTACTACGTCCGCAAAGGCTATCCGGTACCGATCTCTAGTCAGGAGTTTCAGGCTGGCTTAAAACAACACTCTTTTGAGCGGGATGGGATGTATTTCCTGGCAGACCAGCTCCCCGAATACGACCGCAAGAAGATTCTCTCTGGTGCTCCACCGCAGTTTTCGTTGTTCGTCTCTGACGAGGCGACTGCGATTCAATGGCTGCGTCAGATCATTAGAGAGAAGCCGCAAACCTTTTCCGATATCAACCCACAGTTCATGCAGCAATTGGGCGGTTATAGTAAAAACGAGGCCCAACTCGACCTGCGTGAACTGTTGAACCAAAACTTCCTTTGCTACGGAGGTAAGGAACCGGTCCCAGAGCAGATCCACGCCTACCTTTCCACCAACTGGAAGGAACTGCGCAACCTGCCGAAGGATGACCCAACACTGGTGACCAAGGCCCGCGACCGATGGTATGTGCCAGATCCCAACAAGGCAGGTGACCTCGAGAAACTGCGCGAGAAATCATTGCTCAAGGAGTTCGAGGAATACAAGGATGTCAAGAAAAAGCTCAAGGTCTTCCGCCTTGAAGCTATTCGCGCTGGATTCAAGAAGGCTTGGCAGGAACGCGATTTTGCCGTCATCCTCGCCGTGGCCAACAAAATCCCCAACAACGTCCTTGAGGAAGATCCAAAACTGCTCATGTGGTACCACCAAGCTGTTACACGGATGGGAGGGGAATAGCTCATGATTACCAAATGGAAAGTATTCAACTTTAAATCCATCTACGAGGAAACTGAGCTGGCTCTCGGCCCGCTCACAATCTTTGCTGGCGCGAATAGCAGCGGCAAAAGCACTTTCATCCAGTCTATCCTCCTCGTTGCGCAGACACTGGCGCATAAAGTCGGTTCGCGATCTGTTGTATTGAATGGCGCGCTTACCAGCCTTGGCCAGTTTGACGACCTGAAATCCAACGGCAGTGAGTCCGATCAAATCACCATCAAATGTATCTGTCAACCGCTGCCTGACCAGGATCCCGCATCCCAAAGACGGTCGCAGTTCATACCCCGTGGTGCTATCTACTTCGGTGCGCGCTCCAATCCGTTACGAGAGATTACCTGTGAGATTTCCTTTGATGCTAATCCGTCAAGTTCGCAACGAGATTTGTTCCAGATCCAGCCACAACTTTTTGCAACCCAATTGTCTTGC
>CAUYTZ010000423.1:0-2961 GCA_963575695.1 uncultured Gammaproteobacteria bacterium | reverse complement strand
GACGCACAAGGTACTGCTACCGGGAGCGAGCGTGCTCGAACGAGCCGTCGCACGGGTGCGCACCCGCGCCAACAGCCGGCTGTGGCGCCTACTGGCGGCAAAGATCACGCCCGATCAAAAAGCGCGCCTTGACGCCCTCCTGGTAGTGCCGGCGGGCGGACGGCAGAGCCCGATGGACCGGCTCCGATCGGGGCCAACCCTGCAAAGCACGGCGGAATTGGCCCGCGCGATCGAGCGTCTTGATGAAGTCCGGCAACTGGCGGCCGGTTTGCCGCGCACCGATCGCTTGCCGAAAACCCGTGTCCTGGCACTGGCGCGCTTCGCTGGCGCCGCCAAGGCGCAGGCGGTTGCCCGCTTGCCGGACGAACGCCGCCTTGCCACCCTGTTGGCGTTCATTCGGGCACTGGAGGCGAGCGCGCAGGATGACGCGCTTGACCTGTTCGACCTGCTCGTCACCCGAATGTTCGTCGACGCGATCCGCAAAGGCCGGGAAGCGCGGTTGCGCAGTCTGCGTGACCTTGACGCCGCGGCGCTCACCTTGAGCAAGGTCTGCGCCCTGGTACTCGACGGCGCAGTCACCGACGGCGGTCTCCGGGCAGCGGTTTTCACGGTCGTGCCCAAAGCTGCCCTCGAAGCCGCCGTGTCCCAGGTCGACAGCCTGACCCGGCCGCCGGACGATCCCTACTTCGACGAGTTGCTGGCGCAGTACCGCCGCATCCGGCGTTTCCTGCCGCACTTCGTGCGCGTCGTCGGCTTGGGCGCCGTGCCGGCCGGTCAGCCGGTGCTGAAGGCCCTGCACCATCTTCGGAAGGTTGAAGACTGCGGCGTGCGCGGCACGGTATGGCCAACGGAGTTCGTGCCGAAGTCCTGGGAAGGGCGCGTGACCAGGAACGGCGTTGTCGATCAGCATGCCTGGACCCTGTGCCTGGTCGATCGGCTGCGTGGGGCGCTCCGGCGCCGGGACGTGTTCGCGGTGCCGAGCCTGCGCTTCGCCGATCCCCGTATCGGCTTGCTCGATGGTACCGCCTGGGAGGCCGCTCGGCCGAGCGTGTGCCGCACGCTGGGGAAATCTCAGAACGCAGACGAGGAAATCGGCCGACTCTCTGAACGCCTTGACCAGACGTTCCAATCGGTTGCGGCCAACCTGCCCAAAAACGCCAGCGTCCGCCTCGAACAGAATGGTGCCGATGAAGACTTGGTGCTTACCGGACTCGACCGCCTCGAGGAACCGGCCAGCCTTATTGCCCTGCGGACCGCCGTCATGGCGCGCCTGCCGCGCGTCGATTTGCCGGAGTTGCTGCTGGAGATCGATGTCCGAACCGGGTTCGCCGGTGCATTCACCCATGCCAGCGAAGCCGAGGCCCGGGCACGGAACCTAGCGACGACGCTGTGCGCCGTCCTGCTGGCCGAGGCGTGCAACACCGGCCTGGAACCGCTGGTGCGCCCGGACATGCCGGCGCTTCGACGGTCGCGCATGAACTGGGTCCGGCAGAACTATCTCCGCGCGGAAACCCTGACCCAGGCGAATGCCCGGCTCGTCGCGGCTCAGAATGGCATCAACTTGGCGCGGCGATGGGGTGGTGGCGATGTCGCCTCGGCGGACGGACTGCGCTTCGTCGTCCCGGTACGGACCATCCATGCCGGCCCGAACCCCAAATACTTCGGCCCCGAGCGCGGCGTCACCTACTACAACCTCGTCTCCGATCAGTTCACCGGCATCAACGCCATCACCGTGCCGGGCACCCTGCGCGACAGCCTGGTGCTACTCAGCGTCGTGCTGGAGCAGGAAACCGAGTTCGAGCCGACCGAGATCATGACCGACACCGGCGCCTATACCGACGTGATCTTCGGCATCTTCTGGTTGCTCGGATACCAGTTCAGCCCGCGGATCGCCGATGTCGGCGGCGCCCGGTTCTGGCGCGTCGATCCCACGGCCGACTACGGCGCTCTCGACAAGCTTGCCTCGCACAAGGCGAAGACGGGCATCATCGCCGAGCATTGGGACGATTTGCTGCGTCTGGCCGGTTCACTCAAGCTGGGATTCGTGCAAGCCGGCGGATTGATGCGGACGCTCCAGACCAATGATCGACCAACCCGGTTGGCGCGGGCACTCGAACAACTCGGCCGAATCGTCAAGACGCTCTATCTGTTGGCCTACATCGACGACGAAGCCTATCGCCGCCGTATCCTCACCCAGCTCAACCGTGGCGAGGGCCGTCACCAGATCGCCCGTGTCGTCTTCCACGGCAAGCGCGGCGAGCTGCGCCAGCGCTATCGCGAAGGCCAGGAGGACCAACTCGGCGCCCTCGGCCTGGTCGTCAACGCCATCATCCTCTGGAACACGATCTACATGGATGCGGCGCTCGACCAACTGCGGGCGGAGGGGTTCGGCGTTCGTGACGAGGACGTGGCGCGTCTGTCGCCGCTCGTTCACGAGCACATCAACATGCTCGGCCGATACGCCTTCACGCTGCCCGAGCCGGTGGCCCGTGGTGAACTCCGACCGCTACGCAGTCCGGCAGCCCCATTTGATGACGATGCCTGATCGGATGCCTGTCCCGGCAGAAGCCTTACCTAGATTTTCTGTTCCGCTGCTACTCGGACCCCACCTACCAGCCCCATGATCTCGCGGCCATATTTTACCCTGCCCGCGTCCCGGTGGGGGGGGGCGCGGGGGGGGGGGGGAGGGGTGGTCCCCCCCCCCGCCCCGCGCCCTCCAACTCGACGCCAGGCTCGGCGAGTTCCCGTCCACCGGCGACGCGGACCGGGCACATGGCCTGGCGCTCACGCTCCTCCCCTTTCGGCGCCCGCTGATCAAGCAGGATGGCCGGTTGCTTAAGGCGGCGCTCGACCAACTGCGGGCGGAGGGGTTCGGCGTTCGTGACGAGGACGTGGCGCGTCTGTCGCCGCTCGTTCACAAGCACATCAACATGCTCGGCCGATACGCCTTCACGCTGCCCG
>CAUYTZ010000422.1:0-20512 GCA_963575695.1 uncultured Gammaproteobacteria bacterium | reverse complement strand
TCACCCCGGACATACCGGAACGGGAGGTGCTTTTGCAATTGGCCCAGCGGCCGAGTGTGGCGGTCTGGGCCAGACCGGTACGCGCCTGGCGAGCCCGGACGAAGAACCGCCGCGCCCGCTCCAACCTTGTCAGGCCGCGCTCCTGGCTGTCGATCGCCTGATGGAACTCCTCACGCGAAAACGGAGTCAGGGCGATGGCCCGCTGCAATTCCTCGCCCTGATCCCGCAACACGCGGAAGAAGTTGACCACTTCACCGTCAATGTCGTTGTAGGTCTCGACCAGTGCCGGCCGACGGTTGAGCAGCACCGCGCCCGAACCGGCGAACGGTTCGACATAGTGGCGCACCCGCTCGCTCGGCAGCAGCGGCAACAGCCAATCGAGATGAGAATACTTGCCGCCGTACCAGCCGAACGCGATTCGCTTCCCGCCGCGCGGCCGTGGCAGCACCACCGGCCGCACTTCCGCTTCTGACGGGTCGAGGTAAATCGGGGAGACACGCCTGGTCTTGGTCGTGGCGGTCACGGGCGGCACCTTCCTGGCCGGCGCCGGAGGGGTTTGGGGCGCGGGGTTGGTGACTATACGCCGTTTCGGTGGCGCGACACAATTTGCTGCCGTCGGGGGCACGGTTCTCATTTCCGTGTGACCTTACGGCGATGCCTACCGCGATGCCTACCGCGATGATTGACAGCCGGCGAGACCGGGCCTATGGTCGCCGCCCTCGTGGACTGCGGCAAATTCGGTCCGCGGATGGTGGCTTTTGCCGCGCTGGAGACCATTTCACTTCGAACCTGGAACCTGCTCGCCATGAAGATCGTTAATTCACTGAAGTCAATGAAATGCCGTCACAAGGCTTGCCGCGTTGTTCGTCGCAGGGGCCGAGTCTACGTGATTAATAAACTTAACCCGCGTTTTAAGGCTCGCCAGGGCTAAACCGGCCCTTCCGGCCGGCGCGACCACAAGCTTCCGGGTGACTTCCGGATGTTGCGGTTCGACTTAGGAAGGCTGTGCCATGGCAACTCCGACTCCGTCTGGTAGGAATGCACCGGTCCGGTGTCGTCATGCCAACAGGAGCACCCGTACGGGCAATAGTTCCGGCTGCGGCCTCATCGGGTTGTGGCTGGCGCTGTTGGTCGTTGCGCTGTGGCCAGGGCCGGCGGCCAATGCCGCCACCGGTGATCTGAACAACGCCGGGCCGCTGCATCTGGTTGAGGTGCCGTTCAATCTGCCGCCGTCGGTGTCGCTGTCGGTTTCGACCAACGTCACCATCATCACCATCGGCAGCACGCTGGAAGTCTGCTTTGAAGTTTCAAAGCCAGGTTTCGTCAGTTTGTGGAACATCGGCACCAGTGGCAGGGCGGTGCGGGTTTTCCCCAACGCTTATTCCAACGATCAGGGGCCGCGCTGGGTTGAGGGCGGCCGGCGTCAGTGTGCCGGCAGCGCCAACGATCCGTTTCGGTTTGAGGTCGGCGGCCCCCCCGGCAGCGAAGATTTGTACCTGATCTGGAGTTCAGATCAGGATGCTCAACCGCGCCCATCATCCTATTCCGACGCTTCCGGTCTGGCTTCGGCGCTGGAGCGGCTGAAGCGCACCGCACCGGAACGCTGGGGCGCGGTTAAAACCTCCTACGAAATACGCGCCGCCGGCCCGCCGACGCCCCTAATCGCGCCGCGTCCGCCCCCGCAATCGGTTTCCCCGCCCCCACCGGTCACGCCGCCGCCCTTGGCGCAGAGCGCAACGACTCCAGACACGCAGAGCGCGACGACTCCAGACACGCAAAACGGCGAGATTCGCATCCTGGCCATGGGCTCCGATGTTACACCGCTGACCAAATCCAACCAGGATGCGGCCGATTTCATCCGGGCGATGAAGAAGCGTTATGGCGTGCGCGAGCAGAATATCCGCTTTTATAAAAACGTCCGCCGGCCAGAGTTCAAAGCAGGCATGGATTGGTTGCGCGACACCACCCGCCCCGCTGATACCGTGGTCATTTTTTATTCCGGCCATGGGGCCCAGGTCGCCGATCATTCCGGCACCAGCCGCGATGGCTCGGAAGAGGCCTTCGTGCCTTACGAATTCAACGACGAGCGCCGGGCCAAAGACCGCGACTTCGTGCGCAACAGCGACTTCGTCCAATGGGTCAATGCGATTCCGACCGAGCGCGTGGTCGCGGTGGTCGATGCCTGCCACAGTGGCGGCTTCTTCCGCTCGCTTGGCCACACCGTACTCGGCGCGCGGCCCAAGTTCTACATTCCGCCGGCCGATCTGGCCAGCGAACCAGGGGAGGCTTCGCCTGCCGCCGCCGCTGCCGCGAGCGGAAACGGGGGCGCGGGCGGGGCCAGCCGTGGTTTGGGCGACTCCGAGACCAATGGCATCGATAAGGCCCGACCACGGGCCAAGGGCACGTTGCTAGCTGCGGCGCGGCGTGACCAGTATGCGCTGGAGTTGGACGACGGTAGCCTGTTCACCATGGCCCTGGTCCAAGCGATGGACAAGGCGGTGCAGGGATCGCTGGGCAACGCCTTTACCCAGGCTCAAGGCATGGTCAACCGCAAGAGCAAGAATCAGCAATCGCCGGTGCTGGTCGGCAACAAGGCGCTAACCGACGATCTGACCTTCCGAGAGCGGCGTTAACCGGGCTTCGCCGACCACGGCGCTGCCTTGGCAACTCATTTCACCTGAATCTCAGCCGAAGCTGCACGGCCATCGGCATCCAACACAGTCACGGTGCTGAAACCCGGGCCGGGCGGTTGCCACAGCACCTCCCGCCGGGTCGGTGGGCTGGCCAACGGACGGCCATCGATCAGCCAGGTCAGGGGTCTCCGTCCGCCGGCGGCAATCATCATCAGCGGTGCCGGCTCGCCATCCAGTCCAACCCAATCGACCACGATCCCCGGGGTGGGAAAAATTAGCCGCAGCTTCTCGGCATCGGGCATGGCGATGACGCGGCGGTCGGGATTGCCCGGCTCCAATCGACGCAGCAGGGCCGGTGGCGGTTCGGTGATCGGAGTCGCCGCCGACTCGCCCTGATCGGGCAGTTCCTCGCGTTGTTCCGGCAACAGATCGAACACCTTGTACAGCAACGGGGCGGCGGTGTTGCGGCCGTAACGGTCGGGGCTGGGAGTACCGTCCGGCCGCCCCACCCACACCCCCACGGTATGGCGGGTGGTGATGCCAAACGCCCAGGCGTCACGAAAGCCGTAACTGGTGCCGGTTTTCATCGCGATGCGCGGACCGCGACGGGCACCGCCGTCTTGCATGAGTCCGGGTGGCGGCGGCGTACCCCGCAGAATCGCCACCACTTGGCGCGCGGCATCGGGCGACATCAGCGTCACCGACTCGGCCGGGGTTGGGGCCGGGGTTGGGGCCGGCTCGGTTGTCACCACCAGCGGCGCGACCTGACCGTTGCGCGCCAACCCGGTGTAGAGCGTGGTCATGTCCCACAAGGTGATGCCGACTCCGCCCAACGCCAGCGGCAGACCAGGATTGGGGTCGGCACGCGGAAACAGCAACCGGGCTCCGGCCCGGCGTAGCGCCTGGGCGAAGCGAGCCGGTCCAACCCGGTCCAACACCATCACCGCCGGTACGTTCAGCGATTGCTGCAAGGCTTCGCGCACGGTCAACTCGCCGTGAAAGCCGCGATCGAAATTAGCCGGCGCATAGCCACCAAAGCGGGTGGAAACATCCGAGACCAGGGTTTCTGGATGAATCACCCGGTCATCGAAGCCCAGACCATAGAGGAACGGCTTCAGCGCCGAACCGGGTGAGCGCTGGGCCTGAGTCATGTCGATCGGGCCGTTGCGCGCCTCGTCGAAATAGGCCGGAGCCCCCAGCGCGACCAGCACGCCACGGCTGGCATTATCAACCACCACCACCGCCAGCCCGGCACGCGGATGCAGGCTGCGGGTTTCCCGCACCGCCAGGGCTTCAACTTCCCGCTGTAAACGGCCATCGAGCGTGGTTCTGATCACGGCCTGGCCGGGGTAAGCGGCACGTAGACGCTCGGCCAGATGAGGGGCGGAAAACGGTGGTGCCTGACGCAAGGCTGGCATCGGCTCGTCTTCAGCCTCGATCGCGGCCTTGGCCGTGATCACCCCGGCCGCGACCGCTTTGCGCAAGACCTCGGTCCGGGCCCGCCGGGCCTGCTCCGCCCAGCGATCCGGACGCAGCCGCGACGGTGCCCGCGGCAACGCCACCAGCAACGCCGCCTCGGCCACGGTCAACTCGCGCGGTGGCTTGCCATAGAAGGTCAGCGTGGCCGAGCGCAGCCCTTCCAGCGTGCCGCCAAACGGGGCCAGGGTGAGATAAAAGCCAAGCAGCGTGGTCTTGTCGTAGCGCGCTTCGAGTTGCAGGGCTCGCACCGCCTCGATCAACTTCGCCTTCAGCGTCCGCGGGCGTGGGGCGAGCATCCGCGCCACCTGCATGGTTAGGGTCGAGGCCCCGGAAACCACCCGTCCGGCGGTCAGATTGCCGGCCACAGCCCGGACCACCGCCAACGGATCGACACCGAAATGATGGTAAAAGCGCTTGTCTTCAGCGGCCAACAGCAGATCAAGATAGATCTGGCTGACCTGATCCGGCACGGTCGGCAGACGCCAGATGCCGCCAGTGGTGGCGAACAACCGCAATGGCGTGCCGCCACGATCGAGCACCGCCACCGACGACTCGGTCAGACGGGCCAGCGGCGGCGGAAACAAGGCGTCCAGCACAAGAACCAAGCCCAGAAAAAGGGCAGCCCCAAGGGTGCCAATGAACAGCACCGCGCTCCAGCCTCGCGCCAAAGACTGAGGTCCAGCCATAATTCTTCCTTAAGCACCGGCTCGAAATGTCTATCCCGAGGGACGACATGTTCAACGCCTCTCTGCTTAGGCGGTCGGCGATTGAAGCGCAAGCGCCGGAGGACCGCCGATACCAGGCGGGCCAATCACGAGGGGTACGAATGTTGTAAATCAACCACATGACAGACGTTCTTAAACGTTCGTAGAAGAATATGCCTTGTCTTGACCATGGGTGCCGTGTCATCACTGGCTTGGCCGGTAACCAAGGATGCGACCGGCGGCACATGGGCTTGGATCATCCCAAGGACGAAGACTAAAATGTCGTGGCTGTCCAAGATTTTGGGGGGCGGGAACAAGAAGGTTGCGGCCGACGTTAAGGCACAACCACCGCTGTCCGAGGCCAAAATCAGAATTGATCGTCAAGATTTTGTCGCTGTGGAGCTTGGGATTCGCTCGTTTCGCATTCACCCTTATGACGGCGGGTTGATTGCTCGGCAGAATTTCGAGTTTTCCCTGATCTTCACGGTCAACGGTGAAGAAATCGAGATGCCCGGGCGCGGTGTGGTCAAGAGCCAGGATGACAACGACGGCTTGCGGGCGCTGTTCGGAGCCCCTCAGCCTTTTTACCAGAAAATGCTGACTCAGTTTCTGATTGCGCAAAAGCAAGGTGGCAAACGCTGATCCGGGACGTAACCAACGGGAATTTTTGTTTGCTCCGCGATGTTACAAGCGGGTAAGAAGCCTTACCCTGATCGAAGCCCTGATCGAAAACCACAACAGTGTCCGCAATCGATGACCAGCGTCGCGGTGCTCATCCCGTGTTTCAATGAAGAGGCGGCGATCGGGAAGGTCGTGGCCGATTTTCGCGCGGCCCTGCCTCAGGCCACGGTCTATGTTTATGACAACAATTCCACCGACAACACGATGGAACGCGCCCGTGCCGCTGGGGCGGTGGTTCGTCGAGAACCCTTGCAGGGCAAAGGCCATGTCGTGCGGCGGATGTTCGCCGACATCGAGGCCGATCTCTATGTTCTGGTCGATGGCGACGACACCTATGATGCCGCCAGTACCCCGGCTCTGATCGCCCAATTGCTGGAAGAGCAGTTGGATATGGTCAACGGGGCCCGCGTCACCGAAATCAAACAAGCCTACCGGTTAGGGCACCGTTTCGGCAACCAACTGTTGACCGGCATCGTCGCCCAGATCTTCGGCAATCGGATTCAGGACATGCTGTCCGGCTTCCGGGTGTTCTCGCGCCGGTTCGTCAAGTCGTTTCCGGCGCTGTCGGCCGGGTTCGAAACCGAAACCGAATTGACCGTCCATGCGCTGTCGCTGAACATGCCAATCGCCGAAGTCCCAACCCCCTATAAGGATCGTCCGGAAGGCTCCGTCAGTAAGCTGCGCACCTATCGTGACGGCCTGCGCATTTTGCGTACCATTCTGATCCTGGTCAAAGAGGAACGGCCGCTGCTGTTTTTCTCGTCTGTCTTCGCCCTGTTCTCCCTGGTTTCGATTGTCCTGGCCTGGCCGTTGTTTACAACCTTCCTGGCGACCGGCCAGGTGCCACGGCTACCGACGGCGGTTCTGGCGACCGGCATCATGCTGCTGGCCTTTCTAGCCCTGACCTGCGGCCTGATTTTGGATACCGTAACCCGTGGACGGCGGGAATTGAAGCGGCTGCGCTATCTGGCCCTGACGGCGCCAGGCGTGGTTTTGGCCCCAGCTTTGGCCCCAATTCCGGCTGACGGAGGGCTGTGATGTTGAGCCGTTCGGATATGGTCTCGGTGCAATTCATTAAATTCGGTATGGTCGGTGTCATCGGGCTGGCGGTCGACACGGCGGTACTCTACGCACTGATCTATGGTGCCAGCGCCGGCCCTTATGGCGCGAGGATACTGTCGTTTCTGGCTGCGGTGACGACCACCTGGGCGCTGAACCGCTGCTTCACCTTTCGTGGCGATCACCCGGATCCCGTCCATCATCAGTGGGCGAAGTTCATCGTCGCCAACAGCCTGGGTGGCCTGATCAATTACGGAGTCTATGCGGGCCTGATCGCGTCGGGCGATCCGTTCGCCGCGCATCCGGTGCTCGCGGTGTGCGCCGGATCGCTCGCCGGAATGTTCTTTAACTTTGCCGCGTCCAAGAAACTGGTGTTCAAGGGCGTGTAGCATCGCCATGTCTATGTTTAATCGGAGTATCCCGTGACCGCCCAGCCCGCCGCCCAGGACATGCTTGTGCTCGCCCTGCCCAAGGGCCGCATTCTGGATGAGTTGCGGCCGGTGCTGGCCCGGGTCGGCATTGAACCGGAACCGGCGTTCGATGATTCGAACAGCCGCAAGCTGCGCTTCAAAACCAACCATCCCGAATTGGACATCATTCGGGTGCGCTCGTTCGATGTCGCGACCTTCGTCGCCTTTGGGGCCGCTCATCTGGGGGTGGCTGGCAACGATGTCTTGATGGAATTCGACTATACCGAGCTTTACGCACCGCTGGATTTGAACCTGGGTCATTGCCGAATCAGCGTGGCCGAACCGGTGGAGTTGTCGCGCCACGATGATCCGGTACGCTGGAGCCATGTTCGGGTCGCGACCAAATATCCGGGCATCACCAGCCGCCACTTCGCTGCCCGTGGTGTGCAGGCCGAATGCATCAAGTTGAACGGGGCTATGGAACTGGCCCCGTCGCTGGGGCTGTGTCAGCGCATCGTCGATCTGGTTTCATCGGGGGCAACTTTGATCGCCAACGGGCTGGTCGAAGTCGAAGTGATCGCCGAAGTTACCTCCCGCCTGATCATCAACCGCACCGCGCTCAAGACCCGGCCGGAAGAACTGAACGGCTGGGTGGAACGCTTCCGCGAGGCCGTCGCCCATGCCGCATAACCTGTCCACCGCCCTGCCCGATTTCGAAGCCGGCTTTTGTCGCCTGCTCGATGCCCAGCGCGACAGTGAGCAAGATGTGCGCGACACTGTGACCGCAATTCTGGCTGATGTCCGCCGCCGTGGGGATGCGGCGGTGATTGATTACACTCACCGTTTCGACCGGCTTGAGCTTACCGCTGCCGGTCTGCGCATCGCCGTTGCCGAAATCGACGCCGCCGTTGCCGCCTGCCCTGCCGATCAGATCGCGGCGCTGGCCAATGCCGGACGACGAATCGAAGCCTTTCATCGTCGCCAGACTCCCGAAACGCTGTCGTTCACCGACGCCGAGGGCGTGCTGTTGGGCGCGCGGTGGACGCCGATCGACGCTGTTGGCCTTTATGTTCCCGGCGGGACCGCCGCCTATCCCTCCTCCGTGCTGATGAACGCCCTACCGGCCAAGGTCGCCGGGGTGGCGCGAATCGCCATGGTCGTGCCGACTCCCGATGGCAAACTCAACCCGCTGGTGCTGGCTGCGGCCCGACTGGCCGGCGTAACCGAAGTCTACCGAGTCGGCGGTGCGCAAGCGGTGGCAGCGCTGGCCTTCGGCACGCAAACCATTGCCGCCGTGGATAAGATCGTCGGTCCCGGCAACGCCTGGGTGGCCGAAGCCAAACGCCAGGTGTTTGGCACCGTCGGCATTGACACCATCGCCGGCCCCTCGGAAATCGTGGTTGTGGCCGATGGCCTCAACGATCCGGACTGGATTGCGGCCGATCTGTTGTCCCAGGCCGAGCACGACACCGCCGCACAAGCGATTCTGATCACCGATGACGCGGCGTTCGCCCGGCGCGTGGTCGCGGCGATTGAGGCGCAACTGATGAATTTGCCGCGCGCGGCGATCGCGGGCGATAGTTGGGAAAAACACGGCGCGGTGATCGTGGTTGGCGATCTGACCGCCGAGGCTCCGGCCTTGGTCAATCGGTTGGCCCCGGAACACCTGGAACTGGCGGTGGTCGAACCGCTGGCGCTGGCGGCGCGCATTCGCCACGCCGGAGCGATTTTCCTGGGCCGTCATACCCCGGAAGCGATCGGCGATTACGTCGCCGGTCCTAACCATGTCCTGCCGACCGCACGCAGCGCCCGGTTTTCCTCCGGTCTTAATGTGCTGGATTTCATGAAACGGACCACACTGGTCGGCTGCGACGCGCGCGCCCTGGGCCGGATCGGCCCGGACACGGTGACTCTGGCCCGCGCCGAAGGGTTGGAGGCGCATGCCCGTTCGGTGGCTATTCGCCTAGAAATAAGGATCCCATAGCGATGAGTGATGAGGACCGGTCCGATCGCATCGTGCATGTCGTACTTGACGAACGGACCGTGGTTCGGCGCAAGCCGGAGGTAGAACACGAACGCGCGGTGGCGATTTTTGATTTGCTTGAAGAGAACACTTTTGAGCCGATTGAGTTCGCCGGTCAGGGACCGTTTATTCTACACTTGAGCATGGAAGACAACCGGATGGTGTTTGACATTCAAACCCAGGATGGCATACCGCTGACCCGGATAATGTTGCCGCTTTCGATCCTCCGCAGTATCATTCGCGATTACTTCATGGTCTGTGAGAGCTATTACAACGCGATCAAGCGATCGACGCCAGCCCAAATTGAAGCCCTAGACATGGGCCGCCGTGGTCTACACAATGATGGGTCGGAGTTGTTGAGGGAGAGGCTGGCGGACAAGATTGCCATAGATTTGGTTACTGCCAGGCGTCTGTTTACTTTAATCTGTGTGCTTCATATCCGCGGCTAAGGCGCGCGCCCGTGGTCTGTGATATTTCCAGCGTCCTGTTCGCCTGCACCTTCAATTCCGTCCGCTCGCCGATGGCCGAGGGACTGATGCGTCACTTCCATGGCAAACGGATCTATGTGGAATCGGCCGGAGTCCGCGAAGGTGAAATCGATCCATTCGTGGTCGCTGTGATGGATGAAATCGGGATTGACCTTAGTCACTTCGTCTCGCGCACCTTCGATCAACTCGAAGACAGCTCGTTCGACCTGATTATTTCCCTGTCGCCCCAGGCCCACCACCGCGCGGTGGAAATAGTCCGAACCATGGCCTGCGAGGTCGAATACTGGAAAACCATGGACCCAACTGCGGTTGACGGCAGTCGGGAGGTAATTTTGGATGCTTACCGCCAAGTGCGCGATGGCCTATCCGCGCGCATTCTGGATCGGTTTCCCTTGCCGGGCCAGGGTATCGGCATGGGCATGGGCTGATTAAGACCAGCGAGCCTTGAAAATGACACACGGGGGCCCCCTTCGGCGACCAGGGCTTTGCCCTGAACCCACTTTGTTATGTGTCAATCATTCCCGACGCAGCACAAACACGGCCTGCTCGCCGAGAAAATTAGCCAAGCCACCATAGCCACTGCCGCGAACCCGGCCGGAGTGATCGAGAATTACCCCGCGCTCGATCACAATCCCCATATCGCGGCACAGCGAAACAAAGTCGGCGATGGTACAAAAATGGATATTGGGTGTTTCCCACCATTGAAAGCCCAACCGGTCCGTTACCGGCATATGACCGTTGATCAACAAGGCCAATCTCACCCGCCAATAGCCGAAATTGGGAAACGAAACGATCGCCCGTCGGCCGATTCGGACCAGATTGCCCAGCACGGTTCTGGGGGCCCTGGTCGCCTGTAGCGTTTGGCTAAGAATCACCGAATCGAAGGCGTCGCTGGGATAGTCCTTAAGATCGGTATCGGCATCGCCCTGAATCACAGACAGACCATGACCGACACAAACGCGCACGCCGCCCATGCTCAGTTCAATGCCGCGACCGTCGATCTGTTTGGCCATGGTTAGATAGGCCAGCAAGGTGCCGTCGCCGCAGCCGACATCCAGCACCCGCGATCCAGGCGCGATCATGTCGGCAATCAGTTTCAGGTCCGCGCGCAATTCGCGGGGCTGGCCGTTCTCCCCCCCCACCCACATCTCGTCCAAGCCGGTCATCGCCTGGCCTCCCGCCGTCGGGGCAGACCGCGATGGTCGGCGCACCCGTCCAGAAAACCGCGAACCACCTGAAGAAGTTGCGGCTCGTCGAGCAGGAAGGCGTCGTGGCCCTTATCGGTTTCGATTTCCACGAAACTGACATTGGCCGCAACCGCGTTCAGGGCATGGACGATCGCCCGCGACTCGGGAGTGGGAAATAGCCAGTCGCTGGTGAAACTAAGCAGGCAAAAACGCACCGGGGTGCCCCGCCCTTGGTGCAAAAAGGCCTGGGACAGCACGCCGCCATGCTCCGCCGCTAAATCGAAATAGTCCATCGCCCGGGTGATATAGAGGTAGGAGTTGGCATCGAAGCGATCAACGAAGGTAATGCCCTGGTAACGCAGATAACTTTCAACCTGAAAGTCGGCATCGAAGCCATAGGTGATTGTCGAACGATCCTGAAGCGTGCGGCCGAATTTACGGTGCAGTGCGGTTTCGGACAAATAGGTGATGTGTGCGGCCATCCGCGCCACCGCCAGACCGCGATGCGGCCGCACGCCATGGCGCTCGTAATCCCCACCGTGCCAGTCGGGATCGGCCATGATCGCTTGGCGCCCAACCTCGTCGAAGGCGATGTTCTGGGCAGAATGGCGCGCCGATGCTGCGATCGGCACCGCCGCGAACACCGATTTCGGATAGCTCACCGCCCACTGGAGCACCTGCATCCCGCCCATCGAGCCGCCGATGACGCAGAATAGCTGTTCGATGCCGAGATGATCGATCAACAGCTTCTGTGCTCGAACCATGTCGCCAATGGTGATCACCGGAAAAGACAGCCCCCACGGCTTACCGGTGCGCGGATCGATGTCGTGCGGGCCGGTGGTGCCCATGCACGCACCCAGCACATTGGAGCAAATAACGAAATAGCGATTGGTGTCGATCGGCTTACCCGGGCCGACCATGATCTCCCACCACCCATCCTTGCCAGTCACCGGGTGCTTTTCAACGACATACTGATCGCCCGTCAACGCATGGCAAATCAGAATCGCATTCGAGCGATCCGGATTAAGCGTGCCATAGGTTTGATAGGCCACGGTAAACGGACCAAAATCAACCCCACAGTCAAGCGGCATCGGCTGGTCGGCACCAAGCGTGACCCGGAACCCAGGCCAGCCGCACGAACCGCCAGTGGCGGCGGCGGCGGCACCGTCAAAGGCGAAAGGCGGCGGAACGGTCATGGAGAGCGCTAATTCGCAATCGATTAAGTGGGGATACCGGAGGATATTTCACCCGTTCGAGCGGGACGCGCAGCCCCACCCTCGGAGCCTGCTTAGGGATCAAACCTCGAAGCTGTCAACGTTTTCTTTGATTTTAGCGTCGGGGCGGACTAAATCAACCTAATCCGCTCCAGATTAACCTCCAGGATTGTGTTTCGATCCCATGCCCCTGTCCAACCCGACCCTTGAAGATCTTCGCCGGGAAATAGACCGGATCGACGACGCAATTCACGATCTGTTGATCCGGCGTGCCCAGACGGTGGAGCGAATCGCAACCTTGAAGACGGGCAGCGGCGGTTTTTTGCGCCCGGCACGCGAAGCGGCGATCCTGCGCCGCCTGATTGCCCGCCATACCGGCCCGTTTCCTAAGCCAGCGCTGGTCCGCATTTGGCGCGAGATGATTTCAGGCTTGACCCGGATGCAAGGACCGTTCGCGGTCGCGGTTTATGCTCCGGAGGACCGACGCGGCCATTGGGATATCGCCCGCGACCATTTCGGCGGCTTCACGCCGATGGCGGCGGTCAACTCGCCGTTGGCGGCCATCCGTGCGGTCACGGAAGGGGGGGCCACGGTTGGAATCGTACCGTTTCCATCCGAGGACGACGTTGACCCTTGGTGGCGGTTGCTGGCCGCCGATGACGGCCGACCACTGCCACGGGTGGTGGCAAGGTTGCCATTCGGTGGCCGGGGCAATGCCCGCGGCGACGCTGGCGACGCCCTGGCCATCGCCTGTGTCGCTTATGAACCGACCGGCGACGACCGCAGCCTGATTCGCTTGGAATTGAGTGAAGATCTCAGCCGCAGCCGGCTGAAAGACGCTCTCGCCGCAGTCGGCCTGGCCCCGATCGGATTTTATAGCTGGCAAGACCCCGCTTCTGGTCCAGGACTGACCTTGCTGATCGAAGTGGCCGATTATGTGACGGTCGGTGATCGCCGCCTGCCGGCGCTCTATAAGCGACTCGGAGAAACTCTCCGCCGCATAGCCACCCTCGGTGGTTACGCTGTGCCGCTGGATCTCGGTCCTGGCCTTCGCCAGGAGGCCCACCATGAACTCCGCTGAACTTAACCAAACCTGACCACTCGTAGGGGGATCTCCACTTCATTCCCCCTTTATCTTGTGGTAGTATCGGGTATAGCCCGTGCATCATGCTGGAGCGATGCTGGAGCGTCGCGCGGTTTGGCGGCAACACTGTGCGTGAGAAAGTAAGGATCGAACGTCTCGCTTGCGAACGCGCATTGACAGATGGTCAAGGTGTTGCCACCCTCGCGGCAGTGTCCTTCGTCGACCTTGCGTCGGCAGGGGGCGTCGGGCGGGACTTGTGTGCAGGTACGGGTGCTGGTACTGAAGACGCCAAGTAGACTCTTGAACGGTTAACCGGGGGAGGCACCGGAAATTCTTTGAGTGCTTGCCAACCGCAGAACCGATGAATTTCTACAACACCCCGGACTTAGCCATGTTCGGGACGCTTTTCGGCTTTGACAACGGTAGGCGGCAGTGCCAGATTTTCCGGGGCTGTCAGAAATTGCGGAGATACCTTAGATGAAACAAACGTTTAGCAAGTACGCGCTGCTCGCCGGCCTGACCCTGGCCATTCCGTTCGGCTTTGCGCCCGGTGCGGTGAAGGCGGCGGACGAGGTGTGCAACCCAGTGATCACCGCCAGTTCGGGGGTGACAGCCATCGTCGCGACCAGCGGTTATGCCGTGACCACGGCCAGCAGTGCGCCGTGCCCGGCGACAGCGACGGCCCCGGTGGTGCCGCCGATGGCCGCGCTGGAACCGTTGAAGATGACTCTGGCCGGTGTGGCTTTTGACTTCAACAAGGCCACCATCAAGCCGAAGTTCTATGGTGAACTCGATCAGTTCGCCGGTCAGTTGTCGAACCGCGCCTACAGCAGTGTGACCGTTTCCGGCCACACCGACAGCGTTGGTGGCGATGCCTACAACCTGCGCCTGTCCAAGCGCCGCGCCGAAGCGGTTGCCGCCTATCTGGCCAAGCGGGGCGTTGACGGCAGCAAGATGACCGTGCAGGGCTTTGGCAAGACTCAGCCGATTGCGGACAACAAGACCAAGGCTGGTCAGGCTCAGAACCGCCGCGTCGAGGTTGTTGCTCAATAATTGGTCGATTCGGACCAGGGTGTGTCTCTCCCGTAAAGGGCGGTGCGGCGAAAGCGGCACCGCCCTTTGGTTTTTAGCCCCCCTTTGGTTCTTCGCTTAAGGCTACGAGGACCGGTAGGCGTCGGCGAATCTCTTCGGCCACCATCCGGGTGTCATCTAGCGGGACGTAATCCCAGTGGTCCAACTCGCCCACGAACGGCCGAGCCACACCATCCTGACGCAAACCATCCAGAAACGCGGAAAACTTGCGTGATCCCCCCTCCAGGCCGATCACATACACCGGCTTGCCGGTCGAACAGGCTTCCGAAACCATTGAAACGCTGTCACAAGTAACCACGATCGCATCGGCCATGCCCAAAAAGGCAAAATAGGGATTTTCACCGCGACCATCCCAGACAATCGCCGGCAAACCTTGCAATCCCTGTCGCAGCACCTCTGTGTTCTCAGCGCCGGTTCGCCGGGACGGCGTCACCAACAATCCAGCGCCATACGTGCGACACAGTCCAGCCAACTGGCCAGCAATCTCGGCCATCCGCTCGCGCGACAACCGATAAACGCCGTTATCGCCGCCGATCAGCACCGCCACCCGTGGCCGTGGCAGGTGATCGAACCTTGTCCCCAACCGCGCCGCCGCACTCTCCAGTTGCTTGGCGGTAACGCGGTGCAAGGCTCCACGAGTGACGATAACGTTCGCACCGCGAAGGCGATCATGGCGCGGCACCACCACCAGATCGAACAGCGCCAAATTAATGGCCGGATTCTGAATCTGAACCAAAAAGGTCCGCCCCCCCCCACCGGCTCGCGCGGCCAAAGCCGGTACCACGCTGTGGCGGCCGGTGGCGATGACCAGATCCGGCCATGGCGGAGTCAACAGGTCTCCTGCGGGACCAGCCGCGAATCGTTTGCCGAGTCGCAAATATGGGCTTAACCAGCGCCACGGCTGACGCAGCCGCACCCGCTTGATTTCTGGTGCCAGACCCAAGGCTTCGGCCAAACCCAGGCACTGATTTTCCATGCCCGGCTTGCCATCGGTCACCACCCAGCATGAAATGAGACTTGCACGAGATGGGGCTTGCACGGACTGGCACATCGGAAATTTTGGGGGGAAATTTTTGGGTAGGGGACACAACTTAGAACTAGCGTGACGGCGCATTCTCGCATAAGATTCTTGCTCAAAGGAACACTTCAGATTTGAGGATAGCCATGCGGCGGGTGAAACTCGACCGAATCGACCGTAGAGTCCTGCGTGACTTGCAGGGAGATGGTCGGATGACCAACGTTGAGCTGGCGCGGCGTGCCGGCATTTCAGCCCCCCCCTGCCTGCGCCGGGTGCGGGCGCTAGAGGAAGCGGGGTACATCCGTGGATATCATGCCGACCTCAACAGTGATGCGCTCGGGTATGGCGTTACGGTGTTTGCGTTGGTGGGGCTGAACAGCCAGGCTGAAGTTGACCTTAAACGGTTTGAAGATCTGGTCAATGACTGGGAAGAAGTGCGCGAGTGCCATATGCTGGCCGGCGAAAACGATTTTCTGCTCAAGATCGTGGCGATCGATTGGGATGATTATCAGCGCTTCTTGACCGACAAGTTGATCGCGGCACCCAATGTTTCCCATGTTAAATCAGCGCTGGGCATTCGTTGTTCCAAGTGGTTGCCTGGTGTGCCGATTCTCGATGATCCGGAAGACGAGGATGAAGCTCTTGAAGACGATGACCATATCGACGAATAGGAAACTCTGATTTTTAAGTGTTGCTGGTCCAGAACCGCCTATGATCATGGCCCAGCAACACTTGGAGTGAAGATCAGTTTTAGCCAGGATGAGATGAATTCAGGGGCCGTGGCGCTGTGGCCGCCAGGGTCATTCCTGGGGCAGAATCAACGCCATCAGTCGCGCCACTCCCGGCCCCAATCCCGCCCAGCCGCCGATGTTGCAATCCAGAATCGCGCAGCTCGCAGGGGGAAACTTGTCGCGCAATTTGCGCAGTCCTTCCAGGCGTCCGTTTCTGACCAAAGATATTGTCAACTCGTGTAATTCTGGATTGTGGCCGATCACCAGCACCGCTTCCGCCGCTTCGGGCAACAAACGCAGCCGGCCGAGCAACGCCCGATGCCCGCACAGATAAAGCCCGGGCTCGTGTTTGATTTCTGGGATCGCCTCAGCCGCGTTCAACCCAACCAGCACCTGGGCCAGGGTTTCTTGAACCCGCCGGGCGGTAGAACACAGAATCAGGTTCAGTCTCTCCCCTCGTTCGCGCAACTGATTCCCGACCACCAGGGCCGCGGCTTGACCGCGCGGCTCAAGGGGCCGCTCGTGATCGTCTACGCCCAGCGACTCCGACACGGCCTTGCCATGGCGCAGCAGGTACAGTGTCTTCATTGCTTCCCCCTTCCGCTTCCCAGCCTCTCCCCCAGGGTAAACCAAATCCGTTGGCGGCGATATTGCCGCCTTACCCAGCCCGAGGATGATCCGAGAGATCCCCCTGAACCCGCTTTCCTGGGGGAAGGTTAAGGCTGTCAACACCGTAATTTCGCATGTACTGTCCCGGCATAATTCAAACTCAACCGCAGAGCGGCCCAATGACCTCCCAATTGCAAGCCGAACCGCTGAACTTCACCGCCGACTCGCCCGATCGGTTTATCAATCGGGAACTGTCGTGGTTGGCGTTCAATCAGCGCGTGCTGGAGGAAGCGGTCAATCCCCGCCACCCCCTGCTGGAGCGGGTGCGGTTTCTGTCAATTTCAGCCAGCAACCTGGATGAATTCTACAATGTCCGCGTCGCGGGGCTAAAGGGCCAAGTCGCGGCCGGGGTACACACCACCTCACCGGAGAATCTGACTCCGACCAGACAATTGGCAGCGATCAACAGCCGCGTGTCCGAGTTGATGCGTGAGCAGCAGCGTTGCTGGCGACAATTGCGCGATCAGTTGCGCCAGGCCGGAATCACAGTGATCGAGCCTGAAGAACTAACTTCGGCTGAACGCGAGTGGCTAACAGCCAGGTTCCGTAACGATATTTTCCCGATCCTGACTCCGCTGGCGGTTGATCCCGCCCACCCGTTTCCGTTCATTCCCAATATGGGCTTCGGTCTGGCCCTGCAACTGCACGATCCGGCCAAAGTTCGCGATCTGGAAGCCCTGGTGCCGCTGCCGGGCCAGCTTGACCGGTTCATCCGTCTGCCCAGCACTGAAATCCGCTTCATTTTGCTGGAACAGGTTGTGCTTCAGTTCATCGACCACTTGTTCCCGCGCTTCACGCTTAACGGCCACGGCGTGTTTCGAATTCTGCGCGACAGCGAACTGGAAATCGATGAAGAGGCGGAAGATTTGGTCCGCACTTTCGAGCGCGCGCTCAAGCGTCGTCGCCGTGGTAGCGTGATCCGATTGTCGGTCAACAACGGAATGCCGGCTGATCTGCTTCAATTTCTACGTGAAGAGTTTCATGTCGGGAACGATGACCTATTTTTGCTTGATGGTATGCCGGGCTTGGTCGATACTAAGCAATTGATTGTTGAAGAGCGGCCAAATCTGGTCTTCCGTCCCTTCAACGCCCGCTTTCCGGAACGGATTCGTGATTTCGGCGGCGATTGCTTCGCGGCGATTCGGCACAAAGACATTGTCGTTCACCACCCCTATGAAAGCTTCGACGTGGTGGTGCAGTTCCTGCGCCAAGCGGCGCGCGACCCAGCGGTGATGGCGATCAAGCAAACGCTCTATCGCACCTCCAAGAATTCACCGATCGTTCAGGCCCTGGTCGAAGCGGCCGAAGCCGGCAAGAGCGTGACCGCGCTGGTTGAACTCAAGGCCCGGTTCGATGAGGCGGCTAACATTCAGTGGGCCCGTGATCTCGAACGAGCCGGGGCCCAAGTGGTCTATGGTTTCGTCGATCTGAAAACTCACGCTAAAGTCTCTCTCGTGGTCCGGCGTGAACAGGACAGCTTGCGCACTTATGGCCATTTTGGTACTGGCAACTATCACCCGATCACGGCCAAGATTTACACCGACCTGTCTTTTTTCACCTGCGACCCGGTCCTGTGCCACGATGCTGCGGCCCTGTTCAATTACATGACCGGCTATGCCACCCCGCACAAACTGGAAAAACTGGCGGTGGCCCCGATCTCTCTCCGCAGTCGGCTGGTAGAATTGATCGAAGGTGAAATCAGCCATGCTAAGGCCGGTCGCCCGGGCCAGATCTGGGTCAAACTGAATTCCCTGGTCGATCCCGAAATCATTGACCTGCTCTATGCCGCATCTCAGGCCGGGGTTGAAGTTGAACTGGTAATTCGCGGAATCTGCTGCTTGCGGCCCGGAGTACCCGGACTGTCAGACAACATCCGGGTCAAAAGCATCGTCGGCCGTTTTCTGGAACACTCGCGCATCATTTGTTTCGGCAACGGTGCCGAGTTGCCTTCACCCCAGGCCCGCATTTTCATATCGTCGGGCGACTGGATGCCGCGCAACCTGGACCGGCGCATCGAAACCCTGGTCGAAATTGAAAACCGGACCGTACACCAGCAGGTGCTGGAGCAAATCATGGTCGCCAACTTCAAGGATGAGGTATCGAGTTGGCGGCTGAGTGCCGATGGCGCGTTTCACCGCATCAAGCCCGGTGATGCCGATGGCTTCAGCGCCCACACCTATTTTATGACCAACCCGAGCCTGTCCGGTCGTGGTAGTGCTTTGACCAACGCACCAACCCCGCCACGGCTGGAATTGGAATAAGGTTTCGGAGTCCAGATTGCCCATGACTTTGCCGCCCACGACTTTGCCACCCACGACTCCAGCGGTAAGTGCCCCGGTCCATTCCGGCGAGCGAGTCGCCGTGATCGATATCGGCTCCAACTCGATTCGGCTGGTGGTCTATGATCACCCCGGGCGCGCGCCGCTGCCGTTGGTTAACGAAAAGGTGCTCTGTGGACTGGGACGCGGATTGGAAAAAACCGGTCGGCTCGATGCCGCTGGTGTCCGTTTGGCCCTGGCCAATCTGACCCGCTTCCGCTTCCTGATCGACGGCATGGCGGTGTCCCGAATCGATGTTCTGGCTACCGCTGCGGTGCGCGAAGCCGCCGACGGTGCCGACTTCGTCAACGAGGTGGCGGCGCGGACTGGCCTGGTCGTGCGCACCATCCCGGGGGAAGAAGAAGCGCGGCTGTCGGCGATGGGCGTGCTGTCCGGGATTCCCGGTGCCAATGGCGTGATGGGCGATATGGGCGGCGGCAGCCTGGAAATGGTTGTGCTCAAGGGTGCCGAAATCGAGGCGGGGGGAGACCCGATCGGGGAACGGGTAACGCTGCCGCTGGGCGCGTTGCGTCTGATCGAAGCCAGCGGCAATCGCCAGCCCGAAGCGGTCAAAATCATCGACAAGCACCTTGACCGCCTGCCGTGGCTGCCGGCGTGCAAGGGCCGGAACTTTTACCCGGTTGGCGGTGACTGGCGAGCGTTGGCGATCCTGCACATGGAGCGCAGCAACTATCCGCTCCACATCGTGCATCAATACGCTCCGGAGCCGGGGGAGTTCCTGGATTTCGTGCAGTGGATCACGCGCCAGAACCGCTCCACGCTGGAAAAGCTGGTTCAACGCTCGCGGCGCCGAGTCGATACCCTGCCAATGGCGGCGCTGGTGCTGGAGCGCGTGTTGCGCGCCACCGAACCGACGGCGGTGGTGTTGTCCGCCTTCGGCCTGCGCGAGGGCCACAGTTTCGATCTCATGTCGCCGGAGCAACGCCGCGTCGATCCTTTGGTCAGTAACTGCCTGGATCTGGTCGGGCGACTCGGGCGGTTCGGCATCAACCGTGATGTCGAGCGCGTGTTTAACTGGACCAGCGGCCTGTTTCCGGCCGAAACCGAAGCCGAACGCCGCTTGCGCTATGTCACCTGCATTCTGGGCGATTTGAATTGGAGCGAGCACCCGGACTATCGCGCCGAACACACCTATCTGCATGTGCTGCGTCTGCCGTTTGTCGGTATGGAGCATGGCGACCGAGCCTTTCTGGCCCTGGTCTCCTATGTTCGCTATGGCGAGCGGACCGATGACGCTGCGGTGGCGATTGCACGCCGATTGCTGAAGCCGGAACAGCTCAACCGCGCCGTGATTCTGGGGCTGGCACTACGGTTGGCCTATACCCTGTGCGGCGGCGTGGCGACGATACTGGATGGAACCGCGTTGGATCTGGCTCCGCGCAAGCTGGTCCTGTCGTTGCCGGCGGAGAAGGCGGCGCTGGGCGGAGAAGTGGTCGGGCGGCGACTCGAAGCCCTGGCCAAGGCCTTGGGCGGAACCGGGGAACTGGTCGCGATTCCGGCTAAGGCGGTATAGCCCCCCTCGGATTAAGGCCAGGGCTTTGCCCCCCTCGGATTAAGGCCAGGGCTTTGCCCCATATGCGCTAGGATAAAGGCTTGACGAGGCGGGAAAATCGTGATTCATCAACGCGATGGACACGATTTCTCTCCTCGCCAGGGATTGGAGCGCGTTTGTCGCGCAGATATCCCGATTCATCGATCTTG
>CAUYTZ010000421.1:0-2682 GCA_963575695.1 uncultured Gammaproteobacteria bacterium | reverse complement strand
TCAGTTTATGCTCGACCTGCTGAAATCCATGTTGAAGGGCGGGGGATCGGATCTGTTCATCACGGCGGGGTTTCCGCCGGCGGCCACGCTGGACGGACGGATGACCCGCCTGACCGATGCACCGCTGACGGCGGTGCCGGCAATTCGGACCCCGGCGCTGGCTGGGGCACTGGCTGGGCTAAGTCTAGGGGGAATGGCGGTTTATTTCACGCTCGTTCAAGTTACCGGTGCGGCACGGCTTGAGCAGGAAGACTTCTACCCCCAGCGGATAGGCGGCATCGACCGTGGCTTGATCGATGCCGTCCATCCGTGGCCAACCCGCTGGCAAAGTTGGCGATGGGACACCGTCGAACTGCTGACCCGTGATCTGACCGGAGTCGGCGAGGCTTTGACCCCGGCGCGACGCACAACACCGTTCCTCCCCGGACCCCCCACGTCGGCCGCGAAGGCCGTGTGATCTGGTGGTGTCGGCCACTCTACGATCGCAACGGCCGGTGCGGCCGCTCGAGTACCTGCAAACCCGGGACACCGCCGGCCACTTTGCCACCCGTGACCGGGAACTTTTTGCCGACAGCCAGGGCCGCTCTCACCGGTCGTGGGTGCCGCAATTGAATGGCTATCATCACGATAGCATCCGTGATTGGGATCACGGCTACGGCATCGAACATGTTTTCGAGCTGCTCGTTGTCCATCTTGGAAAAATCGAGCACATTGTTGACCAGCGCCGCGCCAACGATAACCATGACCAAATCGTGCATCGGATCAATCCTTTACCATCAACCTTACGCTTGCCTTCGGCGACCAGGGCTTTGCCCTGGACCCACTTCATTTGGAACGGAACAAACAACGAGACGGCGGATAAACCGTGGCGACAACTCACCTTTCGCCGACATCCGCCCCGCACCGAACCGTGCCGCCACCAAACCGACCGCCAGCCCGCAACCAGTGCCGACCATCGCCGCGACATCGCCGCCGCCCATGGCTTGCACAGTCACCCCCCCGGCAAGCATGGTTAGCAGTGGCAGGCCATAGGCGATGGTGGCGGCGCGCAGCAACGCGCCTTGGGGAATACCGACCACCACCCGCTCGCCCAGACGTAACGGCGGGGCATCGTTCAGCGCGAACCGCCGCGCCGCCAGCCGTTGGCCCTGGCCACCGCTTTTGGAACCGCACATCACCGCCGAGGCGCAGCCACCGCAGCCTGGGTCCGGTTCCGGCTCCAGCCACGCCACGCCGTGCTCGATCGCGACCACGCGGGCATGACCTTCAACCCGTTCCAAACCGTCGTCATCCATCGCCGGTCAGGCCTCGACCGTCGCGACCACGCCATCGGGCGTGACATAAAGCGCCTTCAGGCCACCGGCCGCGCGCAGCAGCGACTGACGCCGTTCGGTTGGGACCAGCAGCATCGCGGTAGACAGGCCATCGGCCACGGTTGCGGTGCTGGCGATCACCGACACGCCCGCCAGCGCCGGAGCGGTGCGGCCGGTGTGCGGATCAATTAAGTGAGTGAACTTAGCCTCTGGATCAAACACCGTACCGTAACCACCAGAGGTTGACACGCACTTGTCCACCACCTCAATTTCCGTGATCGCTCGGGAAGGATCGGCCGGATTGGCGATACCGATTCGCCATGCCGAACCGTCGGGCTTGGTCGAAAGCGCCCGTGGCTCGCCCATATCAACCAGCATATTTTCGAAACCGTGGCCGCGCAGAACCTCGGCAACCCGATCGGTGATGAAGCCTTGGGCACCGCTGTTGAGCGTTAGGCCCATGCCCGGACGGGCGAAGGCCACTCGGCCGCGCGCGGTGTCGACCTCCACCCCTTGCCAGCCGACCAAAGTTAGGGTCGCAGCCAGGTCATGCGGTCCTGGTCCGGTCGGATCGACCGGTCCGGCGGCGGTGAAGTGGCGGAAATAAAGCTGCCAGAGTGGCTGAATGGTTGGGTCATAGACCCCGCCGCTGATCTCGGCCAGCCGCAGCGCATGATTCAGCAGTTCGGTGAATTCAGCCGGAGCCGTGGTCAAAACGCCATCGCGGTTGAGGGTTGAAATGGCGGAATCGGCACGATAGACGCTAAAAATCGCCTCTAACCGCGCCAGTTCGCTTAGGGCTGCGGCAATCGCCGCTTGGGCTTGGGCTTCGTTGTCGTGATAAAGCTGGATCGACGACGGCGCGCCCAGAGTCGTTCCCTCCCAGCGCATTACCCGGGCTCGAGCGCTCCCCGCCCTCAACAGCAGCGGCAGCCCGGCACAGGCGGCCAGCACAGTAATGGCGCGGCGGCGGGAGATGGTCACGCTCATCAGTCCGACTTCCTTTCCGTCACTTGTCATCCGGTACCGCAGCTCAAGAGGTCAACCGGAGCAAATCTTGTGCCAACATAAGCCAGAATCATCGCCGACTCGCTGCGCCGCCGTTGCTGGCAGGGCCAAGGGCGGCACCCGGCTGCGGCAGGTGCCGAGCCGGGAGTGGAAACCGAAACCAAAACGACCAAAGCCTAGGTGGAGGGGGCCTAGGCGGAGGGGGCTGGCAGAGGGGGCCTAGGCGGAGGGCGTCGCCAGCAAGGCCGCAATTTCCTGTTCCGCCTGCTGCCAGTGCTCTTCGGCCTTGCCTTCCGGGCGACCTTCGCGATCCCAGACCTGATAGGCACGATTCCGTACCAACTTGTCCTGCTGGCCGCGG
>CAUYTZ010000420.1:0-5673 GCA_963575695.1 uncultured Gammaproteobacteria bacterium | reverse complement strand
GACGGGACAAAACCGCAATTACCGCGCCCGATCAACTGATCGGAAGGCCAACGACGCCCCCGCATCATGCCCAACATGAGCCGAATTGTCGCGCCCCGGCACGCCATCTCGCTGCCAGCAACGCTTTTCGGGATGTTACCTTTTATGTGGTTGGTTTTGTATTTGCCCTTGTGGTTGGGGCTTTGTTTATTATAGTTCCCTTCGCGCTGATCTTCTATCTTAGTAAAAAAGCCTTAGTCAAAAAGCGATAAAAATCAAGTTTTGCCATTAGACTCTGGGGCACTGTGCGAAATCTACCCCCCCAAACACCTTCGGCCAGGTCGCCATCAGCGCCGCGTCTACCTCGGGCATGGTCACCAGATGACCCAGGGCGTGCATCGAGGTGACACCATAATCTTGCAGGCCGCAGGGGACGATGCCGGAAAAGTGGCCCAGGTCCGGTTCCACGTTCAGGGATACGCCGTGAAAGCTGACCCAGCGCCGCACCCGCACCCCTAACGCCGCGATTTTGCGTTCCTGGCCGGGCCGACCGCCATGCGGCCCCATGTCGATCCAGATGCCGACCCGGCCCTCGCGCCGTTCGCCCTTCAGATTGAAGAGGGCCAGGGTTCTGATCAGCCATTCCTCCAAATCATGAACGAATCGGCGCAGATCGGCACCATGCCGGTTCAAATCAAGCATGACATAGGCCACGCGCTGGCCGGGACCGTGATAGGTGAACTGGCCGCCGCGACCGCTGCGAAAAACCGGAAACCGATTGGGTTCAAGCAGATCCTGGTCATGGGCACTGGTGCCGGCGGTATAGAGCGGCGGGTGTTCCAACAGCCAGACCAGCTCTCGGGCATGGCCGACGCGAATCGCCGCCACCCGCTCTTCCATCGTTGCCACCGCATCCGGGTAAGGTACCGCAGTATCGGTGATCCGCCATTCCAGCCGGTCCGCCATCGGATGTCTCTCGCAAAGCCGTTCAGGGTTTCCGATCCCGAATGCGCTACTATCCCCGCGCTACCGCCGGCAATCAAGCCGGCTATCGCTGCCGGGGTTATCGCCGTGTCCCAAGCTGTCATGTCCGATGCCGGTTCCGACTTCGACCTTCTGGAGCGGCTGCGTCCGATTCTGGCCGCTCGTCTGGGTGGAGATGGCTATGCCGAGTTGATTGATACCGTGTCCGGCAATATCAATTTAATTTACAAGCTTCGTTATCAAGGCCGGATGTTGGGCGCGCGGGTGATGACCAACACCTACCGCTTCCGTTATGAACCCGGCATCATCAAGGAAATCTTCGCCATTCTGCTGCTGTATCACGCGCGTGGTGCCAGCGGCGACGATCTGGCCCGGGCGATCGTGGATGGCGCGCTGAGTTCACCGACCGGCGGTCATGTTGGCCATGCCTTGGTGCGCACGGTGGTGCATTATGACTGGTCACTCAGCGTTCTGCCGTGGCCATTTTTTATTCATGAATGGGTTGATGGTGAGATTTTGTGGCATGCCGCCGATCCTGAAAACTACCGTCTGGCCGGGCGGGATCTGGCCACGCTGCACCGGGTGCGATTCCAACATTTCTACCGCGACATCTTTCAGATTCGCCATCAGCCGTTGTCGTGGCGCGAGGGCTTCGCTCAGTCGCTGGCGCGGGAGTTGGAAGGCGCGGCCGAGCGGTTGCCCGGGCCGGTGGTCGATCAACTGCGCGCGCTTAATCCGGCCGACTGGCCGGAGGCCCCGGCCTGTTTGGTCCACAATGATTATTCCGGCGGCAACATTTTGATCGAGGCCCAGGGCCGGCATAAAATTATCGACTGGGACAACTGGATGGTCGAGGCACCGGAGCTGGATTTGGTCAAAATGCGCTATTGGACCAAGATTGGTGCCGACAATGTGCTTGCGCCCGATTCTACCCGGTTTGCCGCTTTTCTGGACGGCTACCGCGCCGCAGCCGAGCAACCGCCCGATCCCGGCCGGGCCCGGGCCTATGAGTCGCTATGGCTGCTCCGTGCGTTCAATTTCGAAAGCGCGCGCCGGCCTGAAAGCGAAGTTGAAGTCGCTGGGGTTCGGCTGGCCGCTCATTATCCCTCCCCCGCCGCCTATGTCGATTGGCTGCGTGAAGTCTGATTTCCGTACCACCCCAACCATAATCAGGTTTTTTTCGCGACCGCGAAGAGCGGAGTCTTGCTCCAGGCGACACCCGTGCTATAAAAAAGAGTGCTTCGAGTGGCGAAGGGATGAGAAGGGATGGCCGTGAGAGAACGGTGATCTCGGGACACGCGAGGACTAAGCCAGGATCAGGGTGAGGGACCGCGTTGGATGAACGTGGACCATGGCGGTGAGAAAATCCGTTAAGGGCAGGGGGGAAGACGTGGCGCTCGAAGCATCGGTCCTGATTCTGAACGGACCCAATCTGAACATGCTTGGCGTGCGGGAACCGAGCCTCTACGGTTCGCAGACCTTGGACGACATCGAAAGCGCTTGTCAGGAACGGGCGGAAACGCTGGGTTTGGCGATCGACTTCCGGCAGACCAATCTGGAAGGCGAACTGGTATCCTGGATCCAGCAGGCGCGTACCGAACACGATGGTATCATTATTAATCCAGGGGCTTACACCCACACTTCGATCGCGATCATGGATGCGTTGATACTGGCTGAGTTGCCGGTAATCGAGGTGCATCTATCCAACATCTTCCGGCGGGAGCCGTTCCGGCATCACTCCTATGTCTCGACGGTGGCACGGGGGGTGATTTGTGGATTGGGCAGCCACGGCTATCTATTGGCGCTGGATGCGATTCAGCGCTTGATTGACGAGATTTGACGGCAACGGGAAACGGGCATGGCAGGGTTCGACATCGATAGTGACCTGATTCGCACGCTGGCGGAATTGTTGCGCGAGAACGGGTTGACGGAGCTGGAGGTCGCCGATGGTGAGCGCCGCATCCGTCTGACCAGGGGCGGTGGGGTCGCCACCACCACCGTGCATGCGCTGCCGTATGCGGCTGGGCCGGTACTGGCCCCGGTCAAAAGCGCTGGCCCGCCGGTCAACGCTGTAAACTCGCCCATGGTCGGCACGGCTTATGTCGCGGCCGAGCCGGGTGGCACGCCGTTCGTTAAGGTCGGCGATCAGATCAAGGCCGGCCAGACGGTGCTGATCATCGAAGCGATGAAGGTGATGAATCCGATCAAGTCGCCGCGCTCGGGCATCGTCAGTCAAGTGCTGGTGGTCGATGCGCAGCCGGTCGAGTTTGGCGAAGCCTTGATCATCATCGACTGAGTGTGAGCCGTTCCAGGGGCGGGGCGGTTACGGACGAGCCCCGTCCTTGAGCCGCCCTTGACTTGGACTTAGGTTTTTGGGCTTAGGTTAAAGTGGCTTGGTCCCATTCGAAACAATGAAGATTGGCGGCATGTTCAAAAAGGTTCTGATCGCCAATCGCGGCGAAATCGCGCTCCGTATCCATCGGGCCTGTCGCGAAATGGGCATCCACACCGTGGCGGTGCATTCCACCGCTGACGCTGACGCCATGCACGTTCGGTTGGCGGACGAGAGCGTGTGTATCGGTCCGCCGTCGTCGCGGGAGAGCTATCTTAATATTCCGGCGATTCTATCGGCGGCGACCATTACCGGCGCGGATGCGATTCATCCCGGCATTGGCTTTCTGTCCGAAAATGCCCAGTTTGCCGAGATGGTCGAGGAGCACGGCTTCGCCTTCATCGGCCCGACCGCCGAACACATCCGGATCATGGGCGACAAGGTCACGGCCAAGAGAACGGTGGCCGATTTGGGCTTGTCGGTGGTGCCGGGTTCGGACGGGCCGGTACCGACGGTGGAAAACGCCGAGATTGTGGCGCGTCAGGTTGGCTATCCGGTTCTGATCAAAGCTGCGGCCGGTGGTGGCGGCAAGGGCATGAAGGTCGCGCGCAATCCCGAATCGTTGCACGAAGCCTATCAACTCGCCCGTGGCGAGGCCCGGGCCGCGTTCGGCAATGATGAAGTCTATATCGAGAAGTTCCTGAGTCGCCCGCGCCATATCGAAATTCAGATTCTGGCCGATACCCACGGCAATGTGGTCCATTTTGGCGAGCGTGACTGCTCGGTGCAGCGTCGCCACCAGAAGGTGATCGAAGAGGCCCCGTCGCCGGCACTGACCAAGGCGCTGCGCGACAAGATCGGGCGGGTTGCCGCCGATGCCGTGCGCCGCTTCGGTTATCGTGGAGTCGGCACCATGGAATTTCTGTTCGAAGACGGCCAGTTCTTTTTCATCGAAATGAACACCCGCCTGCAAATCGAACATACCATCAGCGAAATGGTCACCGGTATCGATTTGGTGCGTGAACAGATCAGGGTCGCAACCGGGGCGGAACTGGGCTATGGCCAGGAAGATATTCGCATTCAGGGCCATTCGATCGAATGCCGGATCAATGCCGAGCACGCCGAAACCTTCGCGCCCTCGCCGGGACGGATTGATGGCTATCATGCTCCGGGCGGGATGGGGGTGCGGGTCGATAGCGCGTTGTATGACGGCTATCGTGTGCCGCCGTACTATGACAGCTTGATCGCGAAACTGGTGGTGCATGGAGCCAATCGCGCCGAGTGTTTGATGCGGTTGCGTCGGGCGCTGGAAGAATTCGTGATCGGCGGGGTGGAAACGACCTTGCCCTTGCACCAAAGATTGATCATGTTGCCGAAGTTTATCAGCGGTGATTACGATATTAATTGGCTGGAAGGTGTGCTGGCCGGGACTCGCTAGCGTGAAAAAGTAATGCGGGTCCAGGGGCCTTCAGGCTCCTGGTCGGTCCAGGGCGAAGCCTTGGTCGGGGGTCTGGGGGCGAAGCCCCCGGGGTCAGCCATTCGGTTCCATGGTAACGATGGTAAAATGTCGGTCCAGGGGGTGCGCGCCATGACCACGATTACCTTCGATACACTGAAGTTCGTTCACCGGCTGCGGGACGCAGGCATCCCTGAGCCACAGGCTGAAGCCATTGCCGAGGCGTTCAAGGATGCTTCAGGCGAGGCGGACCTGGCCACGAAAGCCGATGTGGCTGATGTCCGCCGGGACATAGCCGAGGCCAAAGTAGACCTGCTGAAATGGATGTTCGGCGCTCTCGCCGCCCAAACGGCCTTCCTGTCAGCGATCAAGTTCTTTGGGCACTAATGCCGGGGAACGTGTGATTAACTTCAATGCCTTCGGCGACCAGGACTTTGCCCTGGACCCACTCTATTTTTTATCAGATATGACGGTATTATCAACATGATGCTCACCCGGTTTTCCGATCAGGATTTGCCCGAAGCCCTGGCGATCATCGGCCGCAATCTCGGTGGCCACAGTCCAGGCGAAGCCGTGTTCCGTCGCATCGCCGCCACCTGGCCAATCCCCACCGGTCAAGTTGATACCCCGGAACACCGAGCCCAGGCAGTGCGCTTGGCCCATGATTTCGGCCTGGAAACGTTCGATGAAGACCCGGCCAACGGTTATAGTTGGGATGGTCAGCGCATCTACACCCGTACCGAAGCCTCGGTAATCGTTCACGAAGTCGCTCACTGGCTTTTGTGCGCCCCCGAACGGCGCGTGCTGCCCGATTTTGGCCTGGGTGCCGGCCCGGAAACCGGAGAAAAGACGGTCGCCGAGGCCGCCCGTTGTGTCAGCGATGAAGACCGCGAAGAAGAGGAAAGTCTAACCTCGTTGCTGG
>CAUYTZ010000419.1:0-4596 GCA_963575695.1 uncultured Gammaproteobacteria bacterium | reverse complement strand
GCTTTCGCCATGCCGCGCATTGCGCTTTCGGTCACTGGCGATCTCGCTCGCGATCTGGCCGCAGTCTTGGCTCGAGTGGCCGCGTCAGCGCTGGCCGGTGTGTCCGAAGCCGCCGACAAACTGCGAACCAGATTGAGTGAGCAGGTGGTTGTCGCCGGATTGGGCCAGCGGCTTGCCGATTCCTGGGAGTGCTCAACCCCGTCAACGGCACGGTCGCTTTCGACGGAAACAACAGTATCTTCACGCCGCGCGGGAAGTGGAACGGGGTCGCCGGCTTCGACTATCCCGTCACCGACGACGTGGACGGCGCCAGCGTCGGCCACGCCGAAATCCTGGTCCGCTCGACCAACCGCGCGCCGACGCCCGGCGCCGACCGGTTCGCGGTGACCGAGGATACGCCGTTCGAGTTCACCGCCGCCGATCTGCTGGCCAATGACGGCGACCCGGATGGCGATCCGATCCGCTTCGTGTCGCTGTCCTCGGTCGTGCCGGACGGACGGATTCTGACGCTGCCGGACGGTCGCTACCAGTTTGTGTCCAATGAGAATGTTACCGGGCCGGTCAATGTCTCCTACACCATCACCGACGGCCGCCGCACGACGACTGGTCACATGACCTTTGATCTGGCGGCGGTCAATGATGCGCCGCTCGCCAATCCGGACGGGATCTATTTCGGCGACCAGGACACGCCGCTGGTGATCCGGTTCTCGGATCTGATCGCCAACGACCGCGACGTCGAAGGCGACGCTTTCACCATCGTTGAGGTGTTCGACGGTGACAACGGCACGGTCACCCGCCAGGGTGACACTGCCGTGTTCCAGGGGCGTGAGGGCTATTTCGGCGATGCCGGCTTCTCCTACCGCGTGACCGACGCCCATGGCGCCACCAGCACCGGCACTGTGTCGCTGATCATCAAGCCGGCGTTCGACCTGCCGATCGCGGTCTCCGACCGTGGCCTTGAGATGCTGGAAGATGGCTTCCTGGATATCGACCCGGCGGCGCTGCTCGCCAACGACTATATCCCCGAGGGCACGACGCCGATCTTCCTCGGCCTGACCGGAGCGGGCGTAACCCAACTCGACAACGGCCTGTGGCGGTTCACCCCGACCGCCGACTTCTTCGGCACGGCGACGCTGACCTATGCCCTGACCAACCAGTCCGGCTTCGCCATTCCGGCCACGGTCACCATCGATGTTCTGCCGGTCGATGATCCTCCGGTCGCCACCGATGACACGCTGGCGATGGTCGAGGATACCGCGCTCACCCTCTTCACCTCGCAATTGCTGGCCAACGACTACGACCCCGATCGCCAGGGCTTCGCGTTCTCCCGCATTCTCGGCCAGCAGGGTGTTTCGGTGACCGACACCGGCATCGGTCAGTTGATCATCACTCCGGATGCCGGCGTCAACGGCGCGGCCTGGTTCGACTATGAGATCATCGATTCCACCGGCGCTACCGCGGTCGCACGGGTCGCCCTTGCGATCGAGGCGGCAAACGATGCGCCGGTGATCGGAACCATTCCCGTGTTCACCGGTGTCGAGGACCAGCCGTTCTCGGCGACACTGCCGGCCGGATTAATTCACGATCCGGACGGGGATGCGCTCCTGATCGAATTGCGCGGCGCAGACGGCGCGGCACTGCCCGACTGGCTTCATTTCGACCGGCAGACGCGCACCCTCAGCGGCCAGCCGCCGGCCAACTTCAACGGCGGGGTGGTGCTTGAACTCGTCGCGGCCGATGCGTCGGCCGAAACGGTTCGGCAACTGGTGGTTTCGATCGCGCCGGTCAATGATCCGCCGGTCGCGGTTGACGATACGCTCGCCGCCCAACCCGACAACCAGCCGATCGTGATCGCCCCGGCGACGCTGCTGGCTAATGACCGCGACCTTGAGGGCAATGCCCTGACCATTACCGGCGTCGGCTCCGCAACCGGAGGGGTGGTGAGCCTTGATGCCGAAGGCCGGATCGTGTTCACCCCGACCCTGGGCTATGCCGGCCCGGCCGGCTTCGATTATCGGGTGAGCGATGGCCAGGGCGGCGAAGCCGGCGCCCATGTCGGCTTCACCATCTTCACCGCCAACAAGCCGCCGTCAGCGCCGACCGATACCGATTCCGCCGCTGCGGCCGTGGTCGAGGGCGCGGTTGTTGGCACCGCAGTCGGAATCACCGCTCACGCCGACGATCCCGATGCCGGCCAGACCCTGCACTACCGCCTGACCGACGATGCCGGCGGCCGGTTCGCGATCGATCCGCTGACCGGGGTGGTGACCGTCGCCGACGCGGTACTATTCGATTATGACAGCGCAACCGGTTACAGCATCGCCGTCGTCGCCAATGATGGCTTCGTCGATAGCGACCAACAGCGCTTCGACATCGCGGTCGTGAACGCGCCCCCGGCAACGCCGGTCGAAGGCGACGGCCAGACCGGCAACGACTGGATCGCGGAGAACGCCGCAGCCGGAACCGCGGTCGGCAATCTGTCCCTGACCTCAAGCGATCCCAATGGCGGCGCGGTCACGCTCGAGTTGGATGATCCGAGCGGCCGGTTCGCGCTCGATCAGGCGACCGGCCGGATTGTTCTCAAGCAGGGCGCCAGCCTCGATTACGAAACCGATCCGCACAGCTTTACGGTCACGGTGTCCGCGCTCGATGCGTTCGGGGCCCGCAGCGCCTCCGCCACCCTCACCATCGCGCTCGCCAATGTGGTCGAGAGCGGCAGCTATGTCGGCACCGCCGGCAACGACACCTGGACCGCGCCCTCGGATGACAACTGGCAAGTGGATGGTCAGGCCGGCAACGACACGCTGCGGACCGGGGCCGGCAATGACAGGCTCAATGGCGGCGCCGGGGCTGATACCCTGACCGGCGGTGCGGGCGACGACACCTATGTCGTGGATAACGCCGGCGATGTCGTGGTCGAGAACAGCGGCGAAGGCACCGATACCGTCGAGACCACATTGGCGACCTATACCCTCGGCGCCAACCTGGAAAACCTGACCTACACCGGCAGCGGCACCTTCACCGGCAGCGGCAACACGCTGGCCAACCGGATCACCGGCGGCACCGGCAACGATACCCTCAGCGGCGGCGCCGGGGATGACACGCTCGATGGCGGGACCGGCGCCGACCGGCTGACCGGCGGCACCGGCAACGACGTCTATCTGGTTGATGCCGCGGGCGATATCGTCACCGAGAACGCCAGCGAGGGTACCGACGAGGTACGAACCACGCTCGCCAGCTATACGCTTGGCACCAACGTCGAGAACCTGGTCTTCACCGGCACCGGTTCTTTCCAGGGCACCGGCAACACGCTCGCCAACCGGATCATCGGCGGCGCCGGCAATGATACCTTGAACGGCGGCAGCGGCGCGGACACCCTGATCGGCGGTCTGGGCGATGACACTTATGTCGTTGACAATGCCGGCGATGTCGTGACCGAAGCGGCCAACGCCGGCACGGACACCATCCGCACCGCATTGTCCGGCTACAGCTTGGCGTCGCTGGCCAATGTCGAGAACCTGAGTTACACCGGGTCGGGTGACTTCACCGGTGCCGGCAACGCCGCGGCCAACGTCCTGACCGGCGGCACCGGCAACGACACGCTGGACGGCGGTGCCGGGGCGGACACGCTGATCGGCGGCGCTGGCGACGACACCTATGTCGTGGACAACGCCGGTGACGTGGTTACCGAACTGGCCAACGCCGGCACGGACACCATCCGCACCGCATTGTCCGGCTACAGCCTGGCGTCGCTGGCCAATGTCGAGAACCTGAGTTACACCGGCGCCGCGGCCTTTACCGGCGCCGGCCACGCCGCGGCCCCCGTGCTGACCGGCGGGGCCGGCAATGATACCTTGAACGGCGGCAGCGGCGCGGACACCCAGATCGGCGGTCTGGGCGATGACACTTATGTCGTTGACAATGCCGGCGATGTCGTAACTGAACTGGCCGGCGAGGGCGTGGACACCATCCGCAGTTCGGTCTCCCTGACCCTTGCCGCCAATGTCGAAGTCCTGGTCCTGACCGGGACCGCGGCACTTACCGGCACCGGCAACGCGCTCGCCAACACGCTCACCGGCAACAGCGGCACCAACATCCTGGACGGCGGTCTGGGAGCAGACACCCTGATCGGCGGTCTGGGGAATGACACCTACCTGATCGACAATGCCGGCGATGCCGTGGTCGAGAACGCTGCTGAAGGCACGGATACGGTCAAGACCGCGCTCGCCAGCTACACGCTCGGCGCCAATGTCGAAAACCTGACCGGCACCGCCACCACCGCGCAGGTGCTGATCGGCAACGATTTGGGCAATGCCATCACCTCGGGCGCTGGCGGCGGCACTCTGATCGGCGGCGCCGGGGCCGATATTCTGACCGCAGCCGCCACGAACGACTTCCTCGATGGCGGGTTGGGCGCCGACCGTATGACCGGTGGTGGCGGTGACGATCTCTACTTCGTCGATGACGGCGGCGATGTCGTCAGCGAAGCGGCCAACGCCGGCATTGATGAAGTCCGTACGGCGCTCGCCAGCCACACGCTTGCCACCAATGTCGAAAACCTTACCTACACCGGCAACGGTGATTTCCAGGGCACCG
>CAUYTZ010000418.1:0-1927 GCA_963575695.1 uncultured Gammaproteobacteria bacterium | reverse complement strand
ACGATTTGCGTCGGGAGCCACCGACTTGTCCATCTTGTGGCGCGGTGTTCGATCCAGAGGCACTGTTGAAGTCGCGGCGTGCCCGACCCGTTGCGGTCGAGGAGATCAAAAAGGCGCGCGTGATTGTGGATCCAGACATTGAGATCGATGACGAGGCCATCACCCCGATCGAGGATGTGGCGGTAGACGATCTGGACGCCGTGGCGGTCGAGGTGCCGGAGGACGAGGAAGACGTGTTGCTCGAAGACGCCTCGGAACTTGGCGAAGACGATATGGGTGCGGTGGTCGGCGTCGAGGGCGGCGACGAGGACGAGCGTTGAGCGGTTAAGCGCAAAACGCGGGGCGGCTATTTTGAGTGGGCGGTAATTTTTCCCTTGATCTTACGGCCCACTCCAAGCATTATCCGCCCCGTCACGTCGTCCACCACTGGCGGCGGTGTGAAAGAGGTTGCTGCGGCGTTGTCCGCACTTTGGTTTGGGGCCATAGCTCAGCTGGGAGAGCGCTACAATGGCATTGTAGAGGTCATCGGTTCGATCCCGATTGGCTCCACCAATAAAATCAAGGGCTTCCGAGAAAACTCGGGAGCCTTTTTGGTTTCTAAGTCAGCACCATGTCAGCACGCGGAGGAAAATCCGGGTAATCTCGGGCGATCATCCGTCGGTCCCGCCGCGACGTTTGCGAGTTGGTTTCCGTTCCCGCCCGGCCAAATCGTCGGTGGGACAGGTGTTACAGAATTCGAAGCTCCCGACTTGGTAACTGTGTCAGTATCACTGACCTATATTGCTCAGGGCGGCCAATGCGGCTGGGGACTCGCTGGCATGGTCTTCGGTTGGCCGGGCTGCCCTTCCAGCGGCTTTGACCCGGATCGGCTCCAGCGAGTCCCAGAACCGACGCCAGCGGCATTCCTGAACCATGCCTACCCCTGGCAGCACAAACCCCGCGTCACGATGGCGCGGGGTTGTGGTGGTCGAGTGGCCCGGCTGGTCAGGCTGCGGCCCTGCCCTGGCTGGCCCACGGGCTGACGGCGATCAGGGCGGGCGGGGCTTCACAGCCGGGTTCGTCCGGCTTTGGTCCCCAGCCCGACAGCCACGGACCACCGGGTCCACTGGCCAGCCGGTTCCGCCACTGGATTTCCACGGCATCGCCGAACTGGACAACCGGCGATTGGTCCCGACGACGGCGGGATGGCTTTTCAACCCTTGATTGATTTCCAGTTCCCCCCTGTCGAGGGGGGTTAGGGGGGTAATCTTTCTTTGAACTGAACTGAACTGGTAGTTCGGCCGAAGGTTCGCCCGTAGCTTCGTCCGTAGTTCGGCCGAAGATACGGCCGTAGCTTCGGCCGTATGTACGCCCGTAGCTTTCTCGTAGCGTGACCGTATCGCGTTCTGCTTCTGTTTCCGTGCCTTCGCGGCTCTGATTGCATCGGCCGCCAGGACCGGATGATACAGCCGGCCATCGCTGCACTTGACGAAACCGTGTATCGCCATCGGCCGGGCCGTCGCCCAAGCCTTCAAGTCGCGACCGTAGCCGGCGAAACTGCACAGCACGCGATCGTCATCCGGCAGGCTGGCGGGGGGTGATTGCTGCCAAGCCCGACACCAGAGGGTGACGGCAGCCTTGAACTCATCGCCCGTGGACAGGGCCATGAACTCGGACCCAAGCAAACGCACGGTATCAAGAATGAAGCCGTCGATGTTGCGCACGTCGCAATCATCCGGCACGAGCGGCGGGGGCAAGGTGGTCATTGCACGCCCCTCCCAAGCAACCGTTCGGCGTCGGCCAGGGCTGATGCGAAAAGCTGATGCTCGAGGTCGTCGCCTTCGGTGATCCCGGTTTCCAAATCGCGGATCATGCGCAACTTGGCCGCAATCCCGGCGGCGGATGTCGCGCGGGTTTCCAAGACCATTTCTTCAATCAGGGTGGCCAT
>CAUYTZ010000417.1:0-5727 GCA_963575695.1 uncultured Gammaproteobacteria bacterium | reverse complement strand
ACCACTGCTGGCGGTCAAATGGATTCCGCCCAAGTGGGACTGGATCGATCCGCTGAAAGACCGCAAAGCCGAACGCGAGGCGGTCGAAGCCGGGTTCAAGGCCCGTTCGGATGTGATTGAAGCTGAGGGTTACGATCCCGAAGAGGTCGATGGCCGCATCGCCGCTGACCGGGAGCGGGAGAGGCGACTCGGCTTGAATTTCTATCGGTTGGTTGCTTAAGTGTGACCACTCGTGGCGCTCCGAGCTTGGTAGGCCGGGTGCCGATGGAGGCATGACATTATGACGAAAGAACTGACGACCGTGGATTTCTACGGCGCGACACTTGTTGCTGTTCGGGGCGAGACCCCGGCCGAGACTATGGTGGCGATGAAGCCGGTGGTCGAAGGCATGGGGCTGTCATGGCAGCCTCAACATCGAAAGCTACTTGAGCACCCGGTACTAGGAAGCTGCATCATCAATTCGGTGATGCAGATGCCAGGGGATGTTCAGGGCCGCGAACACACATTGGTTCCCTTGAACCGCCTCAACTTCTGGCTGGCCACCATCCAGCCGAACAAAATACCCGATCCCGAAACCCGCGCTCGCGTCATCACTTACCAGATTGAATGCGCCGATGTCCTGTTCGCGCACTTCTTCGGCAAGGCGACGGGCACGACGGTCTTGGCAACGATGATTACCGGCTTGCGCGCTGAAATCGATGCCGAGCGGTCGTCCCAGCGCCGGGCCATGACTGATTTGGCTGATAAGGTCAACGTGCGTATTCCGATCAATCCGGCCACCCATTCCGATTTGAAAGCGGCCAGGGGGCGGCTACCCAACAGGTCTGTGACGGTCATCGCATGGCAAGGTTTTTGATGTCAAGATTGCGATGATCAGGAATGGTCCGCCCCCCCTTCCAGCACCCCCCACCAGGGACATTGCGGGGTGCCTTGCAAGGGGTGACACGGCGGCCTGGTGGGGGGAGGAGTGGGAGAATACTTTGATTTTACTTTGACTCGGTCAGGTCATCTCCTGCCCAGGCAGAGGTTTGCGCATGGACTCACCATTGAGGTCGATGCGATAGGCTGCGTGAACGATGCGGTCGAGTATAGCGTCGGCCAGGGTGGGATCACCGATGGTTTCGTGCCATCGGCAGGCTGGAATCTGGCTGGTGATCAAGAAGGAGCCGCGATTATAGCGGTCCTCAACGATTTCCATCAAGTCGCGGCGGTGATCGGCGGTGAGCGCGTGAGATCCCCAGTCGTCCAGGATCAGTAGATCGACTTTTGCGAGACTTGACAGTAACTTTGCATAGCGACCATCGCCGCGCGCAAGGTCAAGTGCGGAGAAAAGACGTGGCATTCGCTGATAGCTGACTGAGAAATCCTCGCGGCAGGCCTTGTGTCCAAGAGCGCAACCCAGCCAACTTTTTCCTATTCCAGTTGGTCCACACAATATTACATGGCGATGCTCGCGGATCCATTGGCAATACGTTAGCTTAAGGAACAGCGTGCGATCAAGCCCGCGCACGGTTCGGTAATCAACATCCTCAACAACGGCGTTGTGGTGCAGTTTGGCACGCCCGGCGCGGGCTTCTCCCACGTTGCCCGAAACACCTTTCCACCGTGCTGTCGCCATTACCCCGGCGGATGGAGTGGGGGAGCGTTGGTTGTAGTCCCACCCCTGGAAGCCTTCCCCTTACCTTTGGAGGGTCGGCATCCGCGTCTTCACTTTCGAGGCCTGCTCAGCGTTCACTCACGTTACGGCCCGGCAGATTGCTCGACCACCCAAGGTGGCCTTTGTCACGGGGCTTCAATCCAGCCGGTCGCCCGACCAAACCGCCCGTCAGCTACTGGGCTTAACCAACAACTCCCCAGGTGGGTCCCGCCCCCACTGGCGTTTCGCGCCCTCGTGGCGCACAAAGATGTAAAGGGTTAAGAGGAAAAAGTCCTGGCCACGCGGAAGCCCAGAGAGTTGTAAAAGTGGCCCGGCGTGAGGCCGTTGCGGTACGCCGCACGCAAGTACCTGGGATAGCTGAGCCATGAACCACCACGGCCAACGCGGTATTCACATTTTTCAGATGTAGATGCCTTGTCGTCCGTCGGCAAATTTTGGTAATTGCCTTCGTAACAATCCTCCACCCACTGCCAAACGTTGCCTGCCGTGTCATAGAGACCAAAAGCATTCGGCGCGAACGATCCCACCGGTGCGGTTTGCTTGTTATCCCATTGGCTACCGCAGCCAGCACAGTTGGCATTGTTCCGACCCACATCGTTACCCCACCAATAGGTGGTGGTCGTGCCGGCCCGCGCCACGTATTCCCATTCCGACTCGCTCAACAGCCGATAGCGCTGGCCAGTCTTGCGGCTCAGCCACTGGACATAGGCCTGGGCATCGTTCCAGGAAACGTGGATCACCGGCCGCCGTCCTCGGCCCCAGCCTTGATCTTCCGGCCGGTAACCATTACAGCCGCCACCGGCGACGCAGGCGTCCCATTCCGCAAACGTCACCGCATACTTCCCCGCCGCAAGCGAATAGCCAATCGTTACCCGGTGCTGCGGACCTTCACCGCTGGATCGTTCCGGCTCATTCGCCGGAGACCCCATGGTAAAACTGCCGCGCGAGATCATCACCAACTCCGGACACTCCGGACAGTCGGCACCATCGGCGAGGAAGTCCCGAAACACCGATTTGGTTTCCGGAAAAACGCCCATCACCTGCCGAACCGGCAACCGTGGCACCGGGGGTTTGGGCACGAACAGCGTCGCCACTTGTTGCGGGGCCGACGCTTCCAATTCCGTCAAACGGTTGAGCGCCAAGCGCAGAAACTGGCCATTGGGATACTTGTCGCGATAAGCTTCAAAATCCGCCTGATCGCGGCTGCCTTGGATCGATTGCCAGAAAACCAGTTCCAGCGCCATTGGATCGGCAACCGGAGCCAGAGTCGGCGTAGCGCTTCCACCGGCCGCAGCTGGCGGCAGGCCCAAATGGATATCGTCCCCGCCCAGGGAACCATAGACAAACGGCTGCTGCCGGCCGCTGGTCGCGGACAGCACGCTGTCGCGAACCCGGCCGAACAGACGCTCGACCGTCAGTCCGGGAGTTTCGGCGTGTTGAAGCAGGGCGGTGGTATAGGGGCTGTGCGCGCCGGTGCCATCGGCGGCGACTTCATCGGCGCGGGTGGCGTAGGCAATCAGGGTGTTGCCCTCGGCGGTTTCAATGCGGGCGAAGCCACGCCCGATCTGGGCCGAGCGTGTGCCCATCGAGCGCATCAGCTTGGCTGCAAACGGATTGTCGCGGCAGGAATCCAGGATCAGCAGACGCAGAGTCTTGGCCGCGCCCAATTCCTCCACCAGAGTGTCAACCGCCACCACCTCGTAGCGCAGATCCTGTTCGCGCTCCAGCTTGGCGGTCACCGGAATCAGATAGTTGCGTCCGGCGACCTGGATGCCATGGCCGGCGTAGAACGCCACCGCGATATCTGTACCCTCGGCCAGACGACCAAAGTCACGCAGCAGGGTTTCCAGCCCCTCGCGCGACAGATCCCGGCCCTCGCGCACCTCATAACCCAGACGCCGGAACAGCGCCGCCATCGTCGCCGCTATTGGTCGGCGCGCGGATTTGGTTCGGCGAGGTTGGAGGAAGACAAGCGAGCCACTCCCGCCACAATGCCCGGGTCGTGGCACGGCCATAGATCAGGGCGTGAAGAACGGCGGTGCTCGCCAGAATTAACGCCCCGGCGAACAGGACATCGCTGAAGAAATGTGCGCCCATACCGATCCGCATCAGCCCGACCGCCAGTCCGGCCCCAATCGAACCGGCCATGATCAGTCGCCGGGTCCGCCGCCGATGGTGAATGTAGGCGAAGGCGTGCGGGTAGAAAGCCATCGCCGCATCGCCACACACAAACGAGCAGTTGTGGAGGCATTGGTTGGCTAACACTAGGGGGGGGGTGAACTGCCCCTCCCCGCCAAACTCGACCAGCCGTGACGGCCGGGACCGGCCCCAGTGGTTCTTGAAGACCTCGTTGGCCAACAGCCCGGGACCGACCACGAGAGCCAGAACCAGAAACAGCCAGCCCAGGCTGCCCAGGCCCCAGACTTTACGCCGACGGATCGCGGCATAGGCGAGGATTCCGAATAAGATCAAGCCGGCCAACTGGCTGAAGCGGGAAATGGCGTTATGAATACCTTCGAACAGTGGGCTGCCGCGCAAGATAAAATTAAGCGAGGGATCTTCGTGGCCAGGAAGGTAGAACAACCGTGCAATCGACAGATCAATTTCGGGGACGATGATCAGCAGCAGACCGACTGTTGCCGCGCCGCGCCACAACCATTTTTCTTGAGAAACCTGCATTGCCTAGCCTCACCAACACAATTGGAGGGGTGTTTCTCACCCCTCCCCGATCACGACCCCTTATCGTTATGGAGTCTCCCGTATTCGCTTACGCAGTTTCCTTGAACAACTCGCGTCCAATCAGCATGCGGCGGATTTCACTGGTGCCAGCACCGATCTCGTATAGCTTCGCGTCACGCAGCAATCGGCCGGTCGGGTATTCATTGATGTAGCCATTGCCGCCCAGGCACTGAATCGCCTCTAGCGCCATCCAGGTTGCCTTTTCCGCCGAATAGAGAATCGCCCCGGCCGCGTCCTTGCGTGTGGTCTCGCCCCGATCGCAGGCCTTGGCCACGGCATAGACATAGGCCTTACACGCATTCATGGTTGAATACATGTCGGCGATCTTGCCTTGCATGAGTTCAAATTGACCAATCGACTGGCCGAACTGCTTGCGCTCGTGAATATAGGGCACGACCACATCCATACAGGCCTGCATGATGCCGAGCGGCCCACCCGACAGCACCAGCCGTTCGTAATCCAGGCCGCGCATCAGGACGTTGACGCCTTTGCCAACCCCGCCCAGCACGTTTTCTTCCGGCACTTCGCAGTCTTCGAACACCAATTCGCAGGTATTGGAGCCGCGCATGCCCAGTTTGTCGAGTTTCTGCGCCGTGGAATAGCCCTTGAAGCCCTTTTCGACGATGAAAGCGGTGATGCCGCGCGGGCCGGCGTGTGGGTCGGTCCTGGCGTAGACCACCAGTGTGCTCGCTTCCGGGCCATTGGTGATCCACATTTTGGTGCCGTTGAGGACGAAGCGGTCGCCGCGCTTGTCGGCACGCAGCCGCATCGCCACCACATCCGAGCCGGCACCGGTTTCCGACATCGCCAGCGCGCCCGCATGTTCACCGGAAATCAGCTTGGGCAGATAGCGGCGCTTTTGTTCTTCGTTGCCGTTGAGCTTGATCTGATTGACGCACAGGTTGGAATGGGCGCCGTAGCTGAGGCCGACCGAGGCCGAGGCCCGACTGATTTCCTCCATCGCCACGACGTGTTCGACATAACCCATTCCGGCACCGCCGTATTCTTCTGGGGCGGTAATGCCGAGCACGCCCAGGGCACCGAACTTGGGCCACAGATCCTGGGGAAATTCGTTCTTGCGATCAATCTCGGCCGCACGCGGCGCGATTTCATCGGTAGCAAACGCGCTTACCGAGTCGCGCAGCATATCGGCGGTGTTACCCAAATCAAAATTCAGGGATGGCAGGCTGTTGGACGGCATCAAGGCTTCCTCCCGTGGTTTGCTCGCAGCTTAACGGCAAGGAGCCCACGGGCGGAAGCGGAACCCGCACCCGCTCGGTAACTGAGAGGCTAAAAATCTATCGCTTACGTGATTGGGCTGCCGCCCAATC
>CAUYTZ010000416.1:0-7951 GCA_963575695.1 uncultured Gammaproteobacteria bacterium | reverse complement strand
TGTCGGCGTTGAACCACTTGACCGAACCGTTCATCTCCACCGCTGCGGACATATCCGGTGTGCGCCGAGGCGGCCGTGGCCCCCCAGCGCCGCTGGCACCGCCGGCCGAAGACCGGGGCGGCTGCGGCTTCGCGTCGGTCTCATCCACCTCGACCACGCGGGTTACCTGCGGCCCCTTCGGTCCTTGCCCGACCTGAACCTTGAGCAGGGCCCCCGGCATCACCGACTCGTGACCAGCAGCTTGAAGAGCGGCAACGTGCATGAACACATCGCCCGAACCATCAGCCAGTTCAGCGAAGCCAAAACCCTTCTCCGCATTGAACCATTTCACCGTGGCCTCAATCACCGGCCCCGTCGGCACGGCCTGTTCGCGCGGTCCGCTGCTGCTACTGCTGCTGCTAAACGGGCGTGACGTCGGCGCGCCACCACTATTGCGACGTTCGAACGGCGACGGCACATCGTCGTCGAAGCCGCGCTTTCTCGGACCACGGAACCCTTTGTCTTTACGCATCATGACTGATCATCTCCGCCGCCGGCCAGGGGGTGTTCCGCACGCTGGGTGCCGGACGCATTATCCTGCGGCTGTTTCAATTTCTCTTGTTGTTTCATCGGCAGGGCGCTTTCGCCTTCGACGTCCTGGAACTGGCTCAACCTTTTTCCGTTAAGAAACCTTTAGGACGACGCCTGGCCAAGAACGCGCCCGACACGACCCAAACGACAGAGGCTACAACCATCCCCGACGGCGAAAATACCACAACGGAACCAAGGCCGAAAGCAGCATCATGGCCAATGCCATCGGATAACCCAAACCCCAGTCTAATTCCGGCATTCCCTGGTGGAAATTCATGCCGTAGATGCTGGCAATCAGGGTCGGAGGCATGAACACCACCGCTGCGACCGAAAAAATTTTGATGATCGAGTTCTGTTCGATGTTGATCAGGCCCAGGGTGGCGTCGAGCAGGAAATTAGCTTCGCTGGCCAGAAACCGCGACTGTTCCTGTAGCGACCGCAGATCTCGGGCTAAGGTCTTGACTGAGCTGCGCTGTTCTTTGGTCAGTCGGCCGGAGGCGACCGAAACCATGAACGCCAGCAGCCGGTCCAGCCCGGCCATGCTGTCACGAACCTTGTGGGTAAGATCGCCGGCCCGACCGATGCCGCGCAGGACATCGTTGAGATCATGGGCCCCTTTCTCGCGGGCGGCCTCGCGGGCATCGATATTGTCGGCAAACACGCGCGATGACAGGCTATCGAGTCGGCCACCGATCAGCTCCAACACGTCGGCGACGCGATCAATCACGGCATCGAGCAAGCCGAGCAGGGCGTCTTCCGGTCCGGCCAGCAGTTCCGGTTGCCGCGAAGTGCGGGCGGCAAACACCAGGATCGAGCGCGGTTCGGTATAGCGCATGGTGATCAGGTGGCGCGGCGCGAGCACAAAGGTCAGCTCACCCTGAATTGGTCCCGACGAATCGGCGCGCGATACCAACGGCGAGGTCATGTAGATACCGTCGCCTTCAACGTACAACTGGCTGGAGGCCTCGATCTCCTTCATCTCTTCCCGGGTCGGCAGATCGACTCCAAGCAGGCGGCCGACATAGCCGCGCTCGGATTCATCCGGCCGCAGCAGATCGATCCACACCGCCCCTTCGGGCAACGAGGCTTCCAACGGCAGCGGCTGTTCGATCACCCGTCCTTCGACCCGGGAGTAGACCGTGATCATGGCCGGGCTTCCTCCGGCTCCGGCAAGCCGGCGCGGCGGCAAGCGGCGGCGACGGTGTTCAGCAGCAGACAGGCAATGGTCATCGGCCCGACTCCACCCGGTACCGGCGTCAGCCAGCCGGCCACACCCAGCGCCTCTTCAAAACAGACATCACCGACCAGCCGAGTCGTGCCCGGTTCCTTGCCGGCAACGCGGTTGATGCCAACGTCGATCACCGCCGCCCCCGGCTTGATCCAATCGCCGCGAACCATTTCCGGCTTGCCGATGGCGGCGATCAAAATATCCGCGCGCCGGCATTCTTCAACCAGATCGCGGGTGCGGGAATGGGCCACGGTTACGGTGCAGTCGGCATTGGTCAACAAATAGGCCATCGGCCGGCCCACGATCAGCGAGCGGCCCAGCACCAACGCCCGTTTGCCGGCCAAATTGACGCCCAGCGCATCGCGCAGCAGCATCAGACAACCGAGCGGGGTACACGGTGCCACCAACGGCCGACCCTGGGCCAACCGGCCGGTACTGATGACATGGAAGCCGTCGGCGTCCTTGGCCGGATCGATTGCGTCCAACACGGCGGTCTGGTCCAGCCCCTTAGGCAGCGGCAGTTGAACCAGGATGCCATGAACCTCGGGATTGGCGTTGAGCTGCGCGATCAGGTTCAGCAACTCGGCCTGAGTGGCGGTTGCCGGCAAACGGTGGTCAATCGAGCGTATCCCGGCTTCGGCACAAGCCTTTTCCTTAAAGCGAACATAGACTTGGCTGGCCGGGTCGTCACCGACCAGAACCACCGCCAAGCCGGGGGTGATGCCGTGCTCGGCCTTGAGCACCGCCACCCGTCCGCCGATCCGCCGACGCAATCCGGCGGCAAAGGCCTTGCCGTCGATCAAGGTGGTTTGGCTTGCGGTCGAGTCGGTCACGTCCGGTCCTCCTCTGTCGGCAAAAGATCGCACAGTCGATGCGCCAGGGTTTCCGGATCACCGGCGATGTGCAACACCTTGTTGCGGTCGGTGGCACCGGCAATCACGGTGATACTGGTCTTCGGCACACGCCAAGACTTGGCCAACAAAGCGACCAGCACCTTGTTGGCCTTACCGTCTTCAGGCACCGCAGTCAGCGCCACCTTCAGCACCCGGCCACCCTCGGCGGTTACGGCCAGACCGGTAATCGCTTCGCGTCCGGCCCGTGGCGTCACCCGCACCACCAGACGCACGCCATCGGCGACCGTAGTCAGGACGCCGACTCCCGTCCGGCTCAATAACGCGGCCAATATTCCGCCAGCAAACTGCGCGCGAAGAAGATACCCAAGATAACCAACAGCGCCGACAAATCAATACCGCCGACGTCGGGCAGTCGGCGTCGAATCGGCCGCAGCACCGGTTCGGTTAGACGATAGAGAAAATCATGAGCCGTCCATACGTTCGGGTTGCGGGTGTTGACGACGTTGAATGCAATCAGCCAACTCATTGCTGCGGCGGCGATCACCACCCAGCAATACAACCCAAGCACGGTATCGATCAGAAGATAAAGCGAACGCATGGCCATCACCGTCATACCAACCGCGCCGAATCCCGGGCCGAATCCCGGAGCAACGTTTGGAGCCGGACACTAATCCAAGGGGCAACCGAAGGCAACCAGCAACCAGGGGCCGGCACCGGTCCCAGCGCGCCCTGGTCAACGCCGTCTGCGCTTGCTGTCGTGTCAATCCCTAACCCGAATGTCCCGGGGACGGGTGATTTCGGTCGGCAGTTGTTGGGCGCTCAACACCCGCTGATAGCTGCCGCCATCCTGAACCATCACACGTTCGCCAGGGTTGAACACCCGTTCATCCCGGGCTGTTTCCTGAACGATGGTCATGGTTTGGCCATTGGCCAGGGTGATGATGTATTCGATGCCGGTATGGTCGGCGATGGCTTGTTCAGCGACGGCACCGACGATGGCCCCGATCACGATTCCGCCCACGATGGCCGCCAGATTACCGCCACCGGCCCCAATCGCCGACCCGGCCAAACCGCCAGCGGCACCGCCGGCCATGCTGCCAATCCCGGTGCGCTGGGCCTCAATCTCAACCTGACGGGTGGAAATGACGGTCCCAAAATCAACCGTGGCCGAGTGGCCGACATCGCGGCTGGTATAGCGGTTTTGAGAAGAAGAGACACAACCGGAAAGACCCAAACCGGCCACAAGCAGTAGAACCGCTGCGGTGGTACCGGTTGATGTGCGCAAGCTGTTCATCGGAGCAACACCCAGTGCAGTTCGGCCCAAGTGCGACATACCCAAACCAGTAACCAGGGCTTTGCCCTGGACCCACTATATTTAGAATAAAACGAACATCAGAACAGCAACGCCGAAATATCCGGCTCGCCATCACCACCGCCTGACACGGCGGCATCCACCGGCTCGTCGGTTCCCGACAACAGACCAACAATGTTTCGGCTTTTCACCGCCGCACCATGAATATGGCGTTCGCTGGCCATGGTATAGTGAGCTTCGGAGAATGCCAGAACATCGCGACGCGCATGTTCCAGCTCGGCCCCCGCCAAGCCGGGATTGCTCTCGGCCGAGACCTCCTTTAGTTGAGTGACACTGCGGTCGATCAACCCGTGCCCTTCGGCCTGAGAGAAACCCTCCGCCGTCACCCGGGTTAGTTCGACCACCTCGGCACCAAGTGGGCCAATGCCACCCAGCAATGAAGCCAGATCGGTGCCGGTATCGCGCAGGCGCATCACCGCCCGGTCCAGATCGGCTTTCAGTTCCGTCACATCGCCTTTGGTATCGCCAGCACCACCCTCGACCCGACTGATTGCCCGCACCGCCTCGGTGATCCGACTAAGGCTCGTGGCGACGGTTTCGACATGACCACGGGTTAGTTCGGCATAGGATTGAAGTTCCTGGGCGATCACGTTCAAAGCCCGTCCGCGCTCGCCCAGGTTGCCGCATTTGATCGAGGCGTTAAGGCCCATCAGCCGCATATCGGCGTTGACCGAGTTCAGCGAACGCATCAGCTCCCCAGCCCGAGCAGCGGTCGCCGCCACCTGACCCAACCCGGTTTCAGCCTGCTGACGAATACCGGCGAATTCAGCGAACAGAGCGCTGGCCTTTTCCAGATCGCGCTCGATTTCCAGCAACGAAAGGCCGCCGCCGCTACCGAAGGTCTGTTCACACAACGCCCCCACCGCCGGCACACCATGGGCCATGGCCGACAGGCTGCGGCCAACATCGACGATGGCGACCCGGTAATGATCGGCGGCGTGAACCAATTGCTGCGATTGAAGATCGGCGATGCCGTTGACGAACACCTTAAGTTGGCGGTCATCCATATCGGAAACATTATCGCGCTCGATCATTTCCGCCGCCAGATCGAGCGCCTGATTGACATGTTCAAAGCGCTGGCGGGTGATGTCGAACACCTGCAACGCTGAAACCATCTGCCCAACATGGCCGAACAGCACCTTAAGCCTGGTCGGGATTTCCCGCACCCAATGTCCGGCCCGTTTCTGCTGCTCGTGCATGTTGCCGATCGCATCGGCCAGACGGCCGGAAACTGCATTCAGCTCGGGCAGGCCCTTGGTCTCAAACGTTACCTGCAACGACTGCGCCGTAGCCGCCGCCTTGCGGAGTCCGGTCAGTTGGTCACGGACTGCGGAAATGGTTTCCACGCCGCTCCGCGACAAGCGGAAGATCTCGCTGGTGAAAACCGAAAAATCCAACCCAGTATTGGTCAACTGCGAAGCTTCGATCTTGGCGTTGATCCCCAAAACCTGGATGTGGAACATAATCCGGGTCAACGCCTCCAGCACGGTCAACATGCTATCGGTGGTAGAAACGATCCCGCCCAGCGACTGCGACAATTCCCCTCGGCTTTCGCGCAACCCATTGATATGGTCGGCGGCGGCGGCGAACCCCTGAACCATGTCGGCGAATTCGGGCGAAGCCAGCCGCTGCCCGGCCGCTTCAGCGCTTCCCGACAGCATCGAAACCTTGCCGTGCAGTTCCCGCAGCCGCTCGCCCGTGGACAGGAACACCTGCTCCAGCGGCAGAAATGGGGTCTTGAACCCCTTGCCGGCATCACGCAAGCGACGCCCCCAGGCTGCGGCCCGGACACGGTCGGCGGGGTGCGAAGTGGTCGAGGCCAAGGGGACAACGCTGTCGTTCACGGGCCGGTCATCCTATCCATGAATAAGACTAAAGCGGGTCCAGGGTGAGGCCCTGGCCGCCAAAGGCAGTGTACCAATCTCCCTAGCCTCGGGAATGGCGCGCCTGCGGTGGTATGCCGCAGGTTGGGCAATGGGGCAAGGACGATGCCTGAGTCTGAGCCTGAATCAATTTCGCCAACCGAGACCGACGCCGGCTGTGGCTGGTCTGTGGCGCGCCGCCGCTCGACTCCTCGTCGGTCTGGGCCAATTCGGAAAAGGCTCCGGCCACGGTGGCTGGCGGTGTACCGATGATCAACCGCAACCAGACATCACCGCATTCGGTGCAATGAAGCAGGGCTACGCCCTCCTCCCCCGACACCCGGCTGGCTACGATCGGAATCCCCAGCCGGTTCAATTCACTGAGCGCAACTTCGGCGTTTCGTCTTCCGACGGCGAAATCCCCGGCTCCCCCTGACACCCCGGTACGCAACACATTGCCGCCCCCAAACACTTTGGCCTGAAGCTCCGTCAACCGGCTGCCCTGATTGAGCATTCCTTGGACCAGAGTTCGAATCGCATCATCACCATAGCGGGTTGACAGTTCGGCCTTCATTGGCCGGCTGGGCAGAATGAAATGGTTCATGCCGCCATAGCGCAGAGACGGATCCCACAGGCAGACCGAAACGCAAGAACCGAGAATGGTTCCAATCACCTGAGTGCGGCGGTCGCAATAGATTTCACCCGCCATCAGGTTGAGCGTGGGGCGACCAGGCGCTTTGTGGTGACAGGACATCAGGCGACCTCTTTGGCCACAGCGGCGCGCAGGATTTCATCCCTGATCTGGCCCAGCGGGACCACCTTGCGCGCGGCACCCAGTTTGATTGCCTCTTTCGGCATACCGAACACGACGCAAGTGGACTCATCTTCGGCGACGGTATGCGCCCCGGCCTGCATCATTTCCAGCAATCCCCGGGCACCATCGTCGCCCATTCCGGTCATGAGCACGCCAATCCCATTGGCACCGACGTAACGCGCCGCAGAACGAAACAGCACATCCACGGAAGGCCGATGGCGGGTAACCAGTGGACCATCTCGGACTTCGACATAATAGCGGGCACCGCTGCGCTTGACCAGCATGTGCCGGTTGCCAGGCGCAATCAGCACATGGCCGCGTAAAACGGTATCTCCATTGCGGGCTTCACGGACGCTCAACGCACACAGCCGATCGAGTCGGTTGGCGAAGGCCTCGGTGAACTTTTCCGGCATGTGCTGAACAATGACCATCCCCGGGGCATCGGCCGGAAACCCTTCCAGCAAAATGCGCAGCGATTCGGTGCCACCGGTAGAAGCCCCGATGCACACCACCTTTTCCGTGGTCTTGGTCATGGCCGCCGCTCTGCCTGGCGATGGTGGCGGCAGCATCACATCGGCGGAAAGCTTCTTCGCTCCCATCAGGCTCTTGTCATCCGGTCGCGCACTTCCGGGCGACGGGCGGCGACGCAGATTGGCGTGGGCGGCAGCCTTGATCGCGTCGGTAATTCTAATCCGGGCTTCAATCAAAAATTGTCTTGAACCGATTCGGGGTTTTTGAATCACCTCCACCGCTCCGGCTTCCAGCGCCTCCAACAACGTTTCAGAACCGACTTCGGTCAGCGACGAACACATCACCACCGCCATCGGCCGCTGCTCCATGATCTTGCGCAGAAAGGTGATGCCGTCCATGCGCGGCATTTCCACATCCAGCACAAGCACATCGGGAATCTCTTCTGCGATCAGACGTGCGGCAACATAGGGGTCGATGGCCGCCCCCATCAGCTCCAGATCCGGATCGTCGTTGATGATCTCTTTCAGCGTCTCGCGCACCGACGCGGAATCATCGACCACCAAAACCCTGATCTTCCGCACCATCCATGTCCTCCGCTATCGCCTTCCCAAACCACGACCCTCGGCAACCAGGGCTTTGCCCTTGTGTCTGAAATTTGTAGCATGATGGTGCTACCGAGTGGGTGGGAGAAGCGAAGCCCCGTAGGGGCGAAGCGAAACCCACCCACTCGGTAGCGGCCGGGATCCCGTTCGCCCCGAGGTCCAGAAACCGTGGTCCAGC
>CAUYTZ010000415.1:0-1027 GCA_963575695.1 uncultured Gammaproteobacteria bacterium | reverse complement strand
TCGCCTGGACCGGGCCGGGCTGATGCTCTTGGTCGGGGGCCGGTCTATCCCGGGAATCACCTTCGCCCACGCCGCCCTGCGCCACCGCGACGGTACGGTGCTGCGCTTTCGCCGGCTGACCCAACCACCTCATCCGCCGGTGGCGATGCTCTGGCACCTGCTGCCCAACCACCTGCGGCCACACGTCGGCCCGGCACCGTAGCCGATACCCACACCCACTCGCGCAAATACCGGAGCGGGTGACGGCGAGATTCCTGGCCGGACGACGCCGTCACCCTGACCACGATGCACCCTGTTGGAGGACAACATGGCTGGGACAACTGTGCCCAAACCGGGCAGTAAAAGAAACGATTTCGAACCGGGAACGGCGATACTGGCCCTGGATTTGGGCGCGACCACCGGTTGGGCAATTAACGGAACGGACGGCACCACCACCAGTGGTGCGGTCGAATTCCGCCCAGGCCGGTTCGACGGCGGCGGGGTTCGCTTCCTGCGCTTCAAGGCGTGGCTGCTGGAGATCTTGACCCTGGTGGGCGGCATTGCCCTGGTCGCGTTCGAGGAGGTTCGGCGGCACGCCGGGGTTGACGCCGCCCATGCCACCGCGATTTTGGAATATCTCGGGTGGACACGTCTGCCGAGGGGATTAAAAAATGAGCAATATTGGGGTCCACCACTGACGCTGACGCACTCTGACGCACTAGCTCACAAACTCCTAAAAGGGGTCTCAGGTTGTATTGATGGGGATGTATATGGGCGTATGGGGTACCAAAGGTCGGTGCATGTGCGTCAGTGCGTCAGTGCGTCAGCCGCCCACGCCTACGGCGGTTGGCTCACCACCCTCACCGCCTGGTGCGAAGCCAGGGGCATCCCCTACACCGGGATTCCAGTCGGCACGATCAAGCGTCACGCCACCGGCAAGGGCAATGCCGGCAAGGATGCCGTGATCGCTGCCATGCGGGCCAAAGGTCATCATCCGGTCGACGATAACGAAGCCGATGCCCTGGCCATCCTGTACTGCGCTTTGTCG
>CAUYTZ010000414.1:0-15002 GCA_963575695.1 uncultured Gammaproteobacteria bacterium | reverse complement strand
GGCAAAGACGGCATCGGCGGCAGGCTGGGAATGACACCGAAGCGAGAGCCGATGGTCTCGGTTGACAAACCCAGCCCCCACACCAACACCGATCCGGCCGCAACCACGACCAAAAAGGCCGGTACCTTGGGGGCAACCCGGCGCAGCAACAGCAAGGTCATGATCGATCCACCGGCCAGGGCGACCGTTGTCGGCTGAAAACTGCTGAAATGGCTGGCATAGGCTGACCATTTTTCAAAGAACTCGGCCGGGACCGTGCCCATGCTTAGGCCGAACAAGTCCTTGACCTGAGTGGAAAAAATGATCACGGCAATGCCGGAGGTGAAGCCGGTGACCACCGGTTGGGGAATATATTTAATGAAGGTTCCCAGGCGCAGAACACCGGCGACGATCAGCATCACCCCGGCCATCAGCGTGGCCAGGATCAGGCCATCATAGCCATATCTGGCGATTACTTCAAAGACCACGGCGACAAACGCGCCGGTCGGTCCCCCGATCTGAAACCGGCTGCCACCCAGCAGCGAAATCAAAAATCCAGCGATGACCGCAGTAAACAGGCCCTTGTCGGGCGTGGCGTTAGAGGCGATGGCGATGGCCATGGCCAACGGCAGGGCAACAATGGAAACCGTGAATCCGGCGATAACATCGGCACCAAAATCGGCCAGCGTATAGCCCTGACGCAGAACCGTGTAGATTTTGGGGACGAACAGGTGCCACTGCGGCACCGACGAAACCGACTGAGTTTGCATTGTAGACCCCGAACAGCGTAGACCCCGAACCGCGATCGAAGACCCGCTATCGGGAACCAGCGATCCGGCGGGACACACGATGCTAGGCCACAAAAAATAAATTTAACCACTGAGGACTGGCTTGCGGGTTTTTCTCGGATCATGGCTGGGTAGTGAAATAATCATGGCCAGCGAGGGAATTGTAAGTCCGGGTACGGATCGTTTCAATCCGGAAATTCGGCAGCTAAAAGTGACAGCGGCGGCCGAACGCGGTATGCTGACCGATGGCTGATGGCTGATAGGTTTCGTTCGGGAGTTGCTGCCATGATCATCGGTATGATCGCCTTTCGTCCGGCCTGCGCCGGTAGGGCTGTCGCTGCGGCGGCGGTCGTGTTTCTGGGTTTGGCTGGGTGTGGCGGCGGAACCGACAAGCTGGTTTATTCCCCCACCGGCACAACCAACGATATCGCCCGCGACGAATGCGAAGAAGTGGTCAATACCCAGATGCGGCTGCGCGGGTATCCGCGTCGGCCCAGCCCGGACACACCGCAGGCCAAATACCGCGGTGAAATTCTTGACGTTTGCATGCGCGCCAAGGGCTACGCACCCGATTAAGGCGCAGGACACAAAGGCAGCACAAGCGGAGTGGGCATAGCTGCCAACCATTGCGGGTTCTTTGCTGCACTGCACAAACGGATTATAATTCGCCGTGTCGAAGGGGGGCTGATCGTCCGGTCTGGGCCTTAGGTCGGCCCCCTCAATTAAAGCCAAGGACTTCATCCATGACCACGCTGGTAATGCTCGTTGTCGCCCTGTCGTTTGTGCTTGCCGTCGGTGCTGTGCGCAGAAGCTTCTGATCCGGCATGGATGGCTTCGGAATGGATTGACCGTCCCCTCGTGCCGGTCCTAGGATGCTGTTGGCGGTCTGTGATCCTGACAGCGTCCGGGAGCGAAAAGAATGACTCTGGTACGGATGGGGGCGGTCGTAGCCGTGGTCTTGGCGGTCGGCATCAACAGCCACTTGGCATACGCGGCCGAGCCTGTTTTGGCAGCCGGGGCCGTGTTTGAGGACTGGACGGTAGAATGCGAGCAACGGCCGCAGGATAATCGCCGGATCTGCTTTCTGACCCAAACCCTAATCGCCACCGAATCGAAAGAACGGCTGCTGAAGCTGTCGATCGGCCGGTTTGGGGCTGCGAACGAGTTGATGGCGATTGGGATTCTGCCGCTGGGCATTTCGATTCCGGCGGGGGTGACGCTGCGTGTCGATGGTCTGGCCCCGACCCCGTTGCATGTGCAGCGATGCACAGCCGAGGGTTGTCTGGCCGCAACGGCGCTGGACAAGGCGTTAGCGGATCGTCTTTATGCTGGCAAGGAGATTGAAATCGAAATCGTGCCCTATGGCGGGCGCGAGGTTTCAACCATCCGCATAGCGCTGCGCGGCTATGCCGCAGGATATACCGCTCTGAAACTGTAACGGCAGGGTCGGGGTGATGATCAAATTTGGCATCGGCCAGTCGGTTCCGCGCACCGAGGATGCCCGACTGCTGACCGGTCACGGCCGGTTCACCGAGGATTTGTCGTTTCCCAGCCAAGCGCACGCGGTGGTGTTGCGCTCGCCCCACGCCCACGCCGATATCACCCGCCTGGACACCACGGCGGCCCGCGCGGCACCGGACGTGCTGGCGGTCTTTACCGCCCAGGATCTGGCCGCTGACGGGATCGGCGCGCTCACCTGTCAGATCGAGGTCCCCTGTCGAGACGGGCGGAAAATGGCGAAACCTCGTCGGCCGGTGTTGGCGGAAGGCCGGGTCCGTTATGTTGGCGAAGCGGTAGCGTTCGTGGTCGCCGAAACCGTCAACGCCGCTCGTGATGCTGCGGAGTTGATCGAGGTTGACTACCGACCGCTGGCGGTGGCGGCCGATACCGCAGGGGCCCTGGCCCCCGCAGCGGCGCAAGTTTGGCCCGCTCCGCAAGGAAATCTCTGCTTTGACTGGGAAATGGGCGACGCTGCGACGGTGGCCGAAGTTTTCGCCGCTGCGGCTCACGTCGTCGGCTTGGATCTGGTCAATAACCGGGTCATTCCCTGCGCGATGGAGAACCGCGCCGCGCTCGCACGACTTGAACCCGATAGCGACCGCTTGGTGTTGCATGTCACCAGCCAGGGCGTCCACGCGCTGCGCAAGCAATTGGCCAAAGAGATCTTCCATATTCCCGAAAGCCAACTGCGCGTGATCACCGGCGATGTCGGTGGCGGCTTCGGTGCCAAGATCTTCCTCTATCCCGAATATGTCCTCACGCTCTATGCCGCACGCAAGCTCAAGCGGCCGATCAAGTGGCGGGCGGAACGCAGTGAATCGTTCCTGGCCGACAGCCACGGCCGCGACCACGTAACCCGCGCCGAACTGGCGCTAGACCGCGATGGCCGGTTTCTGGCCCTGCGCGCCGACACCATCGCCAATCTCGGTGCCTATCTGTCCAGCTTCGCGCCAGCGATTCCGACTCTGGCCGGTTCGCCGCTGCTGGCCGGAGTCTACACCACCCCGGCGATTTACGCCCGCGTGCGCGGCGTGTTCACCAACACCGCGCCGGTTGACGCCTATCGCGGTGCCGGACGCCCCGAAGCGGCCTTCGTCGTCGAGCGACTGGTCGATGTCGCCGCGCGGCGCTTGGGCTTGAACCCGGCGGAAATCAGACGACGCAATTTGATTCCGGCCTCGGCCATGCCCTATCGCACCCCGACCGGCAAGACCTATGACAGCGGCGATTTCGCGCGAACCCTCGATCAGGCGCTGATCGCGGCCGATGTCGTCGGGTTTGCGGCCCGGCGGGTGGAAGCGGCGGGGCGAGGTCGGCGGCGGGGGCTGGGGCTGGCCTGCTACATCGAAGCCTGCGCTGGCGGCAGCCCGGAACAGGCCACGGTCCGGGTGGCCGCTGATGGTCGGGTTGAGGTTCTAATCGGCACCCAAAGCAGCGGCCAGGGCCATGAAACCGCCTATGCCCAGATCATCGCCGAGCGCTTTGGTCTGGCTGCCGACGCGATAGAGGTCGTCCAGGGCGATACCGACCGGGTGGCCTGGGGCATGGGTACCGATGGTTCGCGCTCCGGCCCAATCGGTGGCGCGGCGCTGGCCCAAGCGGCGGGCAAGGTGCTGGACGCGGCCCGGTTTCGAGCCGCAGTGCTGCTGGACGCGGAGGTGGAGGCGGTGCGCTTCGCCGATGGCCTGTTCATCGCCACCGGCACCAACCACAGCGTGACCTGGGCGGAGGTCGCGGCGGCGGCGGTGATCGATAATGATCAACCCGGGCCGGCGTTCGAAGAGGTGGCGCGGTGGAAACCGCCCGCAGCGACTTTTCCCAACGGCAGCCATGTTTGCGAAGTGGAAATTGATCCCGAAACCGGGGCGATCACCATTCCGCGCTACACTGTGGTCGATGATTTCGGAACCATGATCAATCCGTTGTTGGTCGCGGGCCAAGTCCATGGCGGCGTCGCGCAAGGCATCGGTCAGGCGCTGCACGAGCGCTGCGTTTACGATTCAGACAACGGCCAGTTGTTGACCGGGTCATTTTCCGATTACGGTCCACCGCGAGCGGAAGATTTGCCATCGATCTCCCTGTCGTTCGCGCCGACGCGGTGTCCGACCAACGCCCTGGGCATGAAGGGTGCTGGAGAGGCGGGGGCGATCGGGGCCCCGCCGGCGGTGATCAATGCCGTGGTCGATGCTTTAGCCAATTGGAGGGCCGATTGGGGCGTCACCCACGTTGATATGCCGGCGACGCCGGAGCGGGTGTGGCGTTTGATCGGTGATTTTCTGGGGGCCTCGCCCCCGAACCCCTGACCAGGGCTTTGCCCTGGACCCACCAGGAGCCTAGAGGCCCCTGAACCCACTTTATTTGGGACATTTTTATGACTTCCAATCCTCTGCCGTCCGGCGATGATGTGTTGTCGCTGCTGTCCGATCTGATCGCCGCCGCCCGCAAAGCCGGAGCCGACGCCGCCGACGCCATGCTCTACGATTCGGCCGGGCTGTCGTTGTCGCAACGCTTGGGCCAGCCGGAAAAGCTGGAACGGGCGGAATCGTGCGATTTGGGCCTGCGGGTGCTGATCGGACGGTGCCAAGCGGTGGTTTCCTGCACCGATCGCAAGCCGGCGGCGCTGGCCGAGATGGTCGAACGGGCGGTGGCCATGGCCCGGCTGGTGCCGGAAGATCCCTTTTGTGGCTTGGCCGAGCCGGAACAACTGGCCCACGACTGGCCGGATCTGGATTTGAATGACGGGGTTGAACCCAGCGCCGAAAGCCTGATCGAACAGGCGCGGGGGGCGGAGGAAGCGGCGTTGGCCGTGGCCGGTGTGACCAATTCGGAAGGTGCCGAAGCCTCGTGGGGGCGGACCAGACTGGCGCTCGCCGCCAGCAACGGCTTCGCCGGCAGCTATGCCATCACCCGCCACAGCCTGGCCGTGTCGGTGATCGCCGGCAGCGGTACCGGTATGGAACGCGATTACGATTTTGATTCCAAGGTTCATGCCACCGAAATGGGGGCTGCGGTGGAAATCGGCCGGCGCGCCGGGGAACGAGCGGTCCGTCGGCTTAACCCGCGCAAGCTGAACAGCCAAAAACTGCCGGTAATCTTTGATCCTCGGGTGTCTCAGTCGCTGCTGGGCCATCTGTCCAGCGCTATTTCCGGCAGCGCGGTGGCGCGCGGCACCAGTTTCCTGATGAACTGCCTGGGACAGACGATTTTCGCTCCCGGTGTCACCGTGGTCGATGATCCACGACTGCGCCGTGGCCTGCGTTCGCGGCCGTTCGATGGTGAAGGCGTGGCGGTGGCACGGCGGGCGGTGATTGACGGCGGCCGGCTGACCACTTGGTTGATGGATTTGCGTTCCAGCCGGCAACTGGGTCTGACTTCCACCGGTCATGGCTCGCGCGGGACCGGCGGTCCGCCCCACCCGGCCCCGACCAATTTGTACATGCTGCCCGGCTTGCGCTCGCCAGCCGAGTTGATTGGCGAGATCAAGCACGGCTTCTATATCACCGATTTGCTGGGCATGGGCGTCAGCGGCATCACCGGCGATTACAGCCGTGGTGCGGCCGGATTCTTGATTGAAAACGGCGTCCTTACCTGGCCGGTCAGTGAAGTGACCATCGCCGGCAACCTTAAGGATATGTTTCTGGCTCTGGAGCCGGCCAATGATCTGGTGTTCCGTTACGGCATCGATGTCCCGACGGTCAGAATCGATGGCCTGATGGTGGCGGGAACGTGATAACTGCGTTGGGCGGCAGCCCAATTGAGTGCGTTGGGCTGCCGCCCAATTGAGGTACCTGGGCAGTTACAATTAATCCAACGACATCGGGGCGATGGTGGTTGGCCGGGTTTCGCCCCGACGACGCAGCAGCCGCGCCAGCACCGCCAGCAGGCGCGGGATGTCCAGCGGCTTAACCAGCCATTCGACAAAACCAACCGCCAACCCGCGCTGAACGTCTTCATCCAAAGCCGAAGCGGTGATCGCCACCACCGGAATCCCAGCGGTTTCCGGGCTGTTGCGCAACTGGTCCAGCACTTCGAAACCGTCGAGTCCCGGCAGGTGGATATCGAGCAGAATCACTGTGGGCAGCATCGCCTTGGCCAATTCGATGCCCTGCGGGCCATCGTCGGCGACAACCAGCACCGCGCGCGGCAGATTGGCGAACACGCCGTTCATTAGGCGGCGGCTCTGCGGATTGTCTTCAATATAAAGCGCGCTGAACGCGGCGGTATGCAGAATCGGCCGCTCGGTCTCCAGGCTTTGCTCCAAAGCACCGGAAAACAACTGCGACTCAATCCCGGTTTCCCGTTCCCGTTCGATCGATACCGCCGGCAGTTCAACCCAGAACGTGCTGCCGACACCACTCGCACTTTTGAATCCGATCTGGCCGTTCATGCGCTCGGCCAGATGGCGCGACAGGGTCAGGCCCAGGCCGGAACCTTCGATCGCCGAATTCTCCGCGCCCAGGCGGTTGAAGCTTTGGAACAACTCGCCCTGGCGTTCCTTGGGAATGCCGAAGCCGGTGTCTTCAATCGTGAACCGAATCCGCTCTTCCGAGATCGGCGCGACCGAGATTCGGACCCGACCGCCGACCCGGTTATACTTGATGGCATTGGTCAGCAGATTGATCAGAATTTGCAGCAGACGAATGTGATCAGCCTTAACCCACGTCGCACCCGATTCGATCGGGTCGTGATCCAGTGTGATGCTACGCTCGACCGCCTGTAGGCGGACCGCGACCAGTGCTTCTTGAACCATGCGCCCGACATCAAGATTTTGGACCGACAGCGACAGCTTCCCGATTTCAATCTTGGAAATATCAAGAATATCAGTAATCATGTTGAGCAGATGCTCACCAGAGCGTTGAATATAATCAATGAACTCTCGCTGTTCTTTCCGTAACGAGTCTTGATCCTCCATCAGCAGCAGTTGCGAAAAGCCGATTACGGAATTTAGCGGCGTCCGCAGTTCATGGCTAAGGTTGGTCAGGAATTCGGTTTTGGCCAGATTGGCCTGGTTGGCCAGATCACGTGCCAGTTGCAAATCAACCATAGCATGAGCCAGATCCTCAGCCTGACGGCGCAAAAAACGTTCACGCCGTTCCATCGCCGAGACATCCGTGACCTGAATTAGGCAACAGCGGCGACCATCGTCCAGCAACAGCGGCTTGACCGCCACCGCCTGAAGAATCGGCTCGTTCCCTTCGTTGGCAGATTCGCGAGGATTGGGAGAGAATAATGGCAGGGGGGCCCGGTTCAGGCTGGACGAGAGCACCTGCGACCGGCCCCGCTTCAAGCATTCATCGATCACCCCGATCAAGCGCGGGCTAACCCTGATCCCAAACAGGGCGGTCAGGGTTTTCCCCAGCGCCTGGGTTTCATCGATGCCGCTGTACCGCCTCAACCATTGGTTCCACTGCATTACCTGTTGGTCCGGCCCCAGCACGGCCACACCACAATCGACCAGATCCAACGCCGCGCCGAGCGCGTGCGGGTCTTCCAAGCGGTTAAGTGAGGAGGAAGTGGAAGTGATCATAGTCTATTGAAAGCGATTAACGAGTTGATTGGCGGCAGCGACAAAAGCATCGATCGCCGGCAGATCGAGCACGAATAGGATGAAACCACGGATATTACGGCTGTGAATCACGAACTCGATGCGCAGGTAGATGATGTAGCGTTCCGGATCGGGCACCAGTTGTTCGATCAGCGTTGCCGGCTCGCTTTCGATATAGGTGGGCAGGGAATTGGTAAATTCCCGTTCCAGAATGTCGGCGATGCTGCTCAGGCAGGCGTTCAGCACCACGTTGCCAACCTCGATCATCGCCTCCCGTTCCAACTCAGTCATGGTTTCAAGCACGACGCTGTCCGGCAGCAGCGAGCGGACCAGCTCCAAGCTTTGCTGAACCGGAAAAATCAGCAGTGCATCACCAGAAAACGGACCGGTGAAGTCCTCGCGGACCACGCTGGCTCGATCGGTCCACTGAGCGCGGGCAAAACCGACAAAATCCGCCCGCCGGTCGATCCCGACCTCGGGTACCGACAATTCCACTTCCTCGTTGACCAGCGTGCTCAACACATCAGCGGCCTGGCCGATGCCGATGTTAAAGATCTCGGTCAACGCATCCTTGACCTCGGGGCTGAATTCCAGCATGGCGGGCCGATTCCATTTGGTGCGTGGCGATCAGAAGAGGCGCGGAAGATGGTCGGAAGGTACGCAGACCAGCGGCGGAACCGGAACGCCGCGATCAGTCAATGGGGATAGGGGTGGGCGTGGGGATGGGGCCGGATGAAGGTCGTGATCTTGGCTTCGGTGACCGGCTTGGCGATGAAATCAATTTTGCTCTCTGCGGCGCGCTGGCGCAGAGCGGCCTGAACATTCGCGGTGAGCAGGGCAATCCGGGCATCGGGATAGCGGGCCCGGACCCGTTGCGCCAACTCAATGCCGTTAATCCCAGGCATGTTGTAATCTATGGTCGCGAATTCAAGCACCGTGACCTTTTCCAACAACCGCAAGGCTTCGTCACCGTCCCCGGCTTCGATAATGGAAAATTCGGGCCGGGCCTTATTGACGAAGCTGCGAACCATCATCCGCGCCAGCTTGGCGTCATCGACGATGAGCATGGTTGGTTGGTCGGTCATGAAGAACCTTTAATCTTGTCGATCCCGCGCAGTCCAAGGCACCTTAGCCAGCCACGCACCCCCGCGCCGACAGCTTAACCGACACTGAACGGCCGGCACTTGTACCATATGTTCCGTGGCGTGGTCATCCCTGGAGTTGCCATGGCAGCACATTATGGCTACCACGCGGTGATGCCCCGCCGCAATCATCCAGTGATCATTTACGGCGGAGCGGGGCGGTTCGACTTAATTTCATCCGCCCCCCCCCAGGAAGAACAGGTTGCGCAGGAACCCTGGGGCCAGCATCGACAACGGATTAACCGAAATGCTGGGTTCGGACAGCGGTCCGGACATCGACCAGGTGGCGGCAAACAGGCCGTTGCCTTCGCCACCACTGATCAGGTCGCCGAGCAGCGGTATCAGGCCCAGGATACGATTGACGCTATAGATTGGAACCACGGTCCCCTCCAGCTCGGCGTTATCACGACCAAGATCGAGCCGGCCCTGTAGGGTCAGGCCGAGTGCGCCGCCGGCGGTGCGCAGATTGTTGAAGACGAGGGTGTCGCCGCTCCAACGATAACCGCCGTCCAGGCGCGAGAACACCAGTCCCTCGCCCTGAAGCAGTTCGATCAATCCGGCCAGCGACATGGCGTTAAGCAGGCGGGCCAGTACCGGTGCCTTGATCACGGTAAATTCGCTCATCTCGACCCGGCCGGTCAGGGTCCGCTTGGGATCGGCGGTGTCGCCTTCCCCGGTCAGGTGCAAGCGGCCACCGCGAACCCCTTCGCTCCAGTCGAGCAGCTTCAACAACAATCCGGCGTCGTCGCAACTGGCCTCCAGCCGCCTTTTCCCACCATCAGGGCGCAGGGCCACGGTCACGGTGCCAGTGCCTTCGCCCAACCGAGCGTTGATTTCGGCCCGCTCCCAGCCGTTACCATCGCGCCGTAGCTTTGCCAGCACTTGATGCAGACCTTTGCCATCCGGAGCCGTGACCAGTTTACCGACTTGAATCGACATCTCCAGCGGCGGCGAGCGGCGCTCGCCCTCCCCACGTTCGGCGCGTTCGGCCGCTTCCCGCTCCCGGGTCGCCTTGTCGGGGGGATGGAGCATGGCCCGGCCGTCGAGCGAGGCACCATGGAAGGTCATCGACCAGCCACCGCCGTCACGGGCAAGGAAGTCAGCCTGGAAATCGTTAGGGCCGGCGCGCAAGGTTGTAATTCGAGCCCGGGCGATCTTCAAATCCTGTCCCGAGCCGATCAGTTCCAGCGCACCACGGCTGGTCAGGCCACCGGCTTCAACCGAGAACTCCGGCACCCGCACCGCTCGGCCTTTGTCGAATTCAACCGAAAACCGCCCACTGCCCGCCCCCCCCATCGGCTTCGACCAGCCGATTTCGGGCAAGGCCAGCGTGGTGCGCGCCAGATTAAGCGTGGTGGCCAGCGTGGTCCGCCGGCGACGGTCGGTAGTGACCACGCTATCGGTGCCGGCGGTGCCGGTCAACCACGGTGCGTTCGGCAACCCAACCCGGGCCAAATCGGCGTCGGTAACATCGCCGCGCGCACTGATCCGAGTGCGCAGCGGGGCGTCATCCTTAAAAAACTCCTTCCATTCCACCGTCAGCGGCACCCCGGCCAGCTTAACCTTGCCGGTGATGATCATGCCCTTAACATCGAGTTCTAGATTAATCGCCCCCTCGGTGACGGTATGGCCGGCAACCGCCTCGCGAACGGTTAGGCCCTTAGCGATGGAAGTGACACCGACCTCGATCTCGTCCGTGGTCAAATCCTTAAACAACGGAAAATAAAACCGCACCCGGGTGTTGGCGGTGCCGTCAACCCGTACCGGATCGAGATCGAACTTTTTGGCGTAGCCCAACGGAGGAAGATCGATCAGGGTTAGCGCCGCCCGCACCGGCCCCGTCACCGGCATGTCGATATCGATGCACTCTTGCGGGGTGTTAAGCTTGGTAATCGCGACCGTACCATCGCCCAAACGCAACTCGCCCAAACCACCGCCGTGAGTGTGAATAAGCAGGCTGCGGCCGTCGGCAACCATGTTTCCAGAAATACCCTGAACCACGGGTAGCGGCTTCAAATAGCGCACGGTGGCATTGCGAAGTGTTAGACCGCCGTCGATGGCCTCGGGTTCGATCTCGCCCGGATCGCCAGCCGGAGCCTTGGCGCTTACGGTTGCCCAGGCGCGGTCGATCATGCCCTCGGACAGGTTTTCGACAATCCATTCGCGGGCGTTGGTACCAACCGGTTCGGGCCACAGTCGCGCCAGATCGTCGAGCGGCACCGCCGCGCCTTCGGCCTTGGCCCGAATATCCCAGAAACCGCCACCTTCACCACGACGTTCGGCGCTGCCAGACAGCGCCAGCCGTGGGCCGCCGAAATCGATGCTGAAGCGATCGAGAACCACTTTGGCCGGCAGCACCGAAGCGATTGCCGGGACTCCGGCAGCAGAAGACACCGCCGGAGTCCCGGCAGCAGAAGGCACCGCCGGAGTCCCGGCGACAGAAGACACCGCCGGAGTCCCGGCAGCAGAAGACACCGCCGGAGTCCCGGCGACGGAGATCCCGGAATTAACCACCCGGGCGATGGCTGGCCCCAAGTGGCCGGCGGTCACTTGGCTGCGCTGGGCGCAATGGCCGACCGGATCGGCAACATGTGTCGGCTTGGGGGGGGCGCGGGGCGGCGGTGACGGAGTCGGGGTCAGCGGCCCCTCGATCTTGGCTTTAAGCGTGATCGCCGCCACCGGCACCGCAGTCGGGTATAGTCCGGGCACGGTCATCGAGCCGGGACCGGCGGTAAGATCAACCGTTAGCCGCTGCGGGATCAGGTCGCGGTTGAGCGTGGCTTCAAGTCGGCCGTTGATCGGCAAAGGCGTCCCGGCAAGCGGTGCCAGCATCGGGGCCAAATCGGCATAAACTGCCGGGTCGAAACCAGCCAGCCGAACGCCGATCACCGAGCCGGCCTCGTCACCGGCGGGGCCGGAAACGGGGGCAGGAGCAGCTTCAATCTCCAAGCTGGTACTGCGGCCCTTGTGATCGAGCCTCAAGCCGCCACGGCCGCCGATCAGCAGGCCTTGACCGCCATCACCACTATTTACCGTGAACGCCGCCGAACCGGTTATAGCCAGCGCCGGGTGAGCAAGCGTCAGCGCCAGCCACGAAATTTCGACACGAGTTCCGGGTGCAGCACCTCCGGTTGTGGTGCCTCCGGTTGTGGTCGTTGTGCCGGGGGTAATCTGTGCCTCCAGCGCTCCGGTCTCCAGCCTAATCGAATTGGTTCGATCTGCGGCAGGCCAGACCACGCCGGGGGTTGCGCGTAACGACAATGAGATGGGGCCAGGGTGGTCGTTACCATCCAGGGTTAGATCGAGCGCGGCTGAAATCGGAGTCGTAACGCCGGTCAGCGCCGCCAGTTCGGGCAGCAGCGGGGCCAGCGGGACCATGGCCGACGGACGCAACGAGTCCAGGGTTAGCCGCAGGTGTGTGGCGTGTTCGGTGGCATTGCGGCGCGCGTCGGCGCTCATTTTGACCGGGGGACCGCCATCACCGGTGGCCACGTCCAGGCGCAGGTGCGCGTTCAGTCCTGCGCGGTCGCGGGACAACATCATGTCGGCGCGAGATACTGTGACGGTAACGCCGGAAATCTGATCGGCAACCACCACTTCGGCCCCAGTCACCGCCACTTTGACCAGTGCAGCCAGCGGCGCGAACGGCGCGAACGGCGCCAGCAGCACGCTCAATACCGCTGTAGGTTCAAACGGTTCCGGAACCACGTCCGGCACGGATGGCGGCGGCGGCATAAGCACCGGCAACGGCATGGCTTCCATGGTCCAGGCATAACCGCCAGAGCGCGTGCGTTCCACGCGCAAGTGCGGGCGGATCACCACCAACCGAGTCGGGGCCAGCCGGCCGCGCACCAGCGCCGGCAGGGACAACGAAATACCCAGCTCAGGAATCGCGGCCAGGGCTTGGCCGTCGGCGTCAGTTACCAGCACCCGTAGCGCACGCAGGCCCGGCACGGGCCCACCGTCGGCACCCTCCCCACTTTCCCAGCTTAGACTGACACCGCCGATTCCCACCGCAATCCTGCCGTTACCGGCATCGCTCAGGAGCCGCTCCAAGTACGGGGTGAGCGGAGCCAGATCGATCGGACCCAGAGTTAAACGCCAAGTCAGCAGACCGATGAGAACCACGGCACCACTGAACAAGCCGCCAACGAGCCGCAGCAGATGAGAAAGGGTTCGCCGAATCACGTGCGCCGGCTCAGGATTGCGGTGACGGGGCGTTTATCGCCGGAACAAGAAGAAAATAGTAGCGGTCAAGCAGCGCGACAACCGAAATGGTGATGTCGTCGCGTGCTGGCGGTTCGCTCGACAGCCGGGCATGAGCGGGGAGCCGCGGCGGCTGATCGATCCGGGTCACGACATAAACCTTGCGTGGCTGGCCAGTGCGTATGAAGCGATCTCCAATCGCCACCGTATGACGGCTGCTCATCTGTCCATCATTCCATTTCCCGAAGGCCTCCCCGAAGGCCTCATGTCAAAAACGCATCCCTAGGCATGATTTAGCACGATCCCGCCGGCAGCGAAACTGCCCCCGACGGCTCCTGGTAGTTTCCCGCTTGAATTAGCCCTTGGATCGGACTACGCTGTACCAAGTGGATTTTGAGTCGGGCTTGCTTGCGAGTCAGGGCTGTATGGTATCCGCGCTTGCCAGGGGTTGAGCTTTTTGGCATGAAGCTTGCAGGTTAGTTTTGGTGGTAGCCCAGCCGGAAGCGGCGGAAATTTCCAACCGAACCCGTGGCCTTTAGCGGATGGCCGGGGAACGGTCGGGAGATGGGCGTGGTGGGGTTGTTGGCGGGATTCAAGGAGAATCGACATGTCACTTGATGCTGTGGGCGCGTCCAGTCAGTTCCGATCCACTCAAGCCTATGGCGGGGTGAAGGGTCCAGTACAACAGCCGCAAAGGGTGCCGCAGAAGCGTTCGGGGGAATCCGGCGCGGAAGAATCCGGCCCAGGAGAAGTCGGCGAGAGTGCGGGAACCGAACGTCTGGAGGCGGCGGCGCGCTCCAACGGGCCACAACAAGGCTCGCAGGCCGCGCCATCCAAGCCAACGTCGCAGTCTCCGGGCGGTCATGTTACGCCTTTGCGTGGGCAGAATCTTAACATTGTGGTCTGAGGGCGAGCACGTTGCGCGACACGGGGGCTGTCGGAACTAACTCTCCGATGGCCCGGCGGGTGACGCGGAGGCGGGGCCGGATCGGATCGAGCGGCCGGTGATCATGGATATCAAGGCTCTTCCCTTGACCCCTGCGATCCGTACGGTGTCTTCGACACCGGCGAGCGGTGGGGCAACAGCGGCGACAGAAAGCCAATCGGCTCTTGCCACGAAAACGACCGTCGTTGACGGGCGGACGGCGGCGGGCAGAGCGGCCGACAGCGGTCTGGCGCGCTTTGTTAGTCCGGTAATTCAGGTTGATCCAACCGCAAAACTGACTTTTCTTGCCTTTCGCGATGGCGTCACGGGTGAAGTTACCAACTCGATTCCAGCCAAACAGGTGCTGGATCGGTACCGGCGTAACGGCGGCCGACATGACGACGATAGCGGCCAGAGCCGAAACGAAGACGGCAAACGGGCCGGTGGCGTTGAAGCTGCCGATGGAAGGCAAGCCGACGGCGCGAAAAGTGCGGCGGCGCGGGTGGCTGCGGCCTATGGCCGCCAGACTGGAAGCGCCGCGACCGGCACGGGTGGCGCGAGTCCGGGGTCGGGATCGGGATCGGGATCGGGTGTCGGCGGAACGGAGCCAAGCGATACCGGGGTGGGCACTGCGAAGACCACCGGCAGCGGTGGCTTTGGCGTGGCCGCAGCAACCGGGACATCCGCAGGAAGCTCAACCACAGGCGGCGGGGCCAGCGGTGGCGGCAGTCGGGTGTCGTTGACCGTATAAATCGTCCTTACAGCCCTGAAGTCTCGATTGGGCGGCAGCCCAATCACGTAAGCGATAGATTTTTAGCCTCTCAGTTACCGAGCGGGTGCGGGTTCCGCTTCCGCCCGTGGGCTCCTTGCCGTTAAGCTGCGAGCAAACCACGGGAGGAAGCCTTGATGCCGTCCAA
>CAUYTZ010000413.1:0-8473 GCA_963575695.1 uncultured Gammaproteobacteria bacterium | reverse complement strand
AAAGTCCCGAAAACCCCGCCAACTCACCGACTGATTCGATCCCGGTTGGCGCCGGATACCGAAGGAACCTTCGAATCGTAACCTTGGTGGCGTCCGCTAACTATTTGAAATCACGATAACAAAAAACTATACCAACTTGGCGGTCGGTTAGTTCCTCCAGAGAAAGCGGGCGTAGAGAGAGCAAAAATGGGCGAAAATAGCCCAGAATCGACCCCGGCCGGTTAGCAGAACCAGCCCCTTAACCGTTTGAACTATTGGGGTTTTCTAGGGGGATCTCCCTTGGGGAGAAAGTCTATACTTTGAATACTGGCGGAGGGAGAGTGACGTTTTCAAACTCATTCGCTGCAATTTTAGGTGAATTGTTGTCTGGAATTTGGGAAAACCTCTGCAAGCGAACGGGAGGCAAGCTCAGAGAATGTCATGTGCAATCAATTGGTTATAGGCATAACGATGTTGGCTCTATATTGGCAAAATAATTCCTATACCCTGGCTGATACTCCCGGCTGCGCGTAGGTGATTCCGAACACAGAATCTCCCAGCCAGCGCTTGAACGAATCGTTGTCGCTGAACTGCCGGAACAGTTCCGTATCATCCTTCATCAGGCCGACAATGACACGGGCCAACGCCTTGTCATGTTCGATGCGGGCGTTTTGCTTATCGGAGTTCTGACGCGCGTTCTGGTATGCCTTGTCAGCGGCCACCCGTTCCGGGATATCCACGGTGATCAGATTGCGCACACGGTCGCCGTCCATCCAGGGAATATTGCCGAACAGGTCGTTGAACCCCTGAAGGATGTCGGACAAGCGCTCAAGCTCCGGGTCGGATTTGCCGCCGCCGCCAGACGTGGGAACCGGATCGATTTCGGCATCCTGGTCCGGAAGCTGAATCTTCATCGCCGCCTGCTTCTCAACGCGATAGCTGTCCATATCGATGGTGTCGAGGATGCCTTGGGACAGGTCCTCTTCCTTGGGCGCCGGGAGCTTCGGCGTCAGGAAGGTCAGGAAGATCGACAACTTCTCCCACGGTGCGTTGGTATAGGGCAGAATAGAGGCGAGAAAGCCGTAAGTCCGGGTGAAGGCCTTGGCGTTACCTTTGAATTCCACTTGGCCATCTTCGTCGAGGTCGTTGTAGACCGCCACACAAGCATCGAGGATGGGGTCAAGCCGATCGCGTTGCGCGCCGTCCAGATACAAGTCCACCAACCGCTCGATCTGTTCAGATTCATAGACCTGATAACCGTCCAGCGCCGCTTTCAGGTCGTGCAGCTTGTCCGGATCGGTCTCGTCGGCAAGGATGGTGGTCCGGTAATAATCGGCGAACGCGGCTTCGATGGTGTCGGCGTCGTTCAGGAAGTCGAGCACGAACACATCGTGCTTCTGCGGGTGGGCACGGTTCAGCCGCGACAGGGTCTGAACGGCCTTGATGCCGGACAGCGTCTTGTCCACGTACATGGTGTGCAGTAGGGGTTCGTCATAACCGGTCTGGAACTTGTCGGCGCAGACCAGAATACGGTACGGGTCTTCGGCGATCCGGTCGGCGATAAGGTTGGAGCCGAAGCCGTTGAGCGTTGCCTCGGTCACAGACTGGCCGCCAAATTCGTGTTCACCAGAGAAGGCCACAATGGCCTGCCAGGGACTCTTCCGCTCCTTCAGATAGTCGCGAATGGCGTGGAAATACTGGATGGCCCGTTCAATGCCGTTGGTCACGACCATCGCACGGGCCTGCCCGCCGATCTTGCCGAGCGCGACGACCTGCTCATGGAAGTGGTCGACCATGATTTCGGCCTTCAGCCGGATGGCGTGCTCGTGACCCTCGACATAACGCCGCAGCTTTTTCTTCGCGCGCTTGGTGTCGAACACCGGATCATCGGTGACGGTCTTGATCAGCTTGTAGTAGCTGTTGACCGGGGTGTAGTGCTTGAGCACGTCGAGGATGAAGCCTTCCTGAACCGCCTGCTTCATGGTGTAGCTATGGAACGGGCGATGCTTGACCGTGCCGCCTTCAGGCATGGCCTCACCAAAAATCTCCAGTGTCTTGTTCTTGGGCGTCGCGGTGAAGGCAAAGTAACTGGCGTTGGGCAGCAGCTTGCGCCCTTCCATGATCCGGTTGATGCGATCCTCGGTGGTTTCTTCGTCGTCCTCACCACCGGCCGCCGACAGGGCCATGGACACCGCCGCAGAAGTCTTGCCGCCCTGACTGGAATGCGCCTCGTCGATGATGATGGCGAAGCACCGATTCCTGTGCTCGCTGCCAATTTCCTCAAGGATGAAGGGGAATTTCTGCACCGTGGTGATGATGAGCTTCTTGCCGCTCTCGATGAACTTCCGGAGGTCGCCGGAGTGCTCGGCATGGCCCACCGTGGCGCCGACCTGCGCGAACTGCTTGATGGTGTCGCGGATCTGCTGGTCGAGAATGCGGCGGTCGGTCACCACGATGATGGTGTCGAACACGGCGCCGCCAGCCCTGGTGACACCGATAAGTTGGTGCCCCAGCCACGCAATCGAGTTCGACTTGCCGCTGCCGGCCGAGTGCTGAATCAGGTAGCGCTTGCCCGCACCGCGCTCCCTGGCATCGGCCAGCAGCCTGCGCACCACGTCAAGCTGGTGATAGCGGGGAAATATCTGGGTGGTCTTTTTCTTTCCACCCTTCCCGTTCTTGGTCTCGACCACCTGGGCGTAGTTCTCCAGGATGTCGGTCAATCCCGCGGGCGTGAGGATGCTTTTCCACAGATAGTCGGTCTTAAGGCCGTCCGGGTTGGGCGGATTGCCGGCACCATCGTTCCAGCCCCGGTTAAAGGGCAGGAACCACGAGGCTTTGCCTTTGAGATGGGTGCAGAAACGCACCTCTTGGTCATCGGCGGCGAAATGAACCGCGCAGCGCCCGAACTCGAACAACCGTTCGCGCGGATCGCGGTCGCGTTTGTACTGCTCGACGGCGTCGGCCACCGTCTGTTTGGTCAGGCGATTCTTCAGCTCGAAGGTCGCCACCGGCAGACCGTTGATGAACAGCGCGATGTCCAGCGCCAGCGCCGTTTCGTCGCGGCTGTAGCGAAGTTGGCGGGTGACGCTGAAGCGGTTCTGGGCATGGCGCTCGACGGCTTTGGCATTGCCGGGCGTGGGTGTGCCATAGAACAGGTCAAGGTCATGCTGCCCGCGCTTGACGCCTTTGCGCAGCACGTCGATAACGCCGCGCCTAGTGATTTCGCCCTGAAGACGGGAGAGAAATTTCTGACGTGCCGGCGTGGGGTTGGTGAGGTCCAGCGCTTCGGCGGCCTCAGGCTGAGTGGCGGCCAGGAAAGTGGCAAGTTGGTGCAGGTCGACCGCGAATTCGCGATCGTAGTCCTTCGAGTCACCGGCCCGCCAGCCGCTCTCGACCAGGGAGGCGACGATCAGGCTTTCCAAGCCCTTTTCAGTGGTGTCGGTGGTCATGCGTGGCCAACCGCGATATCGGGGGAAATCCAGTCTTTGTCGGCCAACACCTGCACTGCCAACTGGATCTGGCGCTGATTGAACCGGCGCTTGCGCTCGTTCCAGGCATAGGTGCCGGCAATCACGTCATCGACGGACTTGGCGCTACCACGAGTGACAACCCAGTGAACGGTTGATAGCAACTCCAGACCGAAGGGCGTCTCGAAACCCTCCACGAGATTGGCGACACGGTTGAACCGGCTTCGGGTCTCGTCGTTGCCATGAAGGACTTTGTCCGCGTCCGGCGCCGCGCCCGGCACCAGTTCAAGCTGCTTGTCTGGGGCGTCGCCACCGTCGGCATAGCCTGAGATGAAGTGGCCTTCGATCTCTCTCAGCACATGCCGAAGATTCTCGGCATAGGGGCCGTAGGGCGCCTGCACATACTTCAGTCGCAGCGGCTGCCCAGCCTCCTGCATGAAATACATGAGCTTGTGGACTTCCAGCAAGGTGACGAAGGGATCGAGCAATCCCCGCAGATAACGGTCAATCAGGACCACCAGCGCCGCGCGGCCAGGGGTCATCTTCGGCACTTCGCGGGAAACGCTCATGGCCTTCGCGTCCGGCGCGCCAGCCGGTTCATAGATAATCACCCGAAGATCATCGAAATCCCGCAACGCCTGTTCGATACGCGGGCGGACATCGGACCAGTTTAATCCGCCCAGACCACTGCCCAGCGGCGGGATGGCGATCGAGCGGATGCCGCGCGCGCGGATATCCAGAGCCAGCGCCGCCAGCCCGGAGTCGATATCTTCCATCCGGCTCTTGCCGCGCCAGTGCCGCTTGGTGGGGAAGTTGACGATGAAGCGTGGGTTGGTCAGCGCATGGGTATCGAACACGAACATCCGGCCGGGCTGAACCTCGCCGAGCCGGCAGGCCCGCTCATAGGCGTCGAAGTTTTCCGGGAAGGCGTTCTTGAACTGGAGCGCGATGCCCCGGCCCATAACGCCGACGCAGTTGACGGTATTGACCAGGGCCTCGGCGTCTGCGGCGAGGATGTCGCCCGTTTTGTATTCGATCATGCTGACACCTCCCTCAATAGTACCAGTCCGTCCGGATTTCGATGGCCGGACGATGGGCCGCCGCCGACAGCGTGTTGGCCACCTGCTGCGCGACCGCCCGAGACTGAACACCGACCCGGCTCACCAGTTGCCACGGAAACGAACCATAGATCAGGAACTCGGCCTGCTTGCCTTCCTTGATATCCGGCGGGCGAAAATCGGTGGCCGCCACAGCAGGCCAGTTTATCTCTCCCAGGGCGGCCAAGTCGCTGCGGAACTGTGTATACGCGGCCCCGGCGTTGGACAGCGAAAATGCCCACTTCTGACCCTGACTGTCGGCCCATGCCACCACCTGATGCAGGTCCGCCTCCATGTGAATGATCGGCTCCTGTCCGCCCTGGTAGGAGAGTTCGGGGCTGTTGGCGCATTTTATCACGAACAGCATGATCGAACGCGGGCAGAAATAGAACGGAACGTAGTCCCCGACGTGGGTGCCTGGATGGCAAGCGACTGGCAAGACGAGGCGCCGCTGCTTGATGCCCGACATGCCGATGGTGGTTCCCGCCCCCTGCCGCCGGCTCATGACCGCATCGGACCACAGGCCGCCGCCGCCGACAATAGAGGACAGACGGTCCACATGGGCGATGTGGTAAATCTTCGGTTGGGTGGGCGGCGTCGGCATGGGTCAGCCATCGGCCTCCGCAAGTTCGTCGGTGGGGTCCGCGTCGTCCTCGGCATCGATTTCGGTATCGTCGGGCAGGCCAGACTCTTCGGTTTCGTCCGGCAAACCAGCCGCCGCCGCGCGCACATCCAGCTTGCCGGTCACCACATCGGCGATCAGGCGGGTGCGGTATTCGTTGAGGAGATCGATTTCGCGTTCTGCTCGGTTAATGGTGGTATTAATTGGCTTACTCGCTTCCTCAACGTAATCAACGATAGCCTTTTGCTCTGAGAGAGGGCACCAGAGCAGCGGCAACGCCGTGACTTGGCCAAGTCGAAGATGTCCCACCGTGCTTCCATTGCACGCGTTCTGAATATACGTTTTGACGGTTGGCCCATAGATGCTAAGCAGAAGAAAACGCGGATCAAGAACATCCGTATCTGGGCGAAAATACATCATACGTTGGCCCATGCAGAGATTGTCTTGATCTGGAACTAAACACGCTTCTCCCGCTGGAGCTTCGCGGGTAAAAAATACATCCCCTGATCTAGGCGCTCCACGCTGCGTCCAAATTTCGTAGTTACGCCGATCTGTTGGGTAGGAGCCAAGAAGATTAAATTTACCATTGCGAATATTCGTGGTTCTTACCACCGTATAGCCACCGTTTTCCACTGCGTCCGGAGTTCTATTTTTGCAATCAACGATAGCGGTACAAACCTGTTTTGCTCGCCTTAACTCCCAATGTTCTGGTACATCACCGAGCCACTCGACACCGGATGGTTTGAGGCGCACGGATGGGTCAAGGCCACGGGTGACGGCCTGATGGATGATGGCTCGCTTCTGCTCTTCCAACAGCCGAATCAGCTTTCGCTTAGCCCGAACATAACGACGGATTCGTCGGTCCGCGTGATCCAAGAATCGGATGATGGCCGATTGTTCAGGAAACGGCGGGAGGGATGATGACAATCGAAAAAAGATATCAGGATAAAGCCGCAATCTGCTATCGACAACACCTATTGAAACAGTCTTAAATAAACCTGTAAATACAGGGGTTCTGAAAAGATAGTGAATAAATCCAGGAATTGCATCTGCATCCCGTATTCTAAATACGCAGTAGGCCGGGCTTACAATTCCTTCTATATGGGAAACGCCAAGGCTACCATTCCAGGCAAGCATGATGTTGATGACAAGATCGCCTGACTGAACCTTCTTATAGCCGACAAGGCTTGCCGCATTAGTTAAAAGGCGTCCTTCATCGGATAGTCTATCCCTCCGCCGAGTGACGCCTGTATATTGAGATACTGAAAGTAAATCCCCTAATCCATCTTGTGAGCGGATGTTCACCTCATGCATAAAAACCTTATTACGCTTTACGTTCCAATGTTCCGGCACCTCGCCCAGCCACGGCACACCGGAGTCCTTCATCGCGGGATAGGGGAGCAGATCGGGTGTCATAGATTCTGGCTCAATTCCTGAAGGGCAATTGTGAGAACCCGTTCGCGCCACGGCTCAAAGCGGATGATCACAGCCTGTTCGTCTTCGCTGTAGAAAAAAACAAATGCTTCCTCGGCAATAGGAACAAGTGTTGTTCGCTTGGTCCTGTCTTCATCCTCATCGATGAATTCCAGGAATGGAGCGCAAACTAAACTGCCACTGAACGGTCGACCAAGGCCGTGAAAGGTGAACACCAGTTTAGCTCGGCGCTGCCAAGCCATGTTCAGGGATATCCATTCCCTATACTCACCCGTATTGGCAAAATACTCCAAACGTCGTGCAGTTTCGACGATCTGCGATCGATACCAATGGTTGGTCCTGGGTTCGGATCGAAACACGGAAACGCTTGCGCTGGGCGTGTCTCGTTGAAGGGCTATTCGAATGTCGGGGACGATTGCCTCCAGGCGATCGGCGGTATTCGTCTCAAGAGCGCGGGCATGGTCAAAAACCTTACGTAGGTTCTTTTCCCGGTCGTCGGCACGACGACTGGCCGCGTCGAGCAAGCCACCCAACATTTTCTTAACGTCGGCTTGGGCCGTTAGCATGGTTTCAGAGATTGCGGTCGCCTTGCGGAATTGTGCCCGCTGAATTTGGGCGATCAACTGAACCAGGAGTGCCAGATTGCCATGGTCAGCAGTTTCAAGAGCTTCCACGTATTTCCCCTTTTCGTCACGCGTGACGACTAGGGGAAACAAACCAGCCTGGACCAGGACGAGAGAAGCCAGGGCGCGCGCCACCCGACCATTACCGTCCTGGAAAGGATGTATCTGGGTAAACCGATGGTGCAACCATGCCGCTCGCACCGCCGCATCAACCTTCTGTTCGCAATAGCCCGCATACATGGAAACAAGCCGATCCATTTCGGAGGCGACCTGTTCCGGGGGGCAATAAGTATAAACTGTCCCCTCACGTTCAGGGTAGTTCGTTTGCGTCTTCCAGTCCCCTTGGATAAGAGGAATAGTAATTACCTTGCCAAATTGGTCAACGGCTTCAGAATGAGGCTGGCTTCTTACCAGCGCGGCATGCAATTCTTTGATGTACGATGTCGACAGCATCCGCCTGCTCGCGACAAAGTCAAAGACTCCATCCAAGGCGTCTTTCTGGTCACGGAGAAGTTGCAGAACATAATCCCGCGGCTTGTTTGTGCTTCCGTGACTCAGCAACTCCGCTTGGAACCCCCGCTCAATCAGCGTTATGGTGACGCCGCGCTCGATATCATACAGATTTTCGATGATGCCAGTTTCGATAGCCCACTCACGGCTTAAGCGTTCAGAAAAGTCTTGAAGTTGCTTTGTACCACGCAAGCGGTCCTGCTGTTCTCTCCAGATGTTCTGGATACTTTCAACCTCGCTGGCCCTGATGGCACGCCAGTCGCTTTCAATGTCGATGATGCCTGTTTCCGGATTCCATATCTGGCAAATAGTCGGGGTCATTTTTGATTTCCCTCCGTCAGTCCAACGATCTCGGCCAGCAAGCCCTCGGTCTCACGCTCCAGCGCCAGAATGTCGGCGCGGATTTCCGCCAACGGGCGCAGCGGCTGCGGCTTATAGAAATAGCGGGTGAAGCTGATCTCGTAACCGACCTGGGTTTTGGCCGCGTCCACCCAGGCGTCGGGGGCGTGGGGCAGCACCTCGCGACGGATGAACGCCTCGATGCCGCCCGGTTCCAGCAACGGCACCTGCTCGGTGTCGCGCAACTCGCTGTCCGGCTCGTATTCGACCACACGGGGCTTGCCATCCACCTTGATGGCATAGCGGCCGTGCAACGGGTCGGCCTCGGCCTTGCCCGGCTTGTGAAGCTTGGCGATAACTGGTTCGGCGGCTTCGTCTCTTTCGGCGAGGGCCGATTGCAGC
>CAUYTZ010000412.1:0-3489 GCA_963575695.1 uncultured Gammaproteobacteria bacterium | reverse complement strand
CTTCGCTGATCGGACCAGACTCTATTTGTCCGCCATGACGATTTTTGTCCCGGTTTCGCCGCGCAGAAGCCGACCCTGGTGCAGCTTGACCAACGGGTGGTGGGGCCAGCGCGCGGCAAGTTCGGCGAGCGCGGCCCCCGCGCCTTCCTCGTGTTCCCGAAGCCGGAGATAGGTCGCCCGATAGGCTCCGGCGAGATCGGCGTCATCAACGGTGATCACCGGCGTGAACACGGACAACGCCGCCGACTTGCCCTTCAGCACCACATCGGCCACCGGAAGAAACGCGCCGCGTGGGATGCGCTCCACCGTTTGCGCCCCGACGGCCACACGGGTGCCGAAGTGTTTGTTCAACGATTCAAGCCGGGCCGCGGTGTTGACCGTGTCACCGATGGCGGTATAGTCGAAACGTTCGCAGCCGCCGAAGTTTCCAACCACTGCCGGCCCGCTGTTCAGGCCGATGCGGGTGATACCAAAGTCTAAGTCAGCATTTTTCTTCTCGAACCGACGGGCGAAGGCGTCCATGGCCAGGGCGCAGTCCAAGGCTCGCTCGGCATCATCGCTGTGGGACACCGGTGCGCCGAACAGAACCAGAATGGCGTCACCGACAATCTTGTCAACAGTCCCATCGTGCCGGTGAGCGAGACCAATCATGCCGTCCAGATAGGAATTGAGCAGGCTTGCGACCTGTTCCGGCGGCAGACGCTCGGACAGTCCGGTGAAACCGGCCACGTCTGTGAAGATGAACGTCAGCTCGCGCCGTTCGCCCCCCAGTCGCAGCTTGGTCGGGTCGGCCTGAAGTTCCGCCAGAACGGCCGGTGAGACGTAACGGCGAAAGGCCTTCTCGACGAACCCCTTTTCGGCCAACCGACGCCGGCCGGCGACCGCACCGCCGAACCCCAGCGCCGACATCAGGGTCAGGGTGGGCGACAAGGGGTTCAACGCGGGTCCGCCCGCCATGATCAAGACAAAGCCGCCCACCCAAGGCAGGAGCAGCAGAAGCAGGCTGCCGGCAACCATGGCGCTCATCGGCAGGGAACGGGAGGCCAGAAGCCAGCCGGGAACAATCAGGAAGACACTCAACGCCGCCGCTTCCATCAATGTCCACGGCGGGCGCGAACGGCCATCGAGAAGTTGCGCCAGGGCGTGCGCATGAATAGTGACGCCGGGAATCGTTCCCGCCTGATTGCCGAAGGCGGCAGCGAAGGGGGTGCGATGGCGATCGTCCTGAGGCAGATCGGCACCGATCAGGATGATCTTCCCGCGCAACCACGCCGCCGGCAGAGAGCCGGCGAGATGGGCGGGGTAGCTCTTGAAGGCAGGTGTCGCTTGGTTCGGACCGCGCCGGTAGACGATTGGGATCGCTTTTTCCGGGACCGGATGGCCCAATGCCCGGGCGAGCGTTGCCGGCAAACTGTCGCGTCCATCCCGGGGTGGCGTCATTAACCGCACCGTGCCGTCGCGGTCGTCTTTGAGCAGGTTGGCGCGCCCGAACCGGATCGACTGGCCGAAGGTGGCGAGGAAAGCGGCCTGGGCCGGAGTCAGCCCGGCTTCCTGTCCGCCCCAGGCCGCCACCACCGGAATGTGGGCGTCACGGAACGCGGCCGCCAGCGCCGTATCCTTATCGGGTTCGGTCGGTTGGTCGAACATCAAATCGAACCCGACCGCCCGCACCCCGGCGGCCTCAACCTGGCGCAGCACATTCGCGAGAAAGCCGCGATCGATCGGCGAGCGGTAGGGGAATTGCGCCAGCGTGTCTTCAGTCAGCGTCAGGATGACGATGTCGGCGTTCTGGGGTTCAGGCGACGTGGCAACCACAATGCCGAGATCTTCGATCCAGTTCTCGGTCGCCGCAATCGGGGCGAAAAACTGAGGCAAAGCCAGCGCGAAGGCGATCCCGGAGGCAACCCAGACGATCCGTTTCACCGTCCGCAACATCTTTCCCTCCGCGCGAGGCACACTTCAATCCGCCTCAATTTGTGTTCCTACCCTATTTGGAGGATGCGCGTCAAACCACGGCCGCCGCAATATCTCCCCCGAGCACGACCTTCCTTCGGCCTGTGAAAGCCGGCTTGCCGCATGGCTCAAGGTTGCAATTGTGGCTGATCGAGACTTTTGTGACCAAAAATGTGGATTTTTGGGAGGAAATTGATTTCGGGTATGTCGTTTACTCTCGCAGCAAGGTCAATGTGTTGGCGGTTGATTAAGCCATCTCGACGCAACACTGACGCCGCCAAGGGTCAAGGTCGGCGTGGTTTTTTAGTCCCCCTCCAAGGTGTTGAGCCATGACCGCCCACACGCGCCACCCTTCGCGCCGCCCTCGGCCCAGCCCAGTCAAGGCTTGGCCGATAGCGATGAATAGCGGTGCCTGCCACCGGTCACGAAGCGGGCTGAGGTCGCGGACCGCCTTGTCGGGCGCGGTGGCGATGGCGATTTTGGGCGCCAGCGGGGTGACGCTGGCCAACCCTCAGGGCGGAGTCGTGGTTGGCGGGCAGGCGTCCATTGTTGCGCGGCAAAAGGCTTCGGGCAGAAGGCCGCAAAGGGCGGCTTCCTCTTCCAGGATTCGCCAGACCCCGGCTTCCAGTTCGATCACCACCGGTTGACCGCCCGAGATGATCACCAGCCGGAACCCCGGTTCCAGCACGCCGGGGGCGTCGAGGCTGGTCAGCGCCGCCTGGGCTTGCTGTGAAAGGGCCGCGCTCATGGCAGCCTCGGGATCTGGCCTCCTGTTCGTCGCCTTAAAAAGGAGTCACCCCGCCGCGTCGGTTTCAGCAAACCCTGCGCTGAAAGCCACTTGGTCACCATGACATACACGGCGGAATCGGCCAGCCGCAGCCGTACGGCGGCCCAAGAGGTGCCATCTTTGCTTGGGTGCGGGGACGGGCGTGCGAAACTACGCGCAGGCGTGGTAAAAGCCACGGCAGCCATCGGGCGACTTTCCTGTAGTCGGTCATGGTCAGGCCGGACGGGGTGTCGATACACCTCTTCCGGCCGTTTTTAGGGATGCGCCCAAACCGGTTTCATGTCAAGGTCGTTCAAACGCAGACACGAGACGGTGCCAGTCAGGCGATATTGGCCGCCATTTTTTGCACGATAAGATTGATTATTCTATTTTCACCAAGAAAATTGGATAAATATTGCCGGGCTGCGGGCGGCAGTTCCTGGGTGCAACTTTGGCGGGCAATCATCCTTCCCATTCATCCGAACTCCCACAGCCTGCGCTGCTCCGCCCACGATTCCGGCACATCCTTGAGCATGGTGTTGGCGGACAGGCCGCGCGGCTGGCGGCCGTCGAGGATGGCGGCGGTGATGTCGGGGGCAAGGCAGGTTAGCGGCAGCAGCTTGGTGACATAGGCGACGGTGACCTTTTCCTGCTCGGCCAGATCGGTAATCGACTTGGCCTTGCCGGTTTCGATTCTGCGCCGCCAGCGGTGGGCCTTGACCAGAGTCTTGACCAGGGTGTCATCGATCCCGGCCGGCGGAGCCTGGACT
>CAUYTZ010000411.1:0-1603 GCA_963575695.1 uncultured Gammaproteobacteria bacterium | reverse complement strand
TCGCCGAAGGCCTATTTCTCCACCCAGGCAATACGCAGCATGTTGGTGCTGCCAGCGGTGCCGAACGGCACCCCGGCCGTGATCACCAGCCGCTGCCCAGGGGCGGCGAAGCCATCCTGATGGGCGATTCGACATGCCTTGCGCACCATGTCACTGAAACTATCCACGTCTGAGGTATGAACACTGAATACACCATAGGACATACACAGCCGGCGTGCGGTTTCGATCCGCGCGGTCAGACAGAGAATCGGCACCTCCGGCCGTTCGCGCGCGGCGCGCAACGTGGTCGAGCCAGAGGTGGTGTAAGTCACGATCGCGGCCGCGCCGATGGTGTGCGCCACCTGACGCGCAGCAGCGGTGATGGCGTCGGCCGGGGTGGCGCGCGGATCGGGATGCTGGGCCTCCATGGTCGTAAAATAGAACGGGTCTTGTTCGACTCGCCGCGCGATGCGATCCATCATCGATACCGCTTCGATCGGATAGGCTCCAGAGGCGGTTTCAGCCGACAACATCACCGCATCGGCCCCGTCATAGACGGCGGTGGCAACATCGGAGGCCTCGGCTCGAGTCGGTACCGGTGCCGTGATCATTGATTCCAACATCTGGGTGGCGACGATCACCGGCTTGCCGGCCAGCCGCGCCTTGCGCACCGCCGACTTCTGAATACTGGGCACATCTTCGGCCGGGACTTCGACGCCCAGATCGCCGCGCGCGACCATCAGCCCGTCCGACATCTCGATGATTTCATCCAGATACTCGACCGCCGACGGCTTTTCGATCTTGGACAACAAGGCGGCGCGACCGGCAATCAACCGCCGGGCCTCGGCCACATCTTGGGGCCGCTGCACGAACGACAGCGCCACCCAGTCCACGCCCTGATCCAGAGCAAAGCGCAAATCATCCAGATCCTTGCGCGTCAGCGGCGACAGCCCCGGCACCTCGTGCGGAACATTGACCCCCTTGCGGTCGGACAGCTTGGTGCCGCTGACAACCACGGTGTCGGCATAGTCGCGCTCGCGAGCGGTGACACGCAGGCAGACCCGGCCGTCATCGAGCAGCAGTTCAGTGCCAACACTCAGCGTGGCCATGATTTCGGGGTGAGGCAGTTTGACTCGGGTGGAGTCGCCGGGCGCATCATTGAGGTCAAGCCGCAGCGCCTGGCCCGCGACCAGGTCGATCGAGCCGTTTTCGAACCGGCCGATCCTCAGCTTCGGCCCCTGCAAATCGGCCATCAGGCAAATCGGACGATCGATTTCCCGTTCGATGGTCCGCAGAATTTCGATTCTCTGCGCATGTTCGGCCTGGGTACCATGGCTGAAATTAAGCCGGAAGACATTGACTCCGGCCGCAACCAACGCCCTGATCTGCTCCATCGACGAGGTTGCCGGCCCCAGCGTGGCCACAATCTTGGTCAGGCGGAAGCGGCGGAATGCGGCGGTTTTGGCGTCGGTCATGGTGCCCCTCCTGCTTGGCCTTCAGGAACCGGTCAACTTGGTTTCCCCTGTGGTCCAGGCTATGGTCGTGCCTGTTCCGCCGGCCGCTGTCAACCGTGGTCAGTAATCCCAGCGATCCTAAACCTTCGGCGACCCGGGCTTTGCCCTGG
>CAUYTZ010000410.1:0-1301 GCA_963575695.1 uncultured Gammaproteobacteria bacterium | reverse complement strand
GCCAGCCGTTTTGGGGTGCAAAACGTATTCGATCCCGAAGACAACATTCGTGGCGGCATGAAGTATTTGCGCTGGCTGCTGGCCTATTTTGAAGGTCGGTTGCCTCTCGTGTTGGCCGGCTACAATGCCGGGGAAGGGGCGCCTCGTGGTGTTTGGCGATTGCGGCAAACCGCGCATGCAGTTCCTTCATTGCCGGAAGTGCCGATGCCTCGGCTCTGGCGACACTTTCGGACAGATTGGCAAGCGCTTCGCCGAGGTGGGTTGCCCGGTATCACCCGTTGGAAGTCGAACACATAGACTCCCGGAGCGATGGCATCCGTTTCCGTTGAGGACAGTTCCAGCAATCCGCGCGCCACCACCACCGCCGCCAGCACCACCGCCAAGGCACGGATGCGACTATTGAAATCCATAGCCTCAGTTTCCCGCGCAAATACCAGAGCGGGTGACGGCGAGATTCTTGGTCGGACGACGCCGTCACCCTGACCACGATGCACACTGTTGGAGGACAACATGGCTGCGACAACTGACCGGCCATTTCAGCTTTGGGCACGCGCTCCCCGCCGTCGCCTTGGTTCGTGGCCCGGCGATCGTCTCGGACGCCGGCCTGATCTTTCCTGCCGGAGCCACCGCGCCCCAGAAGGCCACCATCAACACCGCGCTTACCGGTCTCGGCATCGTGGTCAGGCAAGGAGTTTAACGCCAATGGTCTCTGTCCCCAACCTGTTCGGTCCCGGCTATGATCTGGCCACTTTGACCGAAGCGATCAATCTGATCCCCAATCAGTGGGGGCGGTTGAACGAATACAACCTGTTTCCGGCCGAGGGCATTACCACCCGCGACATCGCGCTCGATCTGGTCAACGAATACTTGACCATTCTGCCTGAGCGCGAACCTGGCGCGCCGGCCACGGTCGGTAAGAACGAGGACCGTTCGGTGCTGTCGTTCCGGGTGCCGCATATCCCGCACGAGGAATTGATTATGCCGGCCGATGTTCAGGGCCGTCGCGCTCCGGGCCAGATCGGGCCGGACTCAATGACCATGGCCTATCAACGCAAGGTCGAATCTGGCCGACGCAAGTTCGCTCTGACGCTGGAATACCTGCGCATGGGCGCACTGAAGGGAATCATTGTCGGCGGTTCCGGCAAGATGCTCTACAACCTCTATAACGTGTTTGGCATCACCCAGAAGAGCGTGGATTTTACCCTCGGCACGGCCGGTACCGACATCGACGCCAAGATCAACGAAGTGCTGCGTCACATCGAAGACAATCTGCTCGGCGAAGTCATGTCCGGGGTCATGGC
>CAUYTZ010000409.1:0-16890 GCA_963575695.1 uncultured Gammaproteobacteria bacterium | reverse complement strand
ATGGCTGCTGCCGACCACATCCTGACCTTCGATGGCTCAGCGGAAAAGGACGGCAGCTTCGCCCTGATCGGCGGGGCCGGCAGCGATAGCCTCACCGGCGGGGCCGGCAATGACAGCTTCGACCTGACCAAGGGCGGTGACGATACCGTGGTCGGAGCGGGGATGGCGTTGACGGCGATGCCCTGCCCGAAGGCGAGGGGAGCCAGAGCGAAGATGAGAAGGAGGGGGAGGGTTTTCATGGGTGGGAGGGTGGACACTTGAGGGGTAGAGTCAACGGCTGTGGCAAGACCGTGCTGGCCAAACTGATCGCTGGTCAGATGCTGCCGACCGCCGGCGAAGTGCTGATCGATGGCCGTTCGCCACGCAGTTATCCGGCGGAAATGATGGAACGGCAACTGGCGTTCATTCCCCAGCAGGAAATCCTGTTTCGGGGCACAATTATAGAAAACATCTCGCTGTTCCGCGAGGATCTGCGCGATGCTTCGGCCGGAATCGCACGGGCAATGGGGCTGGCCGAAGCGGTCTCCTCCCTCCCCAACGGCTACCGGACCTTGGTCGGCGACGGGGCCCAGGAATTCCTGCCGCGCGGCATCGTACAGCAGATCACCATCGTCCGATCTCTGGCCTCGGGACCGAAAATCATTCTGTTCGATGACGCCAACAGCGCACTGGATGACGCCGGGGACCGGGCGCTGAGAACGGTCCTGGGCAACCTGAAGGGACGGTCAACAGTGTTGCTGATCAGTCAGCGGCCGTCGATCCTGCGTTTGGCCGACCGCGTCTTTGAATTGCACCAAGGACGAATGACCCTAAAACCAGGGCCTGTGGCCAATCCGCCGCCGTCGCCGGCAGGGTGAGGAAAAAGACCATGGCAACCACCCCCACACCCGCACTCGTAATGGAGCCGGGTGAACTGGTCCTGAAGCGCCTGAAATTATTTTCTCCGGCCATCCTCGACGGTCTCGCCCGCCGTGGCGATCTCGCTGTCTGCCTACCGGCGGTGCTGGCGGTGCTGGGCTGGGCCGGCGGCCCGCGAGTGCTGGCCGAAGCGCTGCCGGCCGATGACCAACCGGTAGACGTGACAGAGTTCATAAATATTATCAACCACTTTGGCTATGACGCGCGCGAGGAAACAACGTCGGTGGCCGACCTGGGCCGCGACCAACTGCCGTGTCTGATCATGCCCGCCAAACAGCCCGCGATGGTGGTGGTCGATGCCGATTCCGACCGGTTTGAGGTGGTGCGGGGCGATGCCACCGGCCTGGAGTGGGTACCGCGACGACGGCTGCGCGGCAAGGTCATATCCCTTACGCGGCGGCCAATCGAAGAGATCAATCCCGACCGCCCACCCTCGGCCGACGGTGGCCATGGCTCATGGCTGGCGCGTCAATTCCACCCGTTCCAGACCTTTTTTACCCTGACCGTGACCCTGACCGCGTTCGCCAACATTCTAGGGCTGACGAGTTCGCTGTTCGTCATGGTCGTCTACGACACCATCGTGCCTTCGGGCGATCTGCGCAGCCTGGCCATGTTCGTGATCGGAACCTCATTGGCGATCGGGCTGGAACTCGTCTGCCGGCGACTGCGCACCCGGTCGCTATCCTATGGCAGCGTGCGCTTGGCATTCATGGTCGGCTCTTCGATCTTCCAGCGACTGCTCAATATGCCGGCCCAACTGACCGAGCGGGCCAGCGTCAGCGCTCAGGTGGCCAGAATCAAGGATGTGGAGCGGGTGCGCGAGCTGCTGACCGGGCCGCTGGCCCAGGCGGCGCTGGACCTGCCGTTCGTGCTCGTGTTCCTGCTGTGCATGTTGGTGATCGGCGGCTGGCTGGTGCTGGTGCCGTTGCTGGCGGTGGTGTTGCTGGCCGGAATCGGGTTTCTGATGGCCCCGTCGATCAATCGACGGGTGGCGGAAGCGGCGCGTGCCGCCGCTCAACGCCAGGAACTGGTCCTGGAAATGATCGAAAAGATGGCCTCGTTGCGCACCTCTGGCGGTGCTGGCGTCTGGCGTGAGCGATTCGACGCGCTGTCACGCACCGCAATTCATAATAGTTTCGCCAGTTCGACGCTGTCGGGCGTGATCAATTCACTAAGTTACTTGATGTCGATGACCGCCGGATTGGCGACCATCGTCTACGGCATTCATCTGGTGTTCCAGAACAGCCTCAGCGCCGGCGGCCTGATTGCTTCAACCATGCTGACTTGGCGCATCCTCAATCCGGTTCAAGGCGCGCTGGTCGCGTTCAGCCGGGTGCGGCAGTTGCGCTCCTCGATGGCCCAGGTCAACTCCTTCGCCAACTTTCCCGCCGAGCGGCCGGATGGGGCGGTGTCGCCGGCGATCGCTCGAATTAGCGGCCGGGTTGCGCTCAACCGGGTCACCTTCCGCTACGGGCGCGAAACCGATCCGGTGCTGGGCAACATCGCCTTTGAAGTTCAGCCGGGCGAGGTGACCGCGATCATCGGCCCCAACGGCTCGGGCAAATCGACGATCATGAAGCTGCTGATCGGTCTGTACCAGACTCAGGTCGGGTCGGTGCGCATCGATGACCGCAACATCCGCCAGTATGACCCGATGGAGTTGCGCCACGTCATTTCCTATGTGCCGCAGCGGCCGCAGTTGTTCTTCGGCACCTTGGCCGAAAACGTTCGTATCGCAGCACCGCTGGCCACCGACGACGAAATTCGCGCCGCGTTCGGAACGGCCGGGGCGGCCAAGGAACTGGACGATCTGCCCGACGGTATGGCGACACTGATCGACAATCGGACGGCGCGGTCGCTGCCGTCCAGCCTGCGAGGCAAGATCTCGCTCGCCCGCGCCTATGTCAAACGGGCCAAGATCTATTTGTTCGACGATGCCGCCCAGGGATTGGATGATGCCGGCGAGGCGGCGTTTCTGGCCGCACTCAATGATCTGCGCGGCAAGTCCACGGTGGTCATGATCACTCACCGGCCCAGCCACGTTCGCCGAGCCGATAAACTGCTTATCCTCAATGCCGGAATCGTGCGCTATTTCGGCGAGGTCCGCACGGTGCCGGACCAGATCATTCGGGAGTCCATCTGATGAACCGGCCTTCATCTCCCGGTACGGCTTCGCCAATTCCCGGTACCGGCCCCATTCCAACCCCGGGTGCCGCTCCGGCCGGCCGGACAGACTCCGTTTGGATCTCGACCCCCACGTTGGCTGCGGCCGGCGGTCAGGGTGCCGATGCTCGTTCGAGTGGTGGCAGCCCAGGCGGCTACGCCGTGGTCAGCAAGGTGGCGTTGTCTGCGGCCAGCACCGGCTTCACCAGTGTCATTCCGCGACAGACGATGCGGACCGCAACTTCGTTCAAATCGGCCCCAGCGGTTGCGAACGGCCCAGCGGTCCCGGTTCCGGCTTCGATCACAGCTCCGGCCACCGTTGTTCCGACTAAGGGTCCGGCTGAGGGTCCGGGCGGCAAGCCTCCATCCGGTTCGGGATCCTCCGGTTCGGGACCAACCGGGTCTTATCCGATCGGAAAATCGGCCGTAATCCCGAAGGTCGTGCGCAGCCATCGTCCACTTGGACTGGAAAATATGACCGGGGATCGTGGCACCGCCGCCCTGGTCCATGGTGCGGTCGCACTGACCCTGATTTCCCTGGTCTGCTTCATCGGTTGGACGATGGCCACGGTGGTCGATGAGGTGGCGGTCAGCCAGGGCGAGATTGCCCCCTCCGGATCGGTGCAGGTCGCCCAACATCTGGAGGGCGGCATTGTCGCCCAGATCATGGTCGTGGATGGCCAGTTGGTCGATGCCGGAACACCGCTGGTGCGGTTCGATGGTGCGGTGGCCGAGGCGGAAAAGGGCCGTCTGCTGGCTCAACAACTGTCGCTACGGCTTCAGGTCGAGCGCCTGCGTGCCTTTACCGAGGAGCGGGAACCGGTTTGGAGTCCGGTGCCGGATGAGCGCCGGACCATACTGGAGGACCATATCCGGTTGCTGGGAGCGGAAAATGAGGCCCGACGGACTCAGCTTTCCGTACTTGATCGTCAGATCGCGGCCAAGGAGGCCGAGCTGAACTCCACGGTCAACAGCCAAGAAGCCTTGCGCAAACAGGTTATCCTGTTGGCGGAAGAGCTGGGCGTGCGCGAAGATCTTTTCCGCCGCGAATTGAATTCACGTCTGCCGGTGCTGTCGTCCAAGCTTCAACTCAGCACCACCGAAGCTGACCTAAAGCGGATGAGAGGTTCGGAAGAAACTCTGAGCAAAGAGATTAACGCGCTGCGTGAACGCCAAGTCGATGTTCGGGCCCAACTGCGGCGCGAATCCTTGGATAAGCTTGGCACGGCAATGAACGAACTGTCGCAAGTTACCGAAACACTTCAGGCGTTGCGCGACCGAGTCAGCCGCCTGGTGGTGTTCGCCCCGGTTCACGGCTTGGTGCAGAATTTGCCCTTCAAAACCCTGGGGGCTGTGGTTCAGCCCGGCGGGGTGGTGGCGGAAATCGTGCCGGTGGGCAAGGATTTGATCGCCGAAACCAGGGTTTCAACCCGCGATATTGGCTTTGTCGCCATCGATCAGGTGGCCAAGGTCAAGGTCTCCACCTTTGATTACACGCGCTACGGAGCGATTCCGGCCACGGTTCAGTCTATTTCAGCCACAACGTTTCTGGATGAACAGCGGCAGCCCTATTACAAAGTTCGCCTGGTCTTGTCGCGCAACCATATCGAACGCAATGGTATCCGGTATTTGTTGCTGCCGGGAATGACGGTTAGTGCGGACATTGCAACTGGCCGTAAGACTGTGTTCGAATACATTCTAAAGCCGATCTATGCCACGGTTAACACGGCGTTCCGCGAACGCTAAGAAATGCCGGGAGGGGGGGGCACCCCCCCCTCAACCATGGTATTGGAGCAGACCCGGAGCCTTATCGATGATCTCTTCCAGGATCTGCGACGCCATTTCCAGATCCCGCTGCAAATCCGGGGTCACCCGGCCGGCATAATCCGGCCGATTCAACTTCTCGCTGGCATCGTGCAAACTGCGCAATTCCGAGACGAAAATTTCACGCGCCCCCAACGGCATAACCGGGTTGGCCGAAAGCACGAAGAAAAATCGCATGCTGGCCCGAACCAGCACCGACAGCATCAAGGTGTCCAACCGCTCGAATTCCTGACGCAAATCGTCGCTGCGGGCATCAACCAGATTGCGCAGCCGGCCTTCGATCAGAATCACCACCGCCTGAAATTCACCAACCTTTTCCCGGAAGGCGCGATAGGCGGCAAAGCTGTGCTTGCTGACTTCGTGTTCGGCTGCCTGAGCCAGGGTAATCGCCTCACGCGCTTGGCGTTCCAGGGCACCGATCAGGCTTTGAACTTCCGCACGGGAATAACTACGTTTGGCCATCAGCCACCCTCACCAATCAGGAAACCCCGCATCAAAACTGGTCAGAGAACGTCGTCAGAGGGAGATTCAACCAGCATCTCAATCCGTTTGCGATCCAAAACCTGCAACGCACCGCCCCGACGCTGCACTAGGTTGGCCCGCATAAGATGACCCAGGGCCCGTCCGACCACATCCGGCGTGGTTCCGGCCCAAGCGGCCATCTCCTTATGTAGCGGGACCGGTGAAATCACCCAGGTGCCGTCTCCAGAAATATCGGGCGTGGTCAGCCGCAGCAATTCCAGGTAAACCCGCTGCACCCCACTCATGGCACTAAAGCGGTTAATCTTATCGTCAGCCTGGCGAATCATCGCCACCAGCTTTTTGATCATACCGAACGCCATCTGCGGATGGCGTTTAAGGGCGTCGATGAAAGTTTGGCTTGGACAAGCGGCCAGCACGGCCTCGGTCACGGTCATGACATCGGCCGAACGCGGCAAGCCATCGATCACGGCCAGTTCGCCGAACACCTGCCCCGGGCCAAGTTCGGCATAGTTAACTTGGCGCCCTTTGGTCGAGACAAACACCCGCACCGTGCCGGAAATCAGGAAATAGACCGCATCGACCGGGTCTTCGTGACGAAAAACGATCGAATCCGGTGGCAGCCGCAACCACCGGCACGCCCGCTCCAAGCGAGCCATGACCTCCGGCGGCAGATCCTCAAGCATGGCGCAAGAAGCCAAGCCGGTCTTAGCCTCGGCAATCCCGAGCCGAGCCGAAGCGTCGGTGTCTGAAGGATGGACTTCGTTCGACATGCGCGGCCGGTTCGCTCCGCAAAAGACATCACCGAAAAAGAGAACCCCCGGAAAAGGCGTCCCCGACGCGGCTGCGGCCATTGTATCCAAGCGCACCCGACAGGCAAGGCAAAAACTCCATCGGAACCTTTGAGGCAGCCCTGACAGGTGCGGTGAAACCCTTTCAGAAAAAACTCGCCCGGTTGGAAAAACTGTTGCTTGAACCACGAAATCGCGTGATCCTGTTCCAGGGGGAATTGCGTATGCGGAGATCAACTTGACACTCGCACAAAGGGGCGCACAAAAGGGGCTGTTTTCGATGGCGTTTGCCGCCATCTCCGCGCGACGTTGGTTTACGGCCGCTTCAAACGTGGTTCACGGCCGCGCCGGTGCCACTGCGATCGAATATGCCTTGATCGCCACGCTTATTGCCGTAGCCATCTCCGCGACCGTCATGACGCTCGGACAAACGGTGCTGGCCCAGTTCTTCAAACGGGTTGCGGCCGCATTTGCTAGCGCCACCTGAGTTAGGGCTTGCGCGCGGTCATGACGAATGCCGACACCGCCAGATCGGCGTCGGCCACGGTGGCGAACTCGTTCGCCAAGGCCGGACGCAGCCGGGTGACTTCGGCCAGCGCCGCCGTGCGCCGCGCGAGCGGAATCTCGTCCCAGGGCAAGGCCGGCACCGGCTCCACGCCGCCGGCCAAGCCGGTAACCAAAATCGAACCGCGCAACCCGCTTGTCGCCAGCCAATGGCGATAGCGGTGGGCCATGACCCGGTTTGGCCGTCCGCCATGGGTCACCATCAACCGATACAACCCGCGCGGGATGGTCAGAAAGGTCAGAGGCGGATGGCGGGGGAACATGCCATGATCGCTGAGATCGACCTGATGGGCCATGACTCCCCCCGGCTTCAGCGCTGCGGCCATATCGCTCAGCGCACCCAGGGGGTCATACAGATGCTCCAGCACCGCGCAGGAAACGATGGCGTCGAAACTGACCCCAGCGGTGCGAAAGAAGGTTTCGGCCGGCTGGCCATAAAGATAGTTCAGACCGGCGATCGCCTCCGTTGCCTGCCCGCCAGGAAACAGGGCATCAAGACCGTGACGAGCGGCCAGGGCACGATAGATTCGCGCCTGCTGGTCTGAATCGCGGCGGGAATAATAGCGATCGATGGCATAAACCCGCTCCGCGCCGTGGCCCAAGATCATCGCCGCCACGCCGAAATTGTCGCCAGGACCAATTTCGGCCACGGTGCCGGTGAAGCGATCGCATCCGGCCCGGATCAGATAGCCACGATAGACCCGCTCGATATAATCCAGCGAGGCGTTGAGATCGAACCCGGCGTGGGCGGAACCCGAATCGGTGTCGAAGCGACCACGACGCAGATCCCAGCCGACACGCAAGTCACGCGCCACCGCTGCGGCGCACACCAGCCAGCGGCTGGATTTGGCCAGATGCTTAATCACAAACGCGGCAGCCCGATGATGTCCTTCAATTCATTGATATTCGGCCTGGCGATGTCGCCGGCACGCTCGGCACCAAGCTTGAGAATGCGATCGATCTCGCCCGGCTCGGCCATCAACCGATTCATTTCAGCGTTGATCGGGGCCAGCTTCGCCACCGCCAGATCAACCAGCGCCACCTTGAACGCCGAGAATTGGGCCCCGGCGAACTGGGCCAAAACCTGCGGGCGACCGATGTCGGCCAAGGCCGCATAGATCGTGATCAGATTGCCGGCTTCGGGCCGCTTTTCCAGCGCCTCGACCGTCTCCGGCAGCGGCTCTAGATCGGTCTTGGCCTTGCGAATCTTGATCGCGATCGCGTCGGCATCGTCGGTCATATTGATGCGCGAATATTCGGATTCGTCCGATTTGCTCATCTTCTTGGTGCCGTCGCGCAACGACATCACCCGGGTCGCCTCGCCAAAAATCTGCGGCTCGGGCAGCGGGAAATAGTCCTGCTTATAGAAGCGGTTGAAGGCCCCGGCGATATCGCGCGCCAACTCCAGATGCTGCTTCTGGTCCTCGCCGACTGGAACATGGGTGGCCTTGTAGAGCAGGATATCGGCCGCCATCAGCACCGGATAGCCATAAAGGCCGAGCACGGCGTTATCGCGGTGCTTGCCGGCCTTTTCCTTAAACTGGGTCATGCGGTTGAGCCAGCCGAGCGGCGTGTGGCACGACAGCAGCCAGCCCAGTTCGCTATGCGCCGGAACACCGCTTTGAGCGAAGATGATGCACTGTTTGGGATCAATTCCGGCGGCGATATAAGATGCAGTCACTTCGCGGATATTATGGCGCAGCGTGGCCGGGTCTTGCGGCAGAGTCAGCGCATGCAAATCGACCACGCAGAAGATGCACTCGAAATCCTTCTGCAACGCCACCCAGTTGCGCAGCGCCCCCAGATAATTACCCAAATGCAATTGACGCGTGGGCTGCATGCCCGAAAAAATCCGATTCACCACTCCGACCCTCCAGGTTCCCGGCTGCATCGGGGTTTATCGCCTTCCCACGTCGGCCGGTCAAGCGATCAGGAATTTCCCCTGGAATTAAGCGCCACGGGCTTCTGGACCCACCGAGAACCTAGAGGCCCTTGGCCCCACTTTCTGAAGAGCCAGTGTAAAATTCCGGCCAATGGCGGCGAGCGAAAGTACCGTCACTGGCGAAGACATGGCACATATCAAGCAGCTCCGGCCGCCGCACGGGCGCGTCCGCCGGCGGGGGCTGGTCCTTTTCACGGTCCAGACGCTCGCGGTAGAGAATCGGGAAGATGGTCTGAAAAGCGGTGGTCGCCACCGGCCCCAGCAGTTCAACCATGTGGGTACAACCCAGCGATCCGCCCAGCCGCTCACGCACCGCACGAGTCCAACCCAACCCGATGTTAAGACCAACCAGTTTCTGGAAGTTGGGCAAAATATCCGAACAGTGATGAAACGGGGCTTTTTCCGTCACCACCTCGACCGCCTGCACGATCAGCGCATCATTCACGGTCAGGCGCATCGACATTTGGTGAATCGGGTCGCCGGGATCGATCCTGCCCCGGTGTTCGCTTTCAAAACCATAGGTTTTAAGGTCGGTCAGGTGGCCTTCGATATCCCACAAGCCATCGGCGCGACGAAAACCCTCGCAAGTCACCTGACGGGTATGGATATAGGCGCGTTGAGCCGGCTTCGACAACGTCATCTGTTGCCCCCTCCGCGTGATCCGCTGCCGCGAGATACGGCCAGCCGACTATCAATCGCCCTTCCCTATCAGGTCAAGCGAGCGTCCGTCATGCCACCCCGCCGCTGGCCGAAACCGGAGGCAGATAATCGCGATAAAAGAAACCGAGCAGCCCCCGGGTTTGGTCCATCAGGGTTGACACCGCCCCGGCCCCGTCTTCAATTGTTTCCAGCATCACCGACACCGGCGACGCCCGGTTAAGCGGAATCGACACATCGACCTCGCCGCACTCGGTGACCACATACTTGGAATACTTGCGCGCCAGCCGCTGCATCCGCCGATTTTCCATCAAGCAGATAATGTCGATGGTCTCGATGCCGCGATTGCGGGCCACGGTCAGCGCCCGGCGCATCAACGACGCGCCCATGCCATGGTTCTGGAACGGCTTTTCGATGCTGAACGCCAGTTCCGCCCGTTCAGGCCGAAGGCCGGATTCAAACCTAAGTTCAGAGGCACCGCGCAACTCACCCTGATCAAAATAGCCGATCACAACCGTGTTGGTCCAGTCCAAGCCCTTGCAGTGACGGCGGATGGAATCATCCGAAACCGTGCCGGCAAAACGGGCGTGACGGTCTTCCGCGTCCAGCCGCAACAGATGGTCGCGGTAGCGGAAGAGTTCGGTCGGCAGTAGTTTGCGATAGGCGGTCATGAGATTAAGCTCGACGACAAAGCCCGTTGCCGGGCAAAACCCCTGGCTTCCTCCCCTGGGCATCGTTGCGCGGGGTCGTGCGCACCAATCCGGCCTTGTTCCTCGGCCACCGCCCATATTGCACTGCAACATACAGATCACCAATGCCAACTTAACAACCCACCCCACCACGGGCCACCCGATCACGGGTAAATACTGTGGCGATACCGCAACAGCCAGCCTGGACAGAACGCCGGCGACAACGCCAGCGGAATCGGCTATCATTGTGTGTGGTGACGACTGCACCGTGACTGGGCTCGCGTAAGCCTAACCTGCGTAAACCTAACCGGCGTGAATGATGAGCATCTGGGGCAAAATCCTGGGCGGCGCGGCCGGATTCGCTATGGGCGGTCCGATCGGCGCGATCATCGGTGCCGCCGCTGGGCATGCGGTGGACAAATTCAGCCATGCCCCGCCAGAGGACGGCGGTGATGGCGAGCCACACGGACGCGGCAAGGATGGCACCAAAAGCATCGCCTTCACCATCGCCGTGATCGTCCTGGCGGCTAAGATGGCCAAGGCCGATGGCTCGGTCAGCCGGGCCGAGATTGAGATCTTCAAGCGCGTGTTCCGGGTACCGCCAGAGGAATTGCGCTCGGTCGGCAAGCTGTTCGATCAGGCGCGCACCGACAGCGTCGGCTTCCAACCTTATGCTCGTCAGGTCGCGCGGATGTTCCGCCACCGCCGCGCGGTGCTGGAAGAGTTGCTGGAGGGCCTGTTTAGAATCGCCGAAGCCGATGGCGTGCTCCAACAGAGCGAGTTGGAATATCTTCATCAAGTCGCACGGATTTTCGGATTTTCGGATCAGGATTTTCACCGCATCTGCGCCGCCCATGCCGGCCGGTTCGGGGATTCCGGCGAGCCGGACCCCTATGAAATTCTGGGTGTGGCGCGCACACTCGGCGATGATGAGTTGAAGGTTGCCTACCGCCGGCTGCTGCGTGAACACCACCCTGACCGATTGATCGCCCAGGGCCTGCCGCAAGAATTCATCGTCATCGCCACCGACAAGATGGCCGGTATCAACGCCGCCTATGACCAAATTAAGGCCGAACGTGGAATTAACTAACCGGAAGTAAAAAATAAGGAGAAGAAGGATGACCATGATCGCGAACCGTTTGTCCCTGATTGTGATGGTCTTTTCGGCTCTGACCATCATGACCGGCGCCGGCCACACCGCGACGGCCCAGCAGCCGCCGGTGTGCGAGGCCAAATATGCCGGAGCCATGACCTGTCAGGCCGGCGTACGCTGCAAATGTGCCTTCTTTCGCGGCGGGTTGATGATCGCCGAGCCGGAAGGCTATCGCTGGGATTGCGGCCCGCTCAATGGCTCGTGCTACACCGAGGTTCCCGCCACCACCAGCCGCCATGAAGGGGGCGGCGGCCGCCAACCGTGGCAGTCGTCGGTCCCGCCCGGAACCGTGGTCGTGCCCGCGCCCCCGTTTCCTCAACGTTAACGCTCGAACAGAATCCCCCCCCAACAGAATCAAGGGGTATCCCGCACCGATGTTACGCCTGCTGCACACCGCCGACTGGCATTTAGGCCAGACCCTGCACCGGATTGGGCGCGAGGCCGAACACGGCTGGTTTCTGGATTGGCTGCTGGACACGCTGGTTGAGCAGCAGATCGATGCCCTGATCATCGCCGGTGATGTTTTTGACGGCCAGAACCCACCCACCTCAGCGCTGACCCGGTTCTATCGCTTTCTGGCCGAAGCCCGCCGCCGTCTGCCGGCCCTGACCACGGTGATCATCGCTGGCAATCACGACAGTGGTGCCCGGCTAGAAGCGCCGGCCCCCCTGCTGGCCGATCGCGGTGTCCACCTGATCGGTGGCCTGCCGCGTGCGGATGACGACTCCCCGGCCCCGGAACGGCTGTTGGTACCGCTGACCGATGCTGCGGGATCTGTGGCGGCATGGTGCGTCGCGGTACCGTTTCCGCGCCCGTCCGAACTCCCGCCCCCGACCGCAGGTGACGTTGAAGACCCGGACGACGACGCAACTCTGGCCGGTACGCGCCGGCTGTACGCTCTGGCGCTGAACGCGGCGCGGACACGAACAACCCCCGATCAGGCGCTGGTCATCATCGGCCATTGCCACATGACCGGTGGCCAAGTATCGGAAATGAGCGAGCGCCACATCCTGCTCGGCGGCGTCCACGCCTTGCCGGCGGAGATCTTTCCCGAAGACGCGGCCTATGTCGCACTTGGTCATTTGCACCGGCCCCAGCAGGTCGGCGGACGACCCCACGTACGCTACAGCGGCTCGCCGCTGCCGCTGGCGTTGAGTGAGGCAAATTATCCTCATCAGGTGGTGTTGGTAACGATCGAAGGCGTACGAACGACGAAGATCACACCGTTGCTGGTGCCGCGTGCGGTCGAAATCCTGCGTCTGCCCGCCGGCGGCAAACCCGGCTCGGCGGAAGAGACGCTGGCGGCGCTGGCGGCGCTGCCCGACGCCGCCAGCGCAACCCTGCCGCCCGAACGCTGGCCCTATGTTGAAGCCTCGATCCTGCTGACCACACCGCGACCGGGAGTGCGGACGGAAATTGAGCAGGCGGTAACGGGCAAAGCGGCGCGGCTGCTGTCGTGGCCGATCAGCTACGGTGAAGCGAACGGGAGCGGACGGGTGGAAGACGACACCGCGCTGCCACAGGCGGATCTGTCGGTGCTGTCGCCCGATGAAGTGTTTTTGAAGGCATGGCGTGGGGCCAGATTCAGTGATCCGCCGCCGCCGGAGTTGCTGGCCGCCTTTCAGTCCCTGGTAACTCAAGCCCAGAATGACTCTTAAGCCTTCGGCGACCAGGGCTTTGCCCTGGACCCACCAGGAGCCATAGGCCCCTGGACCCACATGATTGGGGACGGAACTTACCCATGAGACTGCTTGCGATTCGCGGTCGTAATCTGGCCAGCCTGGCCGGAGAGTTCGACGTTAATCTGGCCGCGCCGCCGCTAGCCCGAGCCGGACTGTTCGCCATCACCGGCCCAACCGGAGCCGGTAAAAGCACTCTGCTCGATGCGCTGTGTCTGGCGCTGTTCGATGACTTTCCCCGCCGCCCGACCACCCAAGGCCCTTCGATCGGCCGCGCCGACGAAACCGAAGACCAACGCCTCGGCCCCGGCGACGTGCGGGCCATTTTGCGCCGTGGCGCAGTCAATGGCTGGGCCGAAGTCGATTTCGAAGGCATCGACCGCCGTCGTTACCGTGCCCGCTGGGAGGTGCGTCGGGCCCGTGACCGGGCGAACGGCAAGCTTCAGGCGCAAATCATGGCCCTGACCGCGCTGGACGACGGGGCCCGCTTCGGCGACACCAAAACCACGGTTCTAACCGAAATCAAAGCCCGGCTGGGGCTGGATTACCAGCAGTTCCGCCGCGCCGCGCTGTTGGCTCAGGGCGATTTCGCCGCCTTTCTCAAAGCACCGTACAGGGAACGCTCGGCGTTGCTGGAAGCGATCACCGGCACCGAACTCTACACCCGCATCTCGATCCTAGCCGATCAACGGGAAAAGAATGAAAAATCCGCGCTCGATTCGATCGAAGTTCAACGTGCGGCGGTGGCAGTGCTGACCGACGAGCGGCGTGCCGAAACCGAAGCCGAAGCCGAACGTTTGTCGATCGCCGCCACCGCTGCCGAGGCGGAGACCGCTGCGGCCGGCATGGCGTTGGCGTGGCGACGACGAGCGGATGATCTGGCCAAAGGCATCGAAACCGCGACTGCGGCTCAGGCTCAGGCGCAAAACGCGGTTAGCGCCGCCGCACCCCGACGGGACGAACTGAACGCGGTTGAAGCCGCGCAGCCACTACGCCCCCTGGTTGCCGACGCCGACCGGACCACCCCCGAAGCCGCTACGGCGCTTCGTGATCACACCATCGCCACCGAACAGGCCGAACAAGCCCGGCAAACCCACGACCAGCGCCAGCGGCAGAGCGAAATTGCCGCAATGGCGCTGGATCAGGCCCGCGCCGCACTGGCCACTGCCGAACCGGATTTGGCGGCAGCGGTGGCGCTCGACACCCAACTGGCCACCCTGACCCCGGAGCTGACGCGGGCGGAAGCCGCACACACCGCAACTCTGGCTCGGTTCCAAGCTGCGGAGCAAACACTCGATCAGGTTCGCGTAGCCGATGCTGGTCATGCTCAAATCCTCGGTGCCGCCAACCGCTGGCTGGAACAGCAAAGGGCGCTGGCACCGGCGGCCGAAGACTGGCCGCGCTGGGAACGGCTATTGCGCCGACTGGCCGAAGCGACCCGCGCCGCCGTCGAAGCCGAACGAATGCTGGCGGCGAGCACGGTCACTATGGCCGAAATCGACGCCTCGACCGAAAAGCTGGCCACCACGCGCGCCCAGGCTGCGGAAGCGCTCGATCACGCCAGCCGAGCCTTGACCGCACTCCGCGCCGCGCCGATCGAGGCCGTAGCCGAACTCACCGCTCGCCGACAAGGGCTTCAGACTGAACGGGAGCGGCTTACCACCCTGGCGGTGTTGGCCGATCAAGCCGCCGGCGTGAACGCGCGCCACCAAATCCTGATCGCCGAGGCCGCCGAACGCCGAGCCACAGCCGAGCAGGAGGAGCAGGCCACCACCGATCTGAAGCGCACGCTCGACGTCATCGGTGCCCAGTTGGCCGAAGCGGAAGCGACACAGAAGCGGCTGGAACAGGCGAGCAAGAAATCGGTCAAGGAGTTGCGGGCCCAACTGGTGCCCGGAGAACCGTGTTCGGTGTGCGGCTCCAAGACCCACCCGTGGGCCGATCAGGCTCCGGCTTATGGCCAAATGCTGGGCGAACAGGAACAGCGCGTCAAGTCGCTCGCCACCGATAAGCAGGAACTGGGGATGAAGCTGGGCGGACGACAAGCCGCCGCCCGTGGGGCCCGTGAACGGCTGCAAAAGATCGAAAGCCAGTTGCTGCCTGAGTGCGCGACCGAGTTCCGCACCCTGTCCGAACGTTGGCAAAAACTGGCCACCGCTGCGGCCGCGCCGCCACTGCCCGAGCGACCGGAAACGGCCGGGGTGGCCACGGTTCTGGCCGACCGCCGCACGGTGCTGGATAACCAACTGGCCGAAATTCATCAGCGCGAACAAGCGGCCCAGGCTCACCAACAGGCGCTAACAGTGGCCGCTGATTACAACCGCAACCGCCTCGAACACCTAAACCGGCTACAAACCGAAACCGCTAAACTAGCCGAACGGCGCGCCGCCGTAGTGCGGGATCAAGATCAGGCCACCGCCACCCGCGACTCCGCCCACAACACCCGCACAGAAACCCTGGAACAACTGGCCGAACCACTCGCGGGTCTCGAAGATTGGCAAGAAGCGGCGACTCAAAACCCGGAAGACTTCCGCCAAAAACTGGAGCGCCGCTGTCAGGAGTGGCGCAAACGTCGTACCGAACTGGTCAGCCATCAGCAGCAGCGCGACATCCTTGCACCACAGTTGGCCGAGCACTCGGGGACGCTCATCGCCGTAAACGCCGAACTTGGGACAGCGGCCGGGGTTGTTGCCGGGCTGCGGACACGGATGGACGGGCTGCGCCGCGCGCGTACCGTGCTGTTGGGCGGAAAGGCTGTGACCACGGTCCGCGCCGGACTGAATCGGGCCATCGCCAGCGCTGAACAGGCCGCAACCCAGGCCGGACAAGCGAAACAGGGTGCCGCTACCGTTCTGGCCGCAGCCGAACAAGATGCGCGCAACGCCGCCGCCGCCCTGGCCCAACGGCAGGCGCAGGCGCAAGCGACACGAGCGGCGTTGGCCCGGGCGCTGACCGAACACGGCCTAGACGAAACCGCCACTCGCCGCCGGCTGGCCCATGACGCCACCTGGGCGCAACGGGAATGGGCGGCTTTGGCCGTGTTCGATCAGGCGATGCAACGGGCAGAAACCGTGTTGTCCGAGCGGCAGGAGCAACAAGCCGCTCACGCCGCTGCCGCACCACAGCCAACCCCGCCCAGTGCCGCCATCGCCGAACAGACGCTGATCGAAGCCCGGCGGGCCGGAACGGAAGCAACCCGGTCGCTCATCGCGATGAAGTCCCGGTTGGCGACCGACGACGACCACCGTCGCCGCCGGGTAGAACTGGATCAAGCCCACCAGCGCCAGAACCAAGCCTATCAGGTCTGGGCCCAACTGGATCAGGTGATCGGCTCGCCCGATGGCGCACGGCTGCGCAACGTCGCCCAGGGCGTTAGCCTAGAGGTGCTGCTGCACCACGCCAACCACCATCTACGTGATCTGGCCCGCCGCTACCGACTGGAACGGATTCCGGGCGCAGATCTTGATCTCCAAGTCCTCGATTTGGACATGGGCAACGAGGCGCGCGGCGTACACAGCCTGTCCGGCGGCGAAACCTTCCTCGTCTCGTTGGCGCTGGCGCTAGGGCTGTCGTCAATGACCGGCGGGGTGCGCGTGGGCACACTGTTCATCGATGAAGGCTTCGGCGCGCTGGATGCCGACAGCCTGGATCTGGCGCTGTCGTGCCTGGAAGCGCTGCATGCTGGCGGCCGTCAGGTTGGCGTGATTAGCCACATCCCGGCCATGGTCGAAAGAATTGGGGTCCAGGTCAAGATTTCGGCCGAAGGCGGCGGCCGAAGCCGGGTTGAGGTGATCGGATGTGACGGCCGGTCCCGAACAGCTTCTCTTTAAGCTCTGGCCCTTGATCGCCCCCCCTTGATCGGCCCCCCCCTTGATCAACCCCCGTGGAATTATACCAGCGAGCCTAATGAATGACACACGGAATCCAGGGGTAGCTAGTCAGTGAATGCATCCGTTCTGTGTCAGCCGCGAAGGCATTCCAGGCTACGCAACAGGCATCGACGATCGCATCGTAATCGTCGAGCACGCGG
>CAUYTZ010000408.1:0-1251 GCA_963575695.1 uncultured Gammaproteobacteria bacterium | reverse complement strand
GATCAGCTGGTCATGCTTGGCTTGAAGCGCGTCGAGCCGGCTTTGCGAGGTCTCATCCAGAGCGTCCGTGGCCGCGGTCACCACCGATTTGACGGTGTCCGCCATCGCGGAGACCCCCCGTTCGATCAGCCCCGGCCCGTCGGCAGACCCCGCCCCATAGCCCAGCACCCGCGCCAGCGCGCCGATGACATCCGAGCGGTTGGCAGCGACCGCCCCCAGCTGGTCGATGGCGGAGCTAAGGTCCTTGATCCGGCCGGTCAGGCCGTGCTGGGCGCTGGCATCGGACCCGCCGACGCTCTCGGCTACCGCGTCGAGGATCGCCTGCTGGGCTTCGAAGCTCCGGCCGGACTCGACCAGACTCTCGATCAGGTCGCGCTGGCCGTCGGTGAAGCGGACGCCGGCCCGTTCCAGACTCTCCAACGCCTGTTCCGGTTCGTCGAGCGCCGCGTCCAGCAGTTTGACGTTGCTGGTGAGAGACCCGCCGAATGCCGCCGACAGATCGGCCGAGAGCCGCAAGGTGCGCTCGAAGCTGTCGCCCAGCACCGAATGGACCTTTATCAGTTCCTGTTCGGCCTGGAGCGCCTCGGCCTTGGTGGCCAGGGTGTGCTGCGACAGGCCGTCGGCCAGCGCCAGGACATCCTTCGCGGTCAGGGTGGCGGCGGCACCGGTGCGGGCGAGCGCCTGATTGATCCGGGTGAGGTCCTCCTCGCTCTTTTTGGCGTCGTCGAAGGCCAGCCACAGGACGCCGACCGCCGCCGCCGCGCCGAGGCCGATCGGCCCGAGGCCGCGCAGCGCCTGCCCGATCATGCCGGTGCGCGCCGCCATGCCGATGGCGACATCCTCGCCGAGCCGGGCCATCTCATTGAGCGCCTGACCGCCGGTCTCGGCGCCTTCGGCGACCTCACGGCCCATCGCGGCGCCACCAGCCCCGACTTCTGTGGTGGCCGCAACCACCTCCCGCCCGGCTTAGAATGCCAAGCTATCCTGGCATCGGCCACCCCCAAGGATCGGAGTTTTTCTGTTGCCTAACTCGGTAAGGCAACTTCCAAAGTTGTATGCCCAGCAATCGGGTAAAAAATGATTAAAAAAGAAGGGTGGGGGGGTCTGGGGGGGCGGTGGACGGGTTGGGGCGGCTGGTTCACGACGGCTTGCAGGCTGCCGAACAAGCGTTCGCCGATACCAGGATGGCCGCCGGCACCGCCGGGCGGGAGGTGGTTGCGGCCACCACAGAAGTCGGGGCTGGTGGCGCCG
>CAUYTZ010000407.1:0-10199 GCA_963575695.1 uncultured Gammaproteobacteria bacterium | reverse complement strand
AGCGTCGCTGCCGCCGCGCGGTTCTTAGCGACAAAGGCATCGGTCAACGCCAGCACCGAGCCGGGGTGATCGGGCATCATCTCGCCGCCCAGGGCCAGCAACCGAACCCCGGCATCCCGTTCCCGCACCAGGGTCAGGGTTGGTTCGCGCACGCTGGCCGCATCAACCGCTCCGGCCAGCAACGCTTGCTGGGTCTGCTCAATCCCCATCCCAATGATCTTGTAATGCGCCGGATCGGCCTTAACCGTGGTTTCCAGCCAGTAACGCAGCACAGTGTCGGGAATCGAGCCGGCCGGCTGGGTGGCCAGTCTGACCGGCCGGCCGTTGGCTTCGGCAAAGGCCTTGAAGCCGGCTGCGGTCGCTGCGGTCGGCAGTTTGGCGAACGGGCCGCGCGCGATCATGGCCACTTCTTCGATCGAAGTGGCGGCCATGACTTTGACGCCGATGCCTTTTCCAAAGGCAACCATGACCGCGCCAATGCCTCCGAAATAAGCATCAAGCGTTCCGGAAGCCAAGGCGCTGATCATGGCCGGTCCGGATTCGAATTGGATCGGCTTAAACTCCAGTCCGGCCTGCTTGGCCCAGCCTTCCCCTTCGATGACAAAGATCTGAGCGTCCCCGACCACGGGAACAAACCCGACTCTGACCTCGGTCGCCCCGGCCAAAGACGCCCAGGCCACAGACGCCAGAGCCAGCACCGCTGCACCCAGACCGACCACGCCTCGGAAAGATGACAACAAATTACGCAATGCCATTGCCACTAAATCCTTCCCTTTTCTGAATCGGCCGCTCAACCGCCAGCATCGCCAGCCTTCGGTCAAAACCGCGTCCGCCACAATAATGTGCATCGATCGAAGGAATTTACAACAGCAATTTAGCAAAAGGCACCCGTAACTACGCACGAATTGTGTTGTTTATGCGGATCCTGGCTCCATCGAATAACCCAAACTGGCCACTTCGGCCACCACAGCGGCAACCAGATCGTCGATTCGGGCGGCAACGGTTGGTGACAGTTCCAGCCCCAATGCCAGATCCAGTGGTTCACAACCAAGGATAGTCACAGAAGCGGGCGACTGGTCCTGAAGTGCCAAGGTCGCCAACAAGTCGCTCAACCCTAGCTGATGGGGCGATAGCCGCTGGCGAAAAAAAACCGGGACTTGTTCCCCGGTCAATCGAACCAATTCTCCCGGAGCACGCCCCGCGCGAATCGCATCAACCACGATTAAATCACCGGTTCCGGCAATGCTGTCGAGCAAATCCATCCCAGAGGTACCGCCATCAAGCACAGTAACCCCTGACGGCACCCGATAACGCTGCTCAAGTGCCTCGACCACGCGCACCCCCAAACCTTCGTCGCGCAGCAGAATGTTGCCCAGCCCCAACACCAATACCGTCATTGTCGTTTTTCCCCAGTTGGTTCCAGGCCGATACCGTGGCCAAAATTTGTCGCCGCCCAATGGTTGCGATCCATCGAGTTTGGGGCTATGTTGCCTTCAAGGCAAGGCATTGGGGCGTCGCCAAGCGGTAAGGCAGCGGTTTTTGGTACCGCCATCCCAGGTTCGAATCCTGGCGCCCCAGCCAACCGGTTTTCCTGTGAATGAATACGGGTGATGGCAAAATCACTTGGGGCTTTGATTCTCCTGGAATAGGGCCAAACGCAGCACGGTCCGACAGCAACTGCGGCGAGGAAAATGGGGTGGACGTGGATTCGGCCCATATCCGGTACTGTCCGGCCAAACCGTCGGCGATGATTTCGGCGATGGTGACGGCTCTGGTCGTCCTGTTTTTGGTGGCGTCGGTATCAGCCCAAGAGTCTCCCGCGCCACAATCGAGCGCACCAGCCTGCGAAATGCGAGTCGGGACGGAGGCCCCCTATCCGCCTTTCCAATTCTACGACAGCAATGGCTCGTTGACCGGCATCGAAATTGACCTGCTACAGGCAGTCGGGGCGGAAATTGGCTGTACTTTTATAATAACGCCACTGCCCTGGGCTAGAATTGTCACCTCAATTGCCGAGGGCGTGCTGGATGTGGTCATGAACGCCATTCGTAAGCCCGAACGCGATCACTTCGCCTGGTTTAGCGATCCTTACCTATCGATCGAGGTGCGGCTGTTCGTACGCCGTGAACAAGCCCCCTATCTCCACCTAGAAAAAATTGAAGACTTACTCAATGTTCCGGGACAGATCGGCACGGTCAACGGCTATTCTTATGGCATCCCATTTGACCAGTTGCTGGCCACTCACCCAGAGTTCGCGGCCCGAATCGACGCCGCACGCGATCATCAGGCCAATTTGCGCAAACTGATGAGCGGCCGACTGGCCGGCGTGATCGGCCAGACCGTCACCGTCTTGGCCACGGCGCGTGATCTTGGCATCAGTGACCGAATCGTCGGTCTAACCCCGGCGTTCGATTCCCCGGATTATCACTTCATGCTCAGCCGCGCGACGGTCACGAAAGAGCGTTTCCAACGTTTCAACGATGCGGTGGTAAAATTGCGTGCCAACGGCAAGGTGGCCGAGTTCGTCGCCCGCTACCAGTGATACCCAGCGGTTTTTACTGTGGCAGACTTTCTTAAATGGCAGACTTTCAGTCAATGCGAAGGGGAAGCAATGAACAAACCGGAGATCGATTACGGACAATTTACGGCGTTGGTGGTTGAAGACCAGCCGTTCGTTCGCCGAACGATCATAACGATCCTGCGCCAGATCGGATTTCGAACCCTGATCGAGGCTGAACATGGTGAGGCCGGTCTGGCTGCCTGCGTTACCCACAATCCAGATATCGTGATTTGCGATATTGAAATGAAGCCGGTTGATGGTCTGGGATTTCTTAAGGGGTTGAGGGCCAATACTCAAGTCCGCAATCCCCGCACCCCGGTGGTATTCTTGACCAACCACGGCGAATCGGAGGTGGTTAAGCAGGCGATGTCGCTGGGAGTCAACGCCTTCGTGGTCAAGCCGCCCGTGCTGGCCAAGCTTAAGGAACGAATCGACCGCCTACTGGGTGGGTGAAGCCAACCGCCCCCAGGGGCCTAAAGGCCCCTGGGGGGTGGCGCAATCACATCCCCCGCCGATCACGTCCCGCCGGGTGACCCCGGACCGCCACCGCCGGCCTTCTTGCCGCCAAAGCGGCCGACATTCCCCAGCATTTGTTCAAAGAACGACAGATCCTTGCCTGCGGTTGGGGTCTGGCGATCGACGAAGTCAACGTCCTGGGCCTGATCCTGATTCATCTGATCGATCTTCTCGACCACGCCAGCTTGATTGAAACGCACGATGACAATCTTGCGCTCAAGCACGTCAGGCTTGAAGAATGCAACCCGTTCCGTGCGCTCCCCGACATAATACCAAGTATTGGAATCGAAGGTGGAGATCGCAGTCGGCGTGCCCAGGGCCGAGGCGACATCGTCTTTGCGCGCCTGTCCGACCTGAACTTCCGCCAGGCGGTCGTCATCGACGATGTTGCCCCGAGTCGCCAAGGTTTGGGCACAGGCTGCGGCGAGCAGCGTCAGCAAAGCGAGCAATGAGGTTTTGAGAAAGGTCGATCCGGTCATGGCAATCGGCTAATGTGGGCCGGCGGGCGAGGGTCGGCGGCCGGTGAGCAACCATCGCACCGACGGCTTCGTTCTGTCAATGTTGCACTAGGGCAATGTTGCTTTGTCTTGATCTCGTGCTGGGTTTTGACCTCGTGCCGAGGTGTCCGGAGGTAGCGGTAATGGGCAGATCGAGTTTGCGTGGCCACAAACTGGTCGTGGTTGAAGAAGGTCGAGAGGGGGCCGGGCGACGCCGAACCCGCACGGCCGGGATAAGCCCGCCAGCGGCGGAAACCGTATCGCCGGGGCCGCCAGAGCCACCGCCGGAGTTTTCTCGCCCGGTATCGGTCGATGTCGCGGCCGCAGAGGGCGGTTTCGTGCTTGAAATTACGGCCAATGCCGCCGAACGGGAGGCTCTGGGCCGGCGCCTTGGGTTGGAAGGGCTGACCAGGCTTGACGCCAAGCTCCACCTGCGTCCGATCGATCGCGGGCGCATGGTTCGGGTCAAAGGCCGATTCGAGGCTGAAGTGATCCAGATTTGTGTCGTCACCCTTGAACCCTTTGCGGCCGTGGTGACGGAGGCGTTTTCGGCCTTGTTCGCGATTGAAGCTCCGGCAGGAGTAAACCGATTCGAAATTCTGTTCAACTCTGCGACGGTGGATGACGATGACCTGCCGGAGCCGGTCGAAAATGACCGAATCGATGTCGGCGAATTGGTTGCGCAGCATCTGTCGTTGGCACTCGATACCCATCCACGCCGCCCCGGTGCCTCCATACCCGAGGCCTACGCCGGAACAGATCCAGACGATTCGAGGGCATAAAGTCGGGCTTAGTTCGACGAAAGCGAAACCACGGCTTGTGTTCGTGCTTGCTCGGTGCGCCATTTGTCTGTAATGAAGACCTCCACGCAGGGGCGGTCCGGTCACCGGGCCGCCCCTTCCACCGTTTGACGCCGTAGCCTGCGCCGACAAATCCCTTACGCACCGATCCATATCCAGTGATCCATTCAGAGTGATCCACCATGGCTGTTCCGAAGAAAAAGACCTCCAAGTCCCGCCGCAACATGCGCCGCTCCCATCATGCGCTCGGCACTCAGGCTTATGCCGAATGCCCGCAGTGTGGTGAACTGAAGCGGCCTCACCATGTGTGCGGTTCGTGCGGTTATTACGATGGCCGGGAGGTCGTTGCGCCCACCGCCGTCTAACGTTTTGTCGGGACCGGGGTAGAAATCCCAGTAGCGGGGAGTCTGAGCGACGTGGGCGAGCGGTTGACCGTAGCATTGGACGCAATGGGCGGCGACCACGCCCCTGATATGGTCGTCGAAGGGGCCCGCATCGCGCGCGAACGGTATCCCAACGTGGACTTCCTGATGTTTGGCGATGAACAGCAGTTGCAACCGCTCCTTGCGGCGCGGCCGGCTCTGCTGGCTAACGTCAAGGTTCATCATACCACCGATGTGGTCAGTAGCGAGGCTAGGCCGTCGGCGGCGTTGCGTGCCGGACGCAATTCCAGTATGCGGCTGGCAATCGATGCCGTGCATGACGGTCGCGCCGGGGTCGTGGTTTCGGCCGGCAACACCGGTGCCTTGATGGCGATGGCCAAGATCGTGCTGAAAACGCTACCGGGCATTGACCGGCCGGCAATCGCGTCTTTTTTCCCCACTCAGCGCGGGGAGAGCGTGATGCTGGATCTGGGGGCCAATGTTGAATGCAGCGCCGTGCATCTGGTTCAGTTCGCGCTGATGGGTGCGGTGTTCGCCCGCACCGTCCTGGGCGTGTTGGAGCCAACGGTCGGACTGCTTAACATTGGCTCGGAAGAGGTCAAAGGCCATGAATCGTTGAAGGTCGCTGCTGCGATCTTGCGCGAAACGACGTTGCCCTTGCGCTTTCATGGCTTCGTCGAGGGCAATGATCTCGGTGCCGGTACGGTGGACGTGATCGTGACCGATGGCTTCACCGGTAACGTCGCGCTTAAAACCGCCGAGGGCACGGCCAAGCTGTTTTCCGAATTCTTGCGTCGCACTTTCCAGGCCTCACTGCTGGCGCGGCTGGGCTATCTGCTGGCGCGCTCGGCCTTCACCAAATTGAAGCAGCGCATTGATCCACGCCGTTACAATGGTGCCATGTTCCTGGGGTTGCGCGGGGTGTGCGTCAAGAGTCACGGTGGAACTGATGCGCTGGGCTTCGCCAATGCGATCGGTGTGGCAATCGATCTGGCCCAGCAGAACTTTAATGACCGGATCAAGGAGGAGGTGCATCGCGTGACCTCGCTTCAGGCTCCCAAGATCGCGGCGGTTTAGATGGTTGTCCGCTCCCAGGTTCTCGGCTGCGGTGCTTGTCTGCCCCGCCAGGCCGTCAGTAACGCGGATCTCGCGAGTCGGGTCGAAACCTCGGACGAGTGGATCGTTCAGCGCACGGGGATTCGCAACCGCTATCTCGCGGCCGAGGACGAAACCACCTCGACCCTGGCGATAGCGGCGGCACGCCAAGCGCTGGAACGGGCTGGAGTCGAGCCGGGCGAAGTTGATTTGATCGTGCTCGGCACCACCTCGCCCGACCAGACCTTTCCCGCCACCGCAACCAAGGTTCAGGCCGAACTTGGCATTACCGGTGGCTTCGCCTTCGATTTGCAGGCGGTCTGTTCGGGCTTCGTCTATGCCCTGACCGTGGCCGATAACTTCCTGCGCCTGGGACAGGCGCGGACCGCGCTGGTAATCGGGGCGGAAACTTTTTCCCGTCTGCTTGACTGGCAGGACCGCACCACGTGCGTGCTGTTCGGCGACGGTGCCGGAGCGGTGGTGTTGCGTGCCGCCGAAGGGGCCGGGACCAATGCTGACCGCGGGATTCTGACCACTCATCTCCATTCCGACGGCCGGCACTATAACCATCTTTATGTCGATGGTGGTCCTTCGACGACCGGCACCGTCGGCCATGTGCGTATGGCCGGACAGGAAGTATTTCGCCACGCCGTGACCCGTTTGGGTGAGGCGGCGGAAGAAGCGCTGGCCGCAACCGGGCTGGCTCCGGCGGATGTTACTTGGCTGGTGCCGCATCAGGCCAATACCCGAATCATCGAGGCGACAGCGCGCAAGCTGAAACTGCCAATGGACAAGGTGGTATTGACGGTGGCGCGGCATGGCAACACTTCGGCGGCATCAATTCCACTGGCGCTGTGCGATGCGGTCAGCGATGGCCGAATCAAGCCGGGAGATCTGGTACTAGTTAATGCCATGGGCGGCGGTTTTACCTGGGGCAGTGCGTTGATTCGCTGGTAGTTGGAAACTATTTATTGGGCGGCAACCCAATCGCAAAGCGGAAACATAGGAAAATGCTGTGACCGATGTTCTCGCCCGCATCTGTGCCGATAAACGGCACCATATCGCCGCTTGCAAAGCCGCCCTGCCTCTCGCGGCGCTAGAAAGCCGCGCTGCCGCTGCTCGTCCGCCGCGTGGTTTCGTCCGTGCCTTGCGATCCGCGCTGAACGCCGGTTCCTGGGGCCTGATCGCCGAAATCAAACGCGCCAGCCCCAGTAAAGGTCTGATCCGGGCCGATTTCGACCCGCCTTCGCTCGCCTGTGCCTATCACCAGGGGGGGGCCTCGTGCCTGTCGGTCCTAACCGACGTACCCTATTTCCAGGGTGACGACGCCTTTCTGGTCGCGGCCCGCGCCGCTTGTCCGCTGCCGGTGTTGCGCAAAGATTTCCTGATTGATCCCTATCAAATTGTCGAAGCGCGGGCGTTGGGCGCGGATTGCGTGTTGCTGATCATGGCCGCACTTGATGACGCCTTGGCTGTGGAACTGGCCACATTGGCCACCGGTCTGGGCCTGGATGTGTTGGTTGAGGTTCACGACCGCGACGAGTTGGAGCGGGCCTTGCTCTTGCCCTGTCCCGACGGTTTAATCGGGATTAACAATCGCAATCTCAAGACCTTGACCATTGATCTGGCAGTGACCGAAGCGCTGGCACCGCTGATTTCGCCCGACCGGCTCGTGGTGGCGGAAAGCGGTCTTTATACCCCGGCCGACTTGACCCGAATGGCTGCGGTCGGCGCGCGCTGCTTCCTGGTTGGCGAATCGCTGATGCGTCAAGCCGATGTTGCCGCCGCGACTCAGGCGTTACTGGCGCGGGAGGATAGAGCGTGACTGGCTTCACTCATTTCGACGACCATGGCCGGGCGGTGATGGTTGATGTTTCAGCCAAAGACGTGACCGAGCGGGTGGCGGTGGCCGAGGGCGCGGTGGTCATGCGATTGGAAACCCTGGCCCTGATTCAAGGTGGCGGCGTGGCCAAAGGCGATGTCCTGGCGGTGGCGCGGCTGGCCGGAATCATGGCCGCCAAACGCACCGCAGACTTGATTCCGCTGTGCCATCCCCTGCCACTGGCGGCGGTGACTTTGAGCCTTGATTGCGATCCCGAGCGCTCGGCGGTGGTGATCGAGGCGAGATGCAAGGTCAACGGCCGCACCGGGGTGGAGATGGAAGCGCTAACTGCGGTTTCGGTCGCGGCGCTGACGGTCTATGACATGTGCAAGGCGGTCGATCGTGGCATGGAATTAACCGCGATTCGACTGGTGCATAAATCCGGCGGCAAATCTGGACTCTGGCAGCGCTGATCAGCCCTTTACAAGGCTTGGTGAATCTCTCGCTCAACCCTGGCCATCGCCGCGCTCAGGGTGGGCAACGCCTGCCGTGCCGCGTCCAATCGGCCTTGGACCAGATCAAGTTCAACCTGAGAGCAAAGCTGCGCCAGTTCCGGCGCGCCAGCGGTGCGGGCGGCACCAGCTACGGCATGGGCATTGGCGCGCGCGTTATCGATCTCGCCCGCGTTCAGACAGATTCCAACCAACGCCAACTGCGGCACTGTGGTTTCCAGGAAATAATCCAGCATCTCGCGCGCCGTGGCCCGATCCCCAAACACCTCCAGAACATGGTCCAGATTGAGGATGTTGCGATCCGGGCCACAGGCCGCGCCTTGCACCGGGATTTGTGCGAGCGCTGGCCCCGCTGATGCCTCCTCAATCTCCGGTTGACTGACCGCTTCCGGCGAATCGGCCAACATCAGCGGCTTACGCAAAGCCAACGCCTGGGGCAGCCAGCGTGACAAAATCGCGAGCAGGGTATTCATCCCGGCCGGTTTGGCCAAATAATCGTCCATGCCGGCGGCAAAGCACCGCTCCGCCTCTCCAGCCAGGGCACTGGCGGTCAGCGCCACCACCGGCAGATGCGGTATACCTTGCTCACGTTCACGAGTCCGAATCCGCTGTGCCAATTCATAGCCATCCATCCGCGGCATGAAGCAGTCACTGAGCAGCAGACCGAAACTGCGATCCTGTATCGCCGCCCACGCCTCTTCCCCATCACGAGCCAGTTCCGCAGCAAAGCCAAGTTGGTCGAGTTGACGCCTAATCACCACCTGATTGGTCAGATTGTCTTCAGCGATCAGGATCAAAGCCCCCGCTGCCCGCGCCTGCTCAATTTCGGGGGGAGAAAATGTAGTCAGACCAGGCGCTTCGGCCACCGCTTTCACTGCGGGTGCCGCCCGACCCGCCGCCAAGGCCACCGCACGAACCAAAGCATGGCGTCGCACCGGTCGATACAACACCGCACTGACACCGAGTCGGGACAGAATTTGATCCAGCTCCGAATAATCGGACAAGGCGATCAGAACCAACCCAACCCCGGCTAGGCCTCTGGTCCCAATCACCTCTTCGGCCAGCTTGCACCCGTCGCCGTCGCCCGGTTCGTGCCCAATCACCACCACCACCGGCTGCGGAGTCTCTCCCGACCGCAGTTGAGTGAGAGCTGTAATCGCATCTTCCGGCCCGGCAGCCTCGGTGACCCGGGCACCGGCCGCCGTCACCATGGCCGCTGCGGCCCGACGGGCACACGGCACCGCTTCGACCACGACCACATCCACCCCGACCAGATCGGTCTCGATGGCGGAGGTTTCGTTCCGTTTCTGGATTTGAAGCGGCAGTTCGAACCAAAATGACGAGCCGGAGCCGACTCGGCCATCGGCACCAATCATCCCGCCCATCAGCCCGACCAAGCGGTGACAAATCGACAGCCCCAGGCCACTGCCGCCGAACCGGCGGGTGGTGGATGGATCGGCCTGGGTAAAGGGTTGGAACAAGCGCTCCTGCTGCTCGGCGCTGATGCCGATGCCGGTATCGGCGACCTCAAACCGAACCACCTCATCGCCGCCCAGACGCTCGCCAGCACCGACCGTGACCGTGACACAACCGTATTCGGTGAACTTGATCGCGTTGCCGATCAAGTTAAACAAGATTTGTCGCAAACGCACCGGATCGCCGAGCCGATGATCTGGAATGGCCGGATCAAGATCAGTGATCACCATTAGCCGCTTTTCGCGTGCGCGTATGGCCAGCAGATCGGCAACGCCCTCCACGATCTCGCGCATCGAAACCGGCACCGCTTCCAGCGGCAAACGTCCGGCTTCGATCTTGGACAAGTCCAGGATGTCGTCGATGATTGCAATCAGAGTTTCGGACGAGTCGCGTATAATGTCCACCGCTTGGCGTTGGGCTGCGGCCAGCGGCGAGCGCTGAAGGATTTCGATCATGCCCAGCACGCCGTTCATCGGGGTGCGGATTTCGTGGCTCATGGTGGCCAGGAAGGTCGATTTGGCCCGTGCTGCGGCCTCGG